>JABDKP010000081.1 GCA_013002175.1 Ilumatobacter sp.
ATCCACGGTGCCGGACGTCGTGGCGCCGTCCGTCGGGGCCGGTTCCGACGAGTTCGCCCGGGACGACTCGTCGCCCGACGACACCCCGCCCACGCTCGCCGCGGACGCGGTCAAGCGCGTCGGTCCGGCGGACCTCGACCCACCCCCCGCCGTGCAGCAGCCGCAGCAGCAGCCGCCCGCCACCGCACCGCCGATCACGCTTCCTGACCGACCGCTGCGCGTCCTGATCATCGGCGACTCGGTGCCGGAGTCGCTGAAACCGACACCGGACGAACCTCGCCACCTCGATGCGTACGGGCCGGTGGTCGTGCGCAACGAGGGCCGGGTGGCGTGCCCGGCCCTGCGAGTCGGTCGGTGGAAGTTGGAGGGCATGTTCATCGACGATCCCGAGTTCTGTGCCGGCGACGACCGGTTCGCGTCCGCCGTCGCAGAGTTCGATCCCGACGTGCTGTTCGTGTTGTTCGGGTGGCCCGCCCGAGGCGAGGGCCGGTTCCTCGACGACGGGTCGGTGATCAGCCCCTGTGACCCCGCCTTCGACGGTCCGTGGGCCGACGAACTGGAACTGGTCGCGCGTCGGTTCGAGGCCGACACCCGCGTTGTCGTGTCCAACGTCGCTCCGCCCGGACTCGAGTTCTCGTGGGACTCCGCCGGCGCCGAGTGCCTCAACGCGGCGCTCGCAGACCGGAACGTCGTGATCTTCGACTTCGCCGAGTGGCTGTGCCCGGCGGGCGACTGCAGCGCGTTCGACGCGCTGCGACCCGACGCCGTCCACTTCGGCGCAGCCGACGAGATCCGGTTGCCGGTGCTGGATGCAGTGGCCGGCCACGCGCTGGCGACCGCCGGGTATCCACCGCGCCGGCTGTCCGTGGCCGTCGACTGATCGCGACCGATCGACCGGCGCGTGCTCCGGCCCGACGACGTGTGATGCGGTCGGTCATACTCGCAACGTGGCAGAGCAGGCAGCGCAGCGAACCGATGACGGCGCCCGCGCTCCGAACCGTCGACGGGGGCGTCCACCGGCCACCGACTCTGCGGACACCCGGCGGAAGATCTTCGATGTCGCCCGGTGCCTGTTCGCCGAGCGCGGCTACGGAGCGGTCACGAACAAGGACGTCGCGTCCGCGGCCGGCATCACGCCGGGGGCGCTCTACCACTACGTCGAGTCGAAGCTGGATCTGTATGTCCAGGTCGACGTCGACATGCAGCGCACGATCTACTTCCGGTTCCAGGACGCGCTGGCGAGCTCGGGCACGTTCATCGGCAAGTTCAGTGCGATGTTGGAGGCCGCGTACGAACTCGCCGAGGAGGACCCCGCGGTCGCCAGCTTCGTCGGGGCGGTCCGCACCGACATGCGCCGCCATCCCGAAGTGGCCGAACGCCTGGCGCGCTACGCCCAGGAGCGCGACCAGTTCTTCGTCGACATCGTCGACATCGGTGTCGCCACCGGCGAGATCGCACCGCAGGACAAGCCGCTCGCGATCGCGTTCGTGCGGACGGTGCTGATCGGGTTGACCGAGACCGTGTCGACGACGCCGGGGCAGCACCGTGACGCGATCGACGCGGTGATCAAACTGCTGCGCGGGACGCTCCTGCGGGCACCGAGCGCGGTCGACTGAGCACGACGGGTGCCGGGACGCCGGAGCCGGCGATCCTCTCACACGTCACAGCAAACTCCGCGGATTTCGCGCTTGGGTTCCGGAATTGGGCCGCTAGCATTGCATGTCGGTCTGTCCGCGGACCGCGCGAGCGTGCCGAGCTGCCCGCACGCAATCACACGGACGCCATTTCGACGAGCCCATCCATCGTGTGAGGAGAAGCCCCTGCCCAAGCCAAAGGAAGATGCGATCGTGCTGGAAGGCACCATCCTCGAATCGCTTCCGAACGCCATGTTCAAGGTCAAGCTCGACAACGACCATGAAGTGTTGGCGCACATCTCCGGAAAGATGCGGATGCACTACATCCGCATCCTCCCCGGCGACAAGGTGCAGGTGGAACTCACCCCGTACGACCTCACCCGGGGTCGGATCACGTATCGCTACAAGTAGCCAGAAGAGATCGAACCGAACCATGAAAGTACGACCCAGCGTCAAGCCGATGTGCGACAACTGCAAGGTGATCCGTCGCCATCGCCGCATCATGGTCATCTGCACCAATCCCCGTCACAAGCAGCGCCAGGGCTGACCCGGCGAGCTGCTGAAGAAAGCCTCGAGGAACCACCACATGGCACGTATCGCCGGCGTCGACATCCCCCGCGAGAAGCGGTTGGAGATCGCGCTCACCTACATCTTCGGCATCGGTCTGCCGACCGCGCAGAAGATGTGCGCCGCACTGGAGCTCAACCCGGACACCAAGGTGTCCGACCTGACCGAGGACGAGGTCAACAAGATCCGTTCGTACATCGATCAGAACCTGAAGATCGAAGGTGACCTGCGGCGCGACGTGCAGGGCGACATCAAGCGCAAGATCGAGATCGGCTGCCTGCAGGGCGTCCGGCATCGCAAGGGCCTGCCGGTGCGTGGGCAGCGTACGCACACCAACGCTCGTACCCGCAAGGGCCCGAAGCGCACCGTCGCCAACAAGAAGAAGGCAGTGAGGAAGTAGCAATGGCCAAGCAGACGGCGGCACGTCGCCCCCGCAAACGCGACCGCAAGAACGTGTCGACGGGTGTCGTGCACATCAAGTCGACGTTCAACAACACGATCGTGTCGATCACCGATCCGCAGGGCAACGTGATCGCGTGGGCCAGCTCCGGCGGTGTCGGCTTCAAGGGCAGCCGCAAGAGCACGCCCTTCGCCGCGCAGCTCGCGGCGGAGAAGGCTGCCCGGGCCGCGCAAGAGCACGGTCTGCGCCGCGCCGAGATCCAGGTGAAGGGCCCGGGCTCCGGGCGTGACACCGCGGTCCGGTCCATCCAGAACACCGGCATCGAGGTCATCTCGATCAAGGACGTCACCCCGGTGCCCCACAACGGCTGCCGCCAGCCGAAGCGACGGAGGGGCTAGTCATGGCTCGTTACACCGGACCCAAGGTGCGCGTCTCGCGCCGTCTCAGCGTCAACATCTTCGAGAACGAGAAGGGCCGGACCGCGCTCGAGCGGCGGCCGTTCCCGCCCGGCCAGCACGGCCGCACCCGTCGCCGCAACAACGGCAGCGAGTACCTCGCCCAGATGCAGGAGAAGCAGAAGGCGAAGTACATCTACGGCGTCCTCGAGCGCCAGTTCAAGAAGACCTACGAAGAGGCCAACAAGCTGCAGGGTCCCACCGGTGCGATCCTGCTCCGCCTCCTCGAGCAGCGTCTCGACAACGTCGTGTTCCGGGCCGGCTGGGCGTCGACCCGCCCGCAGGCCCGTCAGTTCGTCAACCACGGTCTGATCCTCGTCGACGGCAAGCGGGTCGACATCCCGAGCTACCGGTGCAAGCGCGGTGCGGTCATCTCACTGTCGCCGAAGGCCGAGAAGATGATCGTCATCCAGCACAACCGCGACACCCTCGACCGGTCGCTCGTCGGCTGGCTCGAAGGCAGCGACGGCGGCACCACCGTCACCGTCCGCACCCTCCCCGAGCGCGAGCACATCGATGTGCCCGTGCGCGAATCCCTCATCGTCGAGCTCTACTCCAAGTAGCAGCTTCGCCGGGGCAGCGGCCCCGGTATCCGTTTCACTTTTTCGAATACTGCAGTTGAAAGGCCCCGGCACCAATGCTCGTCATGCAGCGCCCCACCATCGAAGCCCTCGACGAAGAGTCGAACAACCGGCAGCAGTTCGCCGTCGGCCCCCTCGAGCCCGGCTTCGGGCACACCCTCGGCAACTCCCTCCGTCGCACGCTGCTGTCGTCGATCCCCGGCGCGGCGATCACCTCGGTGCGCTTCGACGAGGCACTCCATGAGTTCGACACGATCACCGGCGTCGCGGAGGACGTCACCGACATCATCTTGAACCTCAAGGACATCGTCGTCACGTCCGAGTCCGAAGAGCCGGTCACGCTGCGGCTCGACGCTCGCGGCGCGGCCGACGTCACCGCTGCCGACATCGAATGCCCGGCCGACGTCGAGATCCTCAACAAGGACCTCCACATCGCCACGCTCAACACGCGGGGCCGGCTGTCGATCGACCTCACGGTCGAGCAGGGTCGCGGATACATGTCGAGCAACCGCGACGACGACAACCGCACGATCGGTGTCATCCCGATCGACGCGATCTTCAGCCCGGTCCGCCGGGTGTCCTTCACCGTCGAGCCGACCCGCGTCGAGCAGGCGACCAACTACGACCGCCTCGTGATGGAAATCGACACCGACGGCTCGATCACGCCGGCCGATGCGCTCGCCTCCGCCGGTGCGACATTGCAGGCGCTGTCCGAATTGGTGGCCACGATGTCCGACGAGCCGAAGGGCCTCGAGCTCGGTGAAGTGGTCGACACGACGGTCAGCTCCCCGGATCTCGACCTGCCGATCGAGGACCTCGACCTGTCCGAGCGGCCGAACAACTGCCTCAAGCGGGCGCAGGTCAACACGGTCGGCGAACTGCTCACCAAGACCGAGGACGACCTGCTCAACATCACCAACTTCGGCCAGAAGAGCCTCGACGAAGTGAAGGCCAAGCTCGACGAGCGCGGCTTGACGCTGCGCGGCTGAGCCACTGCACGAAAGACGACTGAACGATGCCCACACCACGCCGCTCCCGCCGATTCGGCAGCTCTGCAGCCCATCAGCGCCTGATGATGGCGAACCTCGCCGCATCCCTGTTCGCCGCAGAGGCGATCACCACCTCCGAGGCGAAGGCGAAGCATCTCCGGCCGATCGCGGAGAAGTTGATCACGAAGGCGAAGAAGGCCCAGGAGGAAGGCCCGATGCAGGTGCACCGCATCCGCCAGATCCAGGCATTCCTCGGCGACCGTGAGATGACCTACAAGCTGGTGCACGACGTCGCGCCGCGATACAGCGATCGCAACGGCGGCTACACCCGCATCCTGAAGATGGGCACCCGTCACGGCGACAACGCCGAGATGGCCCGCATCGAACTCGTCTGAATTCGCAGTCCGTCCGAGGGGCCCACGTGTCGGAGATCGCTCTCCGCAACGTGCGGCTCCTCGTCGCGTACGACGGCACGGACTTCCACGGCTTCGCGGCGAGCGAGGGCGTGCCGACGGTGATGGGCGCACTGACCGAGACGCTCGAACGGATCACGCAGCATCCCGTCCGCCTCACCGGCGCGGGACGCACCGACGCCGGGGTCCATGCCTGGGGGCAGGTCGTCAGCGGGCTGTTGCCGGCGCACACCGACCTCGAACGCCTCGCGATGAGCCTCAACCAGATGCTTCGTCCGGCGATTGCCGTGCGGCGTGCCGAGTGGGCCGACGACGACTTCTCGGCACGATTTTCGGCGACGTCGCGCACCTACCGGTACGACGTGTGGAACGACCGGGTCCCCAACCCGCTGCGCGCCCGGTCGGTGTGGCACGTCGGCCCGCCCCTCGACGTCGACGCGATGAACCGCGCCGCCGCCGACCTCGTCGGCGACCACGATTTCTCCTCGTTCTGCCGCCGACCGCAACCGGCGGCGGGCGTCGACCCGCCCAGCCTGCAGCGCGTCGTCCACCGGGCGGGGTGGCAGCGGCTCGGCGATGTCCCGCGGCTGCAGTTCGAGATCACCGCGTCGTCCTTCTGCCACCAGATGGTGCGCAGCATCGTCGGCACGCTCGTCGAGGTCGGCCTCGGCAAGCGCGACGCCGAGTCGATCCCCGCGACGCTGGCCGCCGCTCATCGCAACGCGGCCGGCCGGATCGCCCCGGCGGCCGGCCTCGTGCTGTGGTACGTCGGCTACGACGGGCCGCGCTGGGATGCGTGACCGCTCCGGCGGTCAGCTGTCGAGTTGCGGCGTCGCCTCGGGCTGCGGCGCCTCGGCGGCCGGCTGGCTGAGCCGCGGCAGGAGCGCGAGCATCTCGTCGGCCTCGACGGCCGGTGAGTACAGCCAGCCCTGGAATGCCTCGCAGCCTCGCTCGGCGAGCCGGTCACGCTGGTACGGCTGCTCGACGCCCTCGGCCACACACGACAACCGGAGGCTCTTGCTCAGCCCCAGAATGGCGGTGGTCAGGTTGGTGGCGGCGGGGTCGACGTCGATGCCGGCCACGAACCGGCGATCGATCTTGACGCCGTCGACCGGCAGCTCGAGCAGGTGCGACAAGCTGGAGTAGCCCGTACCGAAGTCGTCGATCGTCACCCGGGTGCCGGCACGCCGGAGCCGCTCCATGTTCGCCAGTGAGATCGCGCCGGGCGCGAGCAGGTCGGTCTCGGTGATCTCGACGACGAGCTGGGCCGGGTCCGCCCCGGCCCGCGAGCAGCGATCGAGAAACGAATGGCCGAACGACGGCGACGCGATCACCTTCGGATCGACGTTGACGTGGACTTCGACGTCGCGGCCCGACGCGCTCAGTCGCGGCGCGAACTCGAGCGCGAGGTCGAGGACTCGGTTGTCGACGGCCTCGGCGAGCCCGGCCATCTGTGCGAGCGGGAGGATCTCGCCGACACCGAGCACCCCGCGCACGGGATGCACCCACCGGACCAGCGCCTCGACCGCGATCACGAAGCCCTCGCGGTCGACGATCGGTTGATAGAACGGCCGGATCTCGCCGTTGGTGATCGCGTTGCGGAGCTGGTCGAGCTGGGCCCGCCGCTCGTTGATCGCGTCGAACGAGATGCCGCCGGATTCGGGATCCGAGCGTCGCTTCAGCGACATCAGCTCGTTCGATGCGCTGACCAGCAGTGAGTCCAGGCCTTGCGGCTGTGCCTCGAATGCGGTGGCCGTGCGGATCGCGAAGTTGACCTCCTGCTCGCCCACGGCGATCGGCGCCGTGACGTCGCGGCGGACCCGCTCACGCAACATCTCGATCGAGCCGTCGCTGGGGGAGCGCACCGCCATGACGAACTCGTCGCCGCCGAAGCGGGCCGTGATCAGCTCGGGCCAGCGGATCTCGTCGATCCGCTCGGCGACCGCGGTGAGGACGGCGTCGCCGACCGGCTCGCCGTACAGCTCGTTGATCGACCTGAAGTGGACGATGTCGATGACCATGATCCCCAGACCGCCGCCGGCGAGCATCATCTGCTGCGCGGCGCGCATGAACCCGTCGCGGTTCAACAGCCCGGTGCGGGTGTCGTGCTCCGCGAGGAACTCGACGCGATTACGGGCATCGACCAGCGACGTCGCCACCTGGGCGCTGATCAGGTAGCTCCCCAGGACCGGGTCGTCGAGGAGGTTGTTGACCGAGAATTCACAGACGTGGAACTCTCCTTCGGCGTCGCGCAGACGGGCCTCGAAGTTGACCGTCGTGTTCGGGGGGATCGCCTGCACCGACTGCAACACCTGGAGGCGATCGTCGTCGTGCAGGTAGTCCAGGAACGAGCGGTTCCGTACGAGTTCGGGGTCGTGCCCGAGCTGACGGGTGACCGCACCGTTGATCGAGCGGACGCGGCCGTCCTCGGTGAGCAGCGCGACCATTGCGTCCATCCGGTTCATCACGGAACGGAGGACGCCGACGTCGCCCTGATCCAGGTCGAGTTGATGCCGATCGGTCATGTCGCGGGCGACGAGCACGATCAGATCCTCGTCGTCGCACCGCTGCACCGCACCGCGCAGTTCGAGGTGGACCCACCAGCCGCGACCGTGGCGGACGCGGATCCGCAGCAGCTCGCCGTAGTCCTTCGACACGACGGTCCCCATCGCGGCGATGGCGAGATTGAGGTCGTCGGGATGGACGAGATCGAGCACTGATTGGTCGATGAGATCGACGTCCGACCAGCCGAGCACATCGGATGCGCGGGTGTTCGCGTACCGCAGGATGCCGTCGGCGGTCACTGCGATCACCGGGTCGGGGAGTCCGTCCGTGGATGGCGTCAACATCGGGAGGTCGGACAATTCCAGAATCGGGCCGCGCACGGGGGTGTATCGGCGATCGATACCCGGTGCTTGACGAATTTCGGCTCGCGGACGCCTCCCACGCCCTCATTCTCGCCGATCGCCGTCGCCCCGGTCGTGATGGGCCCGCCACGTCGTCGCGGAATATCGGTCGTGGCGGCACCGTTGAAGTGGTCAATGGGTCCTCCGTCGCTGCGTATCCTGCTCGCGTCGACCCCGGTCGGGCCGCTCGGGTCGGGGATCGGTGGCGGCGTCGAATTGACACTGCACGACCTGGTGTACGGCCTGGGCGAACGTGGCCACCACGTCGAGGTCGTCGCACCCGAGGGTTCACTGCTGGTCGGCGAGCGGGTGTACCAGGTGCCGGGACGCCTCCAGCCCAGCAGCCAGCACGCCCCTCGCGATGCGGCGATCGAACTCCACGCCGACTCGGTGCTGCCGGCGATGTGGCAGCGCGTCACCGAACTCCAAGATGACGTCGACGTCGTCATCAACCTCGCGTACGACTGGCTGCCGCTGTATCTCACGCCGTTCTTTGCGGTGCCGATCCTGCATCTGATCTCGATGGGCTCGGTCAGCGAGACGATGGACGCCGCCATCGACGACGTGTCGCGGCGATTCCCTGGCCGGCTCGCCGCGCACACCCGCGCCCAGGCGGCGACGTACCCGTCTCCGGACATCTTCCGCATCGTCGGCAACGGCATCGTCACCGAGCGTTACGACCTGCGTCTGACCCCCGACGCCGACCACCCGCTCGGCTTCGTCGGCCGGATCTCGCCCGAGAAGGGTCTGGAGGACGTCGCCGAACTGTCGGCCCGCACCGGCCGCACGGTGAAGGTCTGGGGGATGATGCAGGACGAGGTGTACTGGCACCGGGTCCGCCGCGACCGACCCGAGGCGCGTCTCGAGTACCAGGGATTCCTGCCGACCGACGACCTCCAGGCGGCGCTGGGCGGATGCGCCGCATTGGTGATGACACCGAAGTGGGTCGAGGCGTTCGGCAACGTCGCGATCGAGGCGATGGCGACCGGGGTGCCCGTGATCACCTACGACCGTGGCGGTCCGGCGGAGATCGTGGTCGACGGTGTCACCGGGTACGTGGTCGAACCGGACGACATCGAGGCGCTCGCCGCCGCGGTCGCCCGAGTCGACACGATCGACCGGCGGCAGTGCCGCCGCCGGGTCGACGAGGAGTACTCGTCGACGGCGATGGCCGACCGGGTCACGGCGTGGCTCGACGCCGTGCTCGTCACGAGCCGGGCCTGACCCCGCAACATCCCGCTGCCGGGCTGTGGCCGGCGCGTGTTGGGTCGTCTTCCCGGGCGCCGTATCATTGCACGGTTCCCTTGCGCAGGCCGGAGTCCCGTCCTGCCGCTGGATGCTGTGATCGCCTCGGCGACGCAGTCGGTTTCCCTTCGATTCGAGACGAGTTCGGCCATGGCCACCTACACCCCCAAAGCAAGCGAGATCACGCGCGACTGGCACGTGGTCGACGCCGACGGCATGGTCCTCGGCCGGATGGCGACCGAGGTCGCCCGGCTGCTCCGCGGCAAGCACAAGCCGATCTTCTCCCCGCACATCGACACCGGCGACCACGTGATCATCGTCAACGCCGACAAGGTCGTGATGACGTCCGACAAGGCCGACCGCCAGCTGATCTACACCCACAGTGGCTACCCGGGTGGCATCAAGTCCGAGTCGTTCGCCCACTTCCACGCCCGCAAGCCTGCCGACGCCGTTCGCCGCTCGGTGCGCGGGATGCTGCCGAAGGGCCCGCTCGGCCGTCAGCAGCTCACCAAGCTCAAGGTCTACGCCGGCCCGAACCATCCCCACGGCTCGCAGAAGCCGAAGACATTCGACATCGCCGGCGCCCAGCGTCGCTGAAGGCAAGCAGGACAACACCACCATGGCAACAGCACCGCTCACCCAGACGACCGGCCGCCGCAAGGAGGCCGTCGCTCGTGCCCAGCTCCGTCCCGGCACCGGCCAGTTCGAGATCAACGGCAAGTCGCTCGAGGTCTACTTCCCCACGGCGGCATCGCGGATGCTCGTCACCGAGGCGCTCACGGTCACCGAGACGACCGAGTCGTACGACGTCACCGCCAGCATCCACGGCGGCGGCATCAGCGGCCAGGCCGGCGCACTGCGGATGGCGATCGCCCGGTCGCTGCTCGAGCTCGACCCCGAGAGCCGCCCGTCGCTGAAGAAGGCCGGTCTCCTCACCCGCGACTCGCGGAAGAAGGAGAGCAAGAAGTACGGCCTCAAGAAGGCCCGCAAGGCCCCGCAGTTCACCAAGCGCTGATCTTCGTCGGCTGATGAAGTTCGGGACCGATGGCGTCCGCGGCGTCGCCAACACCGAGCTGACCGCCGAATTCGCGCTGCGTCTCGGTCGTGCGGCCGCACGGGTGCTCGCGGCCGATGCGTCGACGCCGACCGTCATGATCGGCGGCGACACCCGTGAGTCGACCCCGATGCTGCGCGCCGCACTTGCGGCCGGCTTCTCCGCCGAGGGCGTCGACGTGATCGATCTGGCGACCGCCACGACGCCGATGGTTGCGTTCGAGGCGCAGCGTCTCGGTGCGCTCGGCGCCGTCGTGTCCGCATCGCACAACCCGTTCGGCGACAACGGCATCAAGCTGTTCGCAGCCGGCGGCACGAAGCTGTCCGACGACGTCGAGACGCGCATCGAGCAGACGCTCGCCGAACTCGCGGAGCCGACGGCGAGCGCGGGACGGATCGAGCCGGCCGGTTCGCCCGACCCGTACATCGCACATGTGCTCTCGATACTCGGTGGGCGTCGCCTCGACGGCATCCGCGTCGTGCTCGACGCGGCGCACGGTGCCGGCCATGCGATCGGTCCTGCGGTGCTCCGCGCCGCCGGTGCCGACGTCATCGTCATCGCAGATCAGCCGGACGGTCGCAACATCAACGACGGCTGCGGCGCAACCGAACCGCAGCGCGTCGCCGACGCCGTGATCGCCCACGGGGCGGACGTCGGCGTCGCGCTCGACGGCGACGCCGATCGCCTGATCGCCGTCGACCACACCGGCCGCATCGTCGACGGCGACCACATCATCGCGATCTGCGCGATCGACATGCGTGACCGTGGCGAGCTGCGCAACGACACCGTCGTCGTCACGGTCATGACCAACCTCGGGTTCCGTCTCGCGATGCAACAGCGCAAGATCGACGTCGTGGAGACCGCCGTCGGTGACCGCTACGTGCTCGCTGCGCTGGCCGCGGGCGGCCACTCGCTCGGCGGGGAGCAGAGCGGGCACGTAATCTTCGCCGACCATGCCACGACCGGCGACGGTGTGCTGACCGCCGTCGCGTTGCTGGACGTGATGGCCCGTACCGGCCGGCCACTGTGCGACCTGGCGGGTGAGGCGATGACGTCGCTGCCGCAGGTCCTCGTCAACGTGCGCGTCGGCCGGCGTGTGCCCGACGTGGCCGAGTTGCTGGCCGAGAACGTCGCCGCGGCCGAACGTGAACTCGGGGGCACCGGTCGGGTGCTGCTGCGGGCGAGCGGCACCGAGCCGCTGATCCGGGTGATGGTCGAAGCAGCCACCGAGGCCGACGCCGGCAGTGTCGCCGGCCGCCTGGCGGACGCCGCCCGCAGTCGTTTCGGCTGAACCCGGACACCGCGACAGCCACCTGCCCTCGTGACCGATGGCCGCGAGCGCGCCACTGCTGAGCGACGGTGCGTCGATAGCCTGGTCAGCCATGTGCGGCATCATCGGCATCGTCAGCCGTCCCCCCACGCGCCCGACGCCGTCCGCCGAGCAGCTGGTCTCCGGCCTCGACGCGGCGCTCTCGTCGCGCCCCGACGTGCTCGCGGTCGCGGGCGAGGTGGCGGCGGTCGACGCAGCGCTGCGGGGCCTGCCGGGCGTGCTCGCGCTCGCCGGCCAGGTGGACCTCGTCGCCGCGTTGACCAGCCGGCTCGACCAGTTGACGGCATTCGTCGACCAGGTGGAATCGGAGCTGGACGCCAACGTCCGCGGATTCGACGCAGACTCGCTCGAACAGGCCAACGCCGAGCTGATCGTGCTCAAGGATGCCGTCTGGGCGATCGGCCACGATCGCCTGCGCACCGTCCGCCAGGTCGAAGCACTCGCCGGACCCGAGGCGTCCCCGTCGTCGCTCTCCGGGTATCTCGTGGTGCAGCAGGCCTTTTCCGCCATCGACCGCCTCGAGGTGCGCGGCCGCGACTCTGCGGGCGTCCATCTCTACGTGTGGGGCCACGACATCGAGCCGGACGCGCTCGCCGACCTGATTGAGGAACGGGGGACCGACCCACTGTTCCAGACCAGCTCGGTCGTCGCCGCCGGCGAGGTGCTGTCGTTCGTGTACAAAGCCGCAGCCGAGATCGGCGAACTCGGAGACAACACCGCCGCGCTGCGCAACGATCTCGCCGCCGACGCATTGCTCCGGCGGGCGCTGCAATCGCCGGCCGCGCGGGTCGGCTTGCTCGGCCACACCCGCTGGGCCAGCGTCGGCATCATCTCCGAGCCGAACACCCACCCGCTGAATTCCGTCGAGCTCGAACAGCCGGGTGGCGCCGAGCCGCCGTATGTCGTCGCGGCGCTGAACGGCGACGTCGACAACCACGCCGACCTCCGCGCGGAACACGGTCTCCGCATCCCCGTGCCGATCACGACCGATGCGAAGGTCATCCCCACCCTCATGTCGCGTCATCTCGCCGATGGCGTCGCCGCGTCGGAAGCGTTCCGCCGCACCGTCGCCTCGTTCGAAGGGTCGATCGCGATCGGTGTCGCAGATGCAGAGGCACCGTCCAAGCTGTACCTCGCGTTGCGGGGCAGTGGTCAGGGGCTGTACATCGGGCTGGGCGACGATGCGTTCATCGTCGCGAGCGAGCCGTACGGCATCGTCGAGGAGACCGAGCGATACGTACGGATGGACGGCGAGAACGGTGGCGAGATCGTCGTGCTCGACGGCGACGCCGCGAGTGAACTCGGGGGCATCCGACGGCTGTCGTACGACGGCGGTGAGCTGCCGGTCGGCGACGCCGACGTGTCGACCGCGGAGGTGACGACCCGAGACATCGACCGGGGAGACGCCCCGCACTTCTTGCTGAAAGAGATTTCCGAGGCTCCGAACAGTTTCGCCAAGACGCTGCGCGGCAAGATCACCGAAGATCCCGAGACGGGGCGTCTGCGGGCCGTCGTCGGCGAACGGGCGCTGCCGTCGGAGGTCGCCGCCCGGCTGGCCGATGGTTCGATCCAACGCGTTCGCGTCATCGGCCAGGGAACGGCTGCCGTCGCCGGTCAGAGCACCGCCGCGATTCTCGACGAGCTGACCGGCTCGACGCTCGATGTCGATGCGATCACCGCCACCGAGCTGTCCGGGTTCAACATGCAACTCGACATGCACGACACGCTGGCGATCGCGGTCAGCCAGTCGGGTACCACCACTGACACCAACCGCACCGTCGACCTGCTGCGGGCGCGCGGCGCCGCCGTGATCGGGATCGTCAACCGTCGCAACAGCGACCTCACCGACAAGGCCGACGGTGTGATGTACACCTCCGACGGCCGCGACGTCGAGATGTCGGTCGCATCGACCAAGGCGTTCTACTCGCAGGTCGCCGCGGGGGCCCTGCTGTCGTGCGCGATCGCCGAAGCGGCCGGGCTCGGCGACGAACGCCGCCGAGGGCAGCTGCTCGGCGCACTGCGCGACGTGCCCGATGCGATGCGCGAGGTGCTCGCTCGCCGTCCGGTGATCGCCGACGCCGCGCGCCGCCTGGCGCCGCCGAAGCGGTACTGGGCGGTGGTCGGCAACGGACCCAACAAGGTCGCGGCCGAAGAAGTGCGAATCAAGCTGTCCGAGCTGTGTTACAAGTCCATCGCGTGTGACGCCACCGAGGACAAGAAGCACATCGACCTGTCGTCCGAGCCCCTGATCCTGGTGTGCGCAGCTGGGCTCGTCGGCTCGACTGCCGATGACGTCGCCAAGGAGGTGGCGATCTTCAAGGCGCACAAGGCGACACCGATCGTCGTCGCCAACGACGGCGAGACGCGGTACCTGGCGGACGCCACCATCGAGGTGCCGGCGGTCGACCCGGCGCTCGGGTTCGTCCTGTCCGCAATGGTCGGTCACCTGTTCGGCTACGAAGCCGCGCTGGCGATCGACGCGTCCGCGCGGCCGCTGCGCGAGGCCCGTGAGTTGGTCGAACGCATGGCCGGAACCGCGGGGCTCACCGCCGACGAGTTGCTCGCCCGGATCGCCACCGAGATCGATGTGCACGCCGAGGCGTTCACGGCCGGGCTGCGGTCGGGTGTGTACGACGGGCACCTCGAGGCGTCGACTGCGGTGCGCTTGGCGCGAATCCTCGACGATGTTCAGGCCGACCGCCCGATCGAGCAGTACCAGCGGCAGTCCGGCAAGGTCGGCACACCGATCGCACTCATCGACGACCTCGTCGCCGACCTCACCCGCGCGATCGAGGAGCTGACCCGGCCGGTCGACACGATCAAGCATCAGGCCAAGACCGTGACGGTCGGCATCTCCCGCAGCGACGAGGGCATCATCGATCGGCCGCTCGTGCAGGCGGTGCTCGAGGCGGGCGCCGGCCGCGACGTCCTCAGCTACCGCACGCTGAAGGTGCTTGCCGATCTCGACCCGGCCGTCGCCGCGGTCCACGGGTACACCCGGTACGGCGTCGACGGCAGCACCATCTCGGTCGTCGACCGCGGTGGGATCTCGCGTGATCTCGTCAGCCGGGTCGAGGGCAACGCGGAACTGCGCGGCACCAAGCACCGCGTCGCGTCCGAACGGGAAGTCCTGGTCGCGATCGGTCGCAGCGACGGGCGCACGCTCGTCTTCGTGCCCGAGGTCAAGGCCGGCGAGACGACCGGCATCACGCTGCTCCACGTCGGGTTCCACGAGCGCCTCGACTCGGACGTGATGCGCGCAGTGCTCCAGGGGTACGACCGACGCTACGACCGGCTCGTCGACTGGGTCACCGAGACCGAGGGCGAGTTCGACGACTCGCTGCTGGGCGAGCTGCCGGTGCGCGACCTGTTGATCGGTCCGATCTCCGACACCGCCGATCATTGGCGATCGACGCCGCCTGCGGCGTCGTGACGGCTGTCGCCGTCTCACCGACTTCGTCGGTGCGATCGTTTTCTCGGGCTTCGCCCGACTCGCTGCGCTCGGGGGCCGCACCTTCCGGCTCTCGGTCGGTGCGCGGGAGCCGCACCGCGAGATGCTCGGTCGGGGTCTCGGGCGATCCGCACGTGATGGGATCTCGATGATCGGGATCGGGGTGGATGTGGTCGACATCGAGCGGTTTCGCTCGGCGTTGCAGCGGACGCCGTCGATGCGGACACGACTGTTCACGCCGTCCGAGCTGGCGTATGTCGAGCCGCAGGCCGACCCGGTCCCGTCGCTTGCGGCACGGTTCGCGGCCCGCGAGGCGGTGATGAAGTCGCTCGGTCTCGGCCTCGGTGCGTTCGGGTTCCACGACGTGTGGGTCGAGCGTGCCCCCAGCGGGGCGCCGTCGCTCGTTTTCGCCGGCCAGGCGAGCGAGCTCGCCGAGCGGGCGGGGGTGTCCGCGTGGCACCTGTCGCTGACGCACAGTGACATCGTCGCGGTCGCATACGTCATCGCCGAGTAACCGCACTCCTCGCGATTCGCAGCGCTTGCGCCGGTGCTGCGACACTGCAGGCATGTTGGAGGCATTCCAGGAAGCGTGGGACGAACTGACGGCACCCGGTGGCCGGTTCGCGATGAAGGAGATCACGGTCCGCGACGTGCCGATGCGCGTCTACGAGTCCGCCCCGCCGTCGATGCGCTTCGTCTGGGAACTGGCAGCGGGCTACGCCGACCGTGACTACGTCGTCTTCGAGGACGAGCGGTTCACGTATGCGGAGGCAGACGCGATCATCCGCGCCCTCGCCCATCACCTGCGTGACGAGCACGGCGTCGGGTCCGGCGATCGGGTCGCGCTCGCGATGCGCAACTATCCGGAGTGGGTGTTCAGCTACTGGGCGATCGTCTCACTCGGTGCGGCGTGCGTCGGAATGAACGCGTGGTGGACAGCCGAGGAGATGGAGTACGGGCTCGCCGACTCCGTCCCGAAGGTCCTGATCGCCGATTCCGAGCGGATCGAGCGTCTCACCCCGGTGCTCGCCAAACTCCGCGCCGAGAATCCGCTGGCGGTGATCGCGGTGCGCACCGACGTCCCGCTGCCCGACGGCACGGTGCACTGGCACGACGTCGTCGATCCGGCCAACGCGCCGGCCGGGCTGCCCGACGCCGACATCGACCCCGATGACGACGCCTGCATCTTCTACACATCGGGCACCACCGGGTTTCCCAAGGGGGCGCAGCTCACCCATCGTGGGTCGATCCACAACCTGCTCAACCTCGCATTCATGGCCGGCGTGGCCGGTGCCGCGGCGGCGAAGACGGGCACTGAGGCCGGCCTCCCCAATCTCGAACCCGGGGGCGCCGAGCAGGCGGTGTTCATGGCGCCGACGCCGCTGTTCCACGTCACGGCGAACAACTGTCTGCTGCATCCGGCCACGATCTCCGGCTCGCGGATCGTTCTGTTGTACAAGTGGGACACGGCGCGGGCGCTCGAGCTGATCGAGCGGGAAGGCGTCACCAACTTCTCGGGTGTGCCGACGATGACGCGCGAGTTGCTCACGCACCCGGACTGGGAGACGCGGGACACCTCCTCCCTCAACGGGCTCGGCGGTGGTGGCGCGCCGGTGCAGCCGGACCTCGTCGAGAAGATCGACAAGTCGCTCCCGAAGGGCGAGCCGAGTACCGGGTACGGGCTGACCGAGACCCACGGCATCGCCACCGCCAATTCGGGGGCGCTGTACGTCGCGAAGCCGGCCTCGTGCGGTCGGCTGGTACCGACGTTGGACGCGAAGCTGATCGACGAGGCGGGCAACGAGGTCCCGGCGGGTCAACCGGGCGAACTGTGCGTGCGCGGATCGGTCGTGATCAAGGGCTACCTCAACCGCCCGGAAGCGACCGCGGAGAGCATCCAGGACGGGTGGTTCCGCACCGGCGACATCGCCACGATCGACGATGACGGGTACGTGTTCATCGTCGACCGAGCCAAGGACATGGTGTTGCGGGGCGGCGAGAACGTCTACTGCAGCGAGATCGAGACGGCGATCTACCGCCACGACGCAGTCGCGGAGGCAGCAGTGTTCGGCGTGCCCGACGACCGGCTCGGCGAGATCGTCGGGGCCGCGATCGTGCTGACGCCCGGCGCGGACCTCGCCGAGGACGAACTACGGGAGTTCCTGTCGTCCTCGCTCGCCAAGTTCAAGATTCCCGAACGGGTCTGGTTCCTCAACACGCCGCTGCCGCGCAACGCCAACGGCAAGTTCCTCAAGCGAGAGCTGAGGGAGTCGCTCACCGCCTAGGTTGGCACGGTGATCCCGATCGTGACGCCTGCGGAGATGGTCGCGGTCGACGCCGCCGCTCCCGAGTCGCTGGACGTGCTGATCGGCCGGGCTGCGGGCGCTGTGGCACGGGCCGCGTACGGCATGCTCGGTGGCGCGTACGGGCGGGTCGTCAACGTGATCGCCGGCCCCGGCAACAACGGCAACGACGGGCGGGTGGCGGCCGAACTGCTGCGCCGGCGTGGCATTCGCGTACGCGAGTTCGCAGCATCGGACTGCCCGCACGAGCTACCGCCGGCCGATCTGGTGATCGACGCCGCGTTCGGGACCGGTTTCCACGGTACGTGGACGGCACCGGAGATCGGTGACGCCGCGGTCCTCGCCGTCGACATCCCGACCGGCGTCGACGCACTGACGGGCTGCGCCGACACCGGCGTGCTGCCCGCCGACCGGACGGTCACGTTCCAGGCGTTGAAGCCGGGTCTGCTGTTCGGCGCGGGGGCTCGGCTGGCCGGAGATGTCGACGTGGTCGACATCGGGCTCGACGTGTCGGCGGCCGACCAGCATCTCGTCGAGGCGTCCGACGTCGCCGGCTGGTGGCCGGCCCGGGCGGTCGATGCCCACAAGTGGCGCGCGGCGGTGCGAATCGTGGCGGGGAGCCCCGGGATGACGGGCGCGGCCGCGCTGTGCGCGGCTGCGGCGGCCCGCGCCGGAGCCGGCCTCGTGAAGCTCTCCGTTCCGGGCACCGAGGCGGCGGTTCGGGAGGAGGTCGTGCAACAGCTCGTCGGCGAGACCGGCTGGGCCGACGACGTGTTGGCGGACATCTCCCGCTTCGGGGCGCTGGTCGTCGGGCCGGGCATCGGCCGGGCCGAGGGCACGGTCGCGGACGTTCGAACGGTGATCGCCGATGCGACCGTTCCGGTCGTCGTCGACGGCGACGCCCTGTTCGCCACGGCATGGGATGCCGACGGTGCGGCGCCGCTGTTCGAGAACCGAGGTGTCGGAACGGTGCTGACCCCGCATGACGGTGAGTACTCGCTGTTGACCGGCGCACTGCCGGATGCCGACCGCATCGCCGCGACGCGCACGCTGGCACGCGATCTCGGGTGCACGGTGCTGCTGAAGGGTCCGGCGACGGTGGTCGCCGATGCCGACGGCTCGGTTCTCGTCGTTGCACACGGAGACCAACGTCTGGCCACCGCCGGCACCGGCGACGTGCTGGCCGGGATGATCGGTGCCGCCCTGGCGGCCGGGGCCCCGGCAGTGCGGGCCGCGGCCGCAGCAGCGTGGCTGCATGCGGACACTGCCCGCTCCGGACCTGCGGAAGGAATCCTCGCCGGAGACTTGATCGAGGCCCTCCCGATGGCGTTGGCTGGTATCCGATGAGCAACACGCGCTGGGCATGGGTGGAGGTGGATCTCGATGCGATCCGTCACAACATCGCCCACATTCGCTCCGTGGTGGCGCCGGCGGCTGTCTGGGCGGTCGTCAAGGCGGACGGTTACGGGCACGGCGCCGTCGCTGTCGCGCGGGCCGCGATGGACGCCGGAGCGGAAGGGTTGTGCGTTGCGCTGGTGCGCGAGGGCTTGGAGTTGCGGCAGGCCGGGATCGATGCGCCGATCCTGCTGCTGACCGAGCAACCGCCCGAGACCGCCGGACACATCGTCCAGCACCGGCTGACGCCCACGGTCTACACGCGGGGGTTCGTGGACGCAATCGTCGCCGAGAACGCGACCGGGCTCCCGGTGCACCTCAAGATCGACACGGGGATGCAGCGGGTCGGCGTCCACCCGCATGCGGCCGCGGCGATGGCGGAGTCGATCGCGGAGCGCGCTCCGGCGGTGCGCCTGGCCGGCGTCTACACCCATCTGGCCGTCGCCGATGCACCGACCGACGAGTTCACGGCGAAGCAGCTGAAGCGGTTCGACGACGCGCTCAGCCACATCGAGGAGTCGCAGGGACGGGTGCCGCTCGTGCACATCGCCAACTCCGCGGGGGCGCTCGCGCACCCCGACTCGCGACGGTCGATGGTGCGGATCGGCATCGCGATGTACGGGATCTCGCCGGGTCACGGTGTCGACGACCTGTGCGCCGACCTGCGCCCGGCGCTCGAACTGCGGGCACGCGTGTCGTACGTCAAGATGGCCCGCGCCGGCAGCAGGATCTCCTACGGCCGGATCCACCGCTTCGAGCGGGACACGAATGTCGCGACGATCCCGATCGGATATGCCGACGGCGTCGTCCGGCGGTTGTCGACGACCGGTGGCGAGGTGCTGATCGGCGGTCGCCGGTGTCCGATCGTCGGGCGGGTCACGATGGACCAGCTCATGGTCGACTGCGGCGATGCCGAGGTCAGCGCCGGCGACGACGTCGTGATGATCGGAGCGCAGGACGGCCCGGACGGTGTGCAGCGGATCCGGGCCGAGGACTGGGCCGATCGTCTCGACACGATCGGATACGAAATCGTCTGTGGTCTCTCGGCGCGGCTCGCACGGGTTCCTCGCCGTAGCATCGACGGCTGATGTTGCAACTCCGTGCATCCTCGTTGGCCGATACGCATGCGATCGCAGCCGCCGTGGCGTCCTTGGCGCGGGCCGGCGACACGATCCTGCTCGCTGGTGGGATGGGTGCCGGCAAGACGGCGTTCGCGCAGGGTTTCGGCCGGGCACTCGGCGTCGACGAACCGATCACGTCGCCCACGTTCACGCTCGTCCACAGCTACGACCTGCCGGCGACGCAGCGTCGCGCCCGGACGCTCCACCACGCCGACCTGTACCGGCTCGACCGCACCTCCGAGGTGGCGGAGCTGGCGCTGTCCGAACTCGCGGAGTTCGGCGGCATCGTGCTGATCGAGTGGGGCGACGTCGTCGAGGGTGCCTTCGGCGACCATCTCACGGTGTTGCTCGAACCAGAGCTCGTCGAGGGCGATGACGGCGATGACGGCGGCGACGACGGCGATGACGGCGATGACGACGACAGTCGGGTGATCGCGGACGGGCACCGACGGATCGCGCTGGCCGGCGTGGGCCAGTCGTGGGCGGCGCGCTGGGATCGGCTCGAATGGTCGTTGGAGGCGTTCCAGTGAGGTCGATCCCATGCTGATCCTCGGCATCGAGACCGCGACCGAGCGCGTCAGCGTCGCGCTCGGCGGGCACGAAGGCGTGATCGGCCTGTTCGAGGTGACGAAGGGTCGGCGGCACGCGGAGACGCTGGTCCCGGCCATCGACTTCGTCTGCTCACAGGCCGGCATCGAACTCGACGAGATCAGCCTCGTCGCCGTCGACGTCGGGCCGGGGCTGTTCACCGGGATGCGCGTCGGCCTCGCATCGGCCAAGGCGTTCGCCCAGGCACTGCGCATCCCGATGATCGGGATCTCGTCGCTCGACCTGCTCGCGTTCCCGTGCCGGCACACGGATCGGGTGGTCGTGCCCGTCATCGACGCCCGGCGCAGTGAGGTGTTCTACGCGATGTACCGCCAGGTGCCCGGCGGCGTCCAGCAGGTGGCCGAGCCGACCGTCGGCCCGGTCGAGGACCTCATCGCCGACCTGATGGCCCGCAGCCAGGACGTGCTGCTGGTCGGGGACGGCGCGCTGCGCTACCGGGACGAGATCCTCGACGACTTCCACTGCGAGATCGGCGGCGACGCACATCCGTCTGCCGGCCCGCTGGTGCTCCTCGCGCACGCCAGGGCATTGCGCGAGGACTGGGTGAACCCGTGGGAGATCGAGCCGATCTATCTGCGCGGGCCCGACGCCAAGATCAACTGGTCGACCCGGACGGCGCGCGCGTGACGGCGGCCGAGCGATGAGCGTGATCGAGCGGCTGCTCGGCCGATCCGGCGGCGATGTCACGCCCGGCGACGTCACGATCTCGCGGATGCGCCGACGAGATCTGCGTGGCGGCGTCCTTGCGATCGAGGCACAGAGCTACCCGCGCCCGTGGTCGCATGCGGTGTTCGGCGGTGAGCTGGAGCAGGTTCGGTCCGGCAGTCGGCACTATGTCGTGGCGCGGCGCCTCGGCACGATCGTCGGGTACGCGGGGTTGTGGTTCACCGGGGACGAGGCGCACGTCACGAACATCGCGGTCGACCCGCGCGTCCGGCGCCAGGGGATCGCCCGCCGGCTGATGTCGGCCCTGGCTGCCGAGGTGGTCGAGCGCGGGTGCACGGGGTGGACGCTCGAGGTGCGCGTGTCCAGCGAGGGGGCGCAGGAGCTGTACCGGGCGTTCGGCTTCGAGCCGGCCGGCGTCCGCACGCGGTACTACGAGAACGTCGAAGATGCGATCGTGATGTGGTGCCACGACGTGCAGACCGTCGACTACCGCCGCCGTCTCGACGAGATCCGCCAGGGAGAGATCGATGCCCGCTGACCTGACCGTCGATGACGCGACGCTCGTGCTCGGGGTCGAGACGAGCTGCGACGAGACCGCTGCCGCCCTGGTGATGGGCGGCAACGACGTCGTGTCGAGCGTGGTGTCCACGCAGGTCGATCTGCATGCTGACTTCGGTGGCGTCGTGCCCGAGATCGCCTCCCGGGCGCACCTCGACGTGCTCAACCCGGTGATCGCCCGCTCGATCGTGGAAGCCGGCGTCGACGAGTCACGGATCGATGCGATCGCCTGCACGGTCGGGCCCGGCCTGATCGGCGCACTGCTGGTCGGAGTGTCCGCGGCGAAGTCGCTGGCGCTCGCGTGGGACCTGCCGTTCGTCGGCGTCAACCACATGGAAGCCCACCTGTATGCGGCGTCGCTCGAGGATCCGACGCTCGAGTTCCCGCTCGTCGTGCTGCTCGTGTCCGGTGGTCACACGATGCTGATCGAGATGCTCGACCACGGCCGGTACCGGCTGCTCGGACAGACGATCGACGATGCGGCCGGAGAGGCCTTCGACAAGGTGGCGCGGTATCTCGACCTGGGCTACCCGGGTGGCCCGGCGATCGACGAGGCCGCACTCCTCGGCGACCCCGAAGCGATCCGGTTCCCCCGGGCCATGATGAACGACGGCTACGACTTCTCGTTCAGCGGTCTCAAGACCGCAGTCGTCAACTACGTCCGCAAGCACCCCGACGTCAGCTCCGCCGACGTTGCCGCATCGTTCCAGGCGGCGGTCGTGGACGTCTTGGTCACCAAGGCGCGTCGCGCCGCGCAGGCCACCGGCGCGACCAGCATCGTGCTCGGCGGTGGCGTCGCCGCGAACTCGCTGCTGCGCGAGGAGATCCTCGGCGGGTGTGGGGTCGACGGCATCCAGGGGTTCCTCCCGAGCCGGTCGATGTGCACCGACAACGCGGCGATGATCGCAGCCGCCGGCTGGCACCGGTTGCGCGCCGACGGCCCGACGCCGCTCGATGTCGGCGCGACGCCGAACCTCCGGCTCGATTTCATCGACTGAACGGGCCCGGTTCGCGTCGTCGCCCCGGACGACCCCGCGACGACGAGGACGACGACGACATTCGTTCACCCGTCGGCCCGTCGACACCGAGCCCCCGGGACACCCTCGCCGTTTCCCCTTACTCCGATGAGGACCGACCCGTTTCGCGGCCATCGGAGTAAGGGGAAACACGCGGGGATGCCGGCGCCACACCCGGGTCATCGGAGGTGTTGGCGGCGCTGCTGCGTGCGGATCGCGCGATGACCCTCGACGAGTTGATGTTCGACCTCGTCGAGCGCGAGGGGATCGACATCGCGAGACATCTCGCAGTGTCGCCGCGGCAACGGGTGTCGGATCTGTTGCGCTGGCAGATCGAACGGCACCGCGTGATCCGGGTGTCGCGCGGCACCTACCGCGTCGTGCCGGATGCGCTGTCGAGGACGACGCGGTGGCGGTGCCTGAACTGGCGCGTACTGCGCGAACGGGCCGTTACCGTGGCGGTCGGTGACGACGAGATGACGTTCACGATCGGCCCGTACGAGCTGTCGGCTCCCGTGGTGCTCGCCCCGATGGCGGGCGTCACCAACGCGCCGTTCCGGGCACTGTGCCGGCGGTTCGCGCCGGGCCTCGTGTACGTCAACGAGATGGTGATGGCGACCCCGGTCGTGCACGGCAATGCCAAGACCGACCGGATGATCCGCTTCGATGCCGACGAACATCCCCGCAGCCTCCAGCTCTACGGGTCCGACCCCGTCGTGATGGGGCGAGCGGTGCATCTGCTGTGCGACGCCGGGCGCGTCGACCACATCGACATCAACTTCGGCTGTCCCGCTGCGAAGGTCACGAGGCAGGGCGGGGGAGCGGCCGTGCCGGCCCGGCCCGAGCTGTTGCGGGCGATCGTGCGGGCGGCGGTCGTCAACGCGTCGCCGTACGGCGTGCCGGTCACGACGAAGTTCCGGATGGGCCTGTTCGACGACTGGCTGATGCACACGCGCACCGGTGAGATCTGTGCCGAGGAGGGCGTCGCAGCCATCGCGCTGCATGCCCGCACGGTGCAGCAGCACTACTCGGGCGAGGCCCGGTGGGATGCGATCGGCGAGCTGAAGCAGGCGGTCGGCTCGATCCCCGTGCTGGGAAACGGTGACATCTGGGAGGCCGGCGACGCCGTGCGAATGATGCAGGAGACCGGCTGCGACGGCGTCGTCATCGGACGTGGCTGTCTCGGCCGCCCGTGGCTGTTCGGCGACCTGGTCGAGGCCCTGTCCGGCCGTTCGGTGCCGCCCAGCCGCACGCTGGGCGAGGTGTGCGCCGTGATGGCCGACCACGCGAGGTTGCTGACCGACCACATGGGTGAGGATCATGCGATGCGCGACTTCCGCAAGCACGCAGGTTGGTACATGAGCGGGTACCCGGTCGGGCCCGAAGTCCGCCGCCGCCTGGCGATGAACAGCTCGCTGTCCGAACTCGACGACATCCTCGCCACGCTCGATCCGGCGGCGACGATCGTCGACGGCGGCGAGCGGATCAAGCGCGGTCACACGAACGGCCCGATCAAGGTCAAGCTGCCGGACGGCTGGCTCGACGATCACGAGCGGGCGCGGCTCGACACCGACACGAGTGTCCCCGACGACGCCCACGTCATGGCGTTGTCCGGCGGATGATCACCCTGCCGCCCGGCGTCCAGCTGGTGCTCGCCTCCGCCTCGGCGCGCCGCAGCCAGCTGCTGGCGCGGGCGGGCGTCGACTTCGAGGTGCGGGCTGCCGACATCGACGAATCGCCGCAGTCCGGCGAACGGCCGGCCGAGTACGTCCGGCGGCTGGCGAGCGAGAAGGGCGACGCCGTGATGCGTCCGGGCGACCTCGTCCTGTCGGCCGACACGACGGTCGACATCGACGGTGAGATCCTCGAGAAACCGACAGACGATGCCGATGTCGAGCGGATGCTGCGACTGCTGTCCGGCCGCGCCCACGACGTGCACACCGGTGTGCGGGTCGCCGGACGCGGGACCGACCGACTGGCGGTCGTCACGACGCAGGTGGTGTTCGTCGAGCTGACGTCGGAGATGATCGACTGGTACGTGGCGACCGGCGACGGTCTCGGCAAGGCCGGGGCGTACGGGATCCAGGGCGCGGCCGGCGCATTCGTCCGCCGGGTCGAGGGCAGCGTGACCAACGTGATCGGTCTGCCGATGGCCGAGACGATCGCGATGCTGCGGTTGGCACTCGCGCCTTCCGGTTGCTAACGGCGCTGCCGATCCCTAGGATTGGCAGTCGCAATGGGAGAGTGCTAACGCTCCCGACGCCGAATCCAATGACAACGTGAAGCGCCAATGGAGGCCCACACATGAACCTGAAGCCGCTGGACGATCGCATCGTGGTCCGTCCCAACGAGCCCGAGACCCAGACCGCTTCCGGTCTCGTGATCCCGGACACCGCCAAGGAGAAGCCGCAGCAGGGCGAAGTGCTCGCCGTCGGCCCCGGCAAGCGTTCGGACACCACCGGGGAACTGATCGAGGTCGGCATCAACGTCGGCGATGTCGTGCTGTACAGCAAGTACGGCGGCACCGAGGTCAGCAGCGGTGGCGAGGATCTCCTCGTGCTCAACAGCCGTGACGTGCTGGCGATCGTCGGCTGACCCGGACCATTTCGAGAACGAACCACTGAGAAGGACCCAAGGAAAGACACAACATGGCAAAGATTCTGAAATTCGACGACGAGGCCCGGCGGGCGCTCGAGGCGGGCGTCAACAAGCTCGCTGACGCCGTCAAGGTCACCATCGGCCCGAAGGGCCGCAACGTGGTGCTCGACAAGAAGTTCGGCGCACCGACGATCACCAACGACGGCGTCTCGATCGCCAAGGAGATCGAGCTCGAGGACCCCTTCGAGAACATGGGCGCCCAGCTCGTGAAGGAAGTCGCCACCAAGACCGACGACATCGCCGGTGACGGCACCACCACGGCCACCGTGCTCGCCCAGGCGATGGTCACCACCGGGATGCGCAACGTCGCCGCCGGCGCCAACCCGATGTCGATCAAGCGTGGCATCGAGGCTGCGGTCGCCGCGGCCGTCGAGTCGATCCAGCAGCAGTCCAAGGACGTCGACGACAAGACCGACATCGCCTCGGTCGCCACCATCTCGGCCGCCGACTCCAGCATCGGTGAGGTCATCGCCGACGCGATCGACAAGGTCGGCAAGGACGGCGTCGTGACGGTCGAGGAGTCGAACACGTTCGGCACCGAGCTCGACTTCACCGAGGGCATGCAGTTCGACAAGGGCTACCTGTCGCCGTACTTCGTCACCGACGCCGACCGTCAGGAAGTCGTCCTCGAGGATGCCTACATCCTGCTCAACAGCGGCAAGATCTCGACGGTGCAGACGATGCTGCCGACGCTCGAGGCCGTGATGCAGACCGGCAAGCCGCTCGTGATCATCGCCGAGGACATCGAGGGTGAAGCCCTCGCGACGCTCGTCGTGAACAAGATCCGTGGCACGTTCCAGGCTGCGGCCGTCAAGGCCCCTGGCTTCGGCGACCGTCGCAAGGCGATGCTCCAGGACATGGCGATCCTCACCGGTGGCCAGGTCATCAGCGAAGAGGTCGGCCTCAAGCTGGAGAACGTCACGCTCGACCTGCTCGGCACCGCCAAGCGCGTCGTGATCACCAAGGACAACACCACGATCGTCGACGGTGGCGGTTCCACCGACGACATCAACGGTCGCGTCAACCAGATCAAGGCCGAGATCGACAACACCGACTCCGACTGGGATCGTGAGAAGCTCCAGGAGCGCCTCGCGAAGCTGGCCGGCGGTGTGGCGCTGATCAAGGTCGGCGCCGCCACCGAGGTGGAGCTCAAGGAGAAGAAGCACCGCATCGAAGACGCCGTGTCGTCGGTTCGCGCAGCCATCGAGGAAGGCGTGGTCGCCGGTGGCGGCACCGCCCTCATCCGGGCCCGCAAGGCCGTGCTGAAGGTCGTCGAGTCGCTCGAGGGCGACGAGGCGACCGGCGCCAAGACCGTGTGGGAGGCCCTCCTGGCCCCCGGCCGCAACATCGCCAACAACGCCGGGCTCGAGGGCTCCGTCGTCGTGCGCGAGGTCGAGGAGCAGGAAGGCCCGACCGGCATGAACGCGGCGACCGGTCAGATGGAAGACCTGATCCAGGCCGGCATCATCGACCCGGCGAAGGTCACCCGCGCGGGGCTGCAGAACGCCGCCTCGATCGCCGCGATGGTGCTCACCACCGAGTGCCTGATCGCCGACGAGCCCGAGCCGGAAGGCGCAGGCGGCATGCCCGGTGGCGGCATGGGCGGCATGGGCGGCATGATGTGATGCCGCAGGGCGGCAGCACATCCCGCCGCCCTGTCGCCTGACGGCGACCCGAGCCGACTCCGTCGTCTCGAATCCCGCTGTACGGCCGGGAACCGCATCGAGCGGTTCCCGGCCGTGCTCGTTTTCGGCGCGGCTCGCCTGCGGCGTCGCCACGATGCCCCGGGTCGTGCGCCGGAGGGCCGGTACGCTCGGCGGCATGCCGGTGATCGAGGGCGCGCAGCGACCGTTCTGGATGCACCAGGTCGTCGAGTACCTGATCGGGCTGGTGCTGATCGGCGCCGCGTTCCAGGCGCCCGAGCCGGCAGTGCCCGCGGTGATGGGCGTCGTCGTGATGGGCAACGCGGCGATCGCCAAGGGGCCCGTGAGCGCGTTCCCGATGGTCGGGCGGCAGGTCCATCGCTGGCTCGACGTGATGGTGATGGCGCTGCTCGTCGGGGCGGCCTTTCAACCGATGTTCGAGGTCGACAGCACCGGGCAGCTGCTGCTGTGCGGAATCGCGTTCGTGCTGCTGTTCATCTGGCTGAACAGCGACTTCTCCGAGAAGGCGGCGCGCAAGGTGAACAAGTCCGCGTTGCGCGAGAGCATCGCCCGCCCGGAGAGCGAGGAGATCGGTCGCAAGGCGGGGCGCGCCGTCGGCCGGGGCGTGAACACGGCGAAACGGCTCGGCAAGAAACTCAAGGACGAGCAATAGAATTGGGCCATGACGTTCGAGCAACCTGCCCCCGATCTCGCCAAGATCATCGCCGCCTGGGACGAGTTCGAGGCCGGTGAGCAGGCACCGGGTCGGGTGCTCGCCAACATGAAGACGGCCGGCCTGCCCCGCGTCCTGGCCGAACTCGTCGAGCAGGGATGGACGCCGTCGGCTTGAGTGACGGCGCGTCCGGCGAGGCCACGGCGGACGCCGCGCGGCGGCCAGGCGGTGCGCAGCAGATCCCCCGCCCCGACGCGTTCACCGAGCACTACGACACCCCGTGGCGGCCGGGAGCGAGTTGGTCGGCCGGCGATCTGATCGCCGCCGTTCCTGACCAGTCCGGCCCGATGCTGCCGACGTTTCCGGACGCTCGGTTGTCGGCAGTACTGATGCTGCTCGCCGACGGCCCGCACGGCGCCGAGATCTTGCTGACGCGCCGCTCGATGCGGCTGAAGAACCACAAGGGCGAGATCAGCTTTCCGGGCGGGCGCGTCGACCCGGGCGAGACCGCGATCGACACGGCGCTGCGCGAGACGCACGAGGAGGTCGGCCTCGACCCCGCGGCGCCGGCCGTGGTCGGCGAGCTGGAACACCTCAGCACGATCGTGTCGAAGAGCTACATCGTGCCGGTCGTCGCCCACCTCGACCACCGGCCGCAGCTCGAACCGCGGACGATGGAAGCCGACCGCGTGATGTGGACGCCGATCGCGGAGTTCACCAGGCCGGGCACCTACCGGCTCGAGCGCTGGGGCAACCTGCCGTACGACCGCCCGCTGCACTTCTTCGAACTCGACGACGAGACCGTGTGGGGTGCAACCGCGCGGATGCTGTTCGACCTCCTCGCGCTCCAGTCCTGAACCGGGCCTTCGCCGTCAGGCGAGACGGGAGAGGTGCGCCCACATCGCCAGCACGTGGTCGCGCGTCGTCGTGCGGGATCCGATCGAGATCCGCATCACCGAGCGCCCGTCGAGCACGGTGCGGGTGAACAGGCCGGCGCCGGCGGCGTGTGCGGCGTCGATCAACGCGTCGGTCGCTGCGTTCGTAGCCTCGACAGTGTCACCGGTGCGGGCGATGCACAGCAGGTTGAGCGGGTGCGGTGCGACGATCTCGAACCGGTCGTCGGCCTCGACGAGCGCGGCGAGTTCCTGCGTGATCGCGACGTGCTCACGGATCATGTCCTGCACCGGGCCGACTCCGTCGGTGCGCAACGCGAACCACAGCTTCAGCGCGCGGAACCGCCGACCGAGCGGGATCCCCCAGTCGCGGTAGTCGATCGCCGCGCCCGTTCCGGCGGCGGCCGACTGGAGATAGGGCGGCAGCACGCTCAACGCGCCGATCAGAGCGGCACGATCGGCGGTCCAGAACAGATTGCAGTCGAAGTTGATGCCCATCCACTTGTGCGGGTTGGTGCAGTACGAATCGGCGGCGTCGAGCCCGGCATTGACCCAGCGGTGTTCGGGGGCCAATGCCGCGATTCCCGACATCGCCGCGTCGACGTGCAACCAGATGTCGTGGGCGCGGCAGATCTCGGCAACCTCCGGCGTGGGATCGAATGCCATCGACGACGTGGTGCCGTGTGTCGTGACGACGATGAACGGCGTGAGACCCGCCGCGACGTCGGCCGCGACCAGTTCGGCGAGTGCATCCGGGCGCATCGCGAACTGGTCGTCGTGCGGCACCACCCGCATCCGGTCGGTGCCGATGCCTGCGATCCGGAACCCCTTTTCGATGCTCGAATGGGCCTGCGCGGTGCAGTACCCGACGAGCCGCGTCGTGTCGCCGTCGGTGTTCACCACGCCACCGGTCACCCGCCACCGGGCCGCGAGCATCGCGATCAGGGACGACTCGCTGGCGGTGCCCTGGATCACGCCGCCACCGTGTTCGCTCGTCGACCGGAACCGTTCGGGCAGTGCGAGCAGCTCCTGCATCCAGTCGAGCATCAGCGTCTCGAGTTCGGTCGCAGCCGGCGACGTCACCCATGCCATTGCGTTGATCCCGAGACCTGCCGCCATCAGCTCACCGAGGATCGACGGATACGTGGTGTTCGACGGAAACCACGCGAAGAAGTCGGGGTGCTGCCAGTGCGTCAAGCCGGGCACGACGATCTCGTCGACGTCAGCCAACACGTCGGCGAACGGCTCGGGCGACGACGGTGGGTGCTCGGGCAGTCGGGCCCGCACGTCGCCGGGCTGCAGGTCGGCGACGACGGGCCGGTCGCCGACGCCGTCGATGTAATCCGCGATCCAGTCGATCAGCTCGTGGCCGTGCTGGCGGAACTCCTCGGGCGTCACGCCCGCATCGTACGAGTGCGGTCTCGGTTCGGTGTCAGCGGATCGGCGATGCCGACCTCACCCGCGGCGCCGTACCGCGATCGCGATCCTGCCGAATACGACGAGCAGTCCGGCGAACAGGACGCCGAGCACCGCAAACTGCCGCCATCCGCCCCGCTGCTCGCTGCCGCAGCCGGGTCTCTCGAGCGCACCGATGCATTCGGTGACGTCGCGGTTCTCGGGGAGGAACTCGTTGGCGGTCACCGGAGGACCGGCATCGACGGGTGGTTCGTCCGTGGGGGGCGGCGCCTGTACGTGGACGACCGCAGTGGTCGCACCCACGGTCGATGCCGACGCCGCGCCGGGCGCCGCCGCTGCCAGGACGACGCCGAGCATGGCGGCGGAGCACGCGGCGCGCCTGACGCCCGATCGGCCACGGATGCCCTTGGGTCGCGCTGCGGTTGCTGCCCTACGATTCACGGTCTTGAGTCAACCGCAGCAATCCGCCCCCGCCACGCCGCACGCCACCGTGCTCGTCGTCGACTTCGGCGCCCAGTACGCCCAGCTGATCGCCCGCCGGGTCCGCGAACTCGGCGTGTTCTCGGAGATCGTGTCGCACCGGCTGACCGCCGAGGAGATGGCGGCGAGAGGGCCTGCGGCGATCATCCTGTCGGGCGGTCCGAAGAGCGTCCACGTCCCCGGAGCACCCACGCTCGACGCCGACGTCTACGACCTCGGCGTGCCCGTCCTCGGCATCTGCTACGGCGCCCAGTTGATCGCCCAGCAGCTCGGCGGGACCGTCGGGCGAGGGATGAAGGGCGAGTACGGGCGGGCACAGTTGACGCGCGCCGGCTCGTCGGTGATCCTTGCCGACGACGCCCCGTCGAACCACGACGTCTGGATGAGCCACTTCGACGGCATCACCGAGGCACCTTCCGGTTTCGCCGTCACCGCGTCGTCGCCGGGAGCGCCGGTCGCCGTGCTCGAGGACGACGACCGCAAGATCTACGGCGTCCAGTTCCATCCGGAAGTCGTGCACTCGCCGTTCGGCATGGCCGCGATGGCGCGCTTCCTCCACGAGCGGGCCGGGCTCGGGTCGGACTGGACGATGGCGTCGGTGATCGACGAGCAGGTCGCCGAGATCCGGGCCCGGGTCGGCGATGCCAGGGTGATCTGCGGGCTGTCGGGCGGCGTCGACTCGTCGGTCGCGGCGGCGCTCGTCCACAAGGCGATCGGGCCGCAGCTGACCTGCATCTACGTCGACACCGGGTTGATGCGCAAGAACGAGAGCGAGCAGGTCGTCGAGACGTTCCGTCGCAACCTCGGCATCGAGCTGATCCACGCCGACGAGGGCGCCGGCTTCTTCGAGGCGCTGGCGGGGCTCACCGAGCCGGAGGAGAAGCGCAAGGCGATCGGCGAGCGTTTCATCCGGGTGTTCGAGAAGCACACGGGCGGGCTGACCGAGGCGAAATTTCTCGTGCAGGGCACGCTGTACCCCGATTTGATCGAGTCCGGTGGCGCAGACGGCACCGCCGATGTGATCAAGAGCCACCACAACGTCGGCGGGCTTCCCGACGACATGGAACTGGAGCTGATCGAGCCGCTGCGCGACCTGTTCAAGGACGAGGTCCGCGCGCTCGGCACCGAGCTGGGTCTGCCCGACGAAATGGTGTGGCGACAGCCGTTCCCGGGACCGGGCCTCGGTGTGCGGATCATCGGCGAGGTGACGCCCGAGCGGGTGGCGCTGCTGCAGGAGGCCGACGCGATCGTTCGCGAGGAGCTGCGCGCCGCCGGTCTGGAGCGCGAGATCTGGCAGTCGTACGCGGCATTGCTCGCCGACGTCCGGTCGGTCGGGGTGATGGGCGACGAGCGGACCTACGGGCACCCGATCGTGATCCGCGCGGTCACCAGCGACGATGCGATGACCGCTGACTGGGCCCGGGTGCCGTACGACACCCTGGAGACGATGTCGCAGCGGATCATCAACGAGGTGCCCGGCGTCAACCGGGTCGTCTACGACATCACGTCGAAGCCGCCTGGCACGATCGAATGGGAGTGAGGGGCGCGGCTTCCCCGCCGACTGCGTCAAAGTTGTGCCAGGCACAACTTTGACGTCGCCAACGCCGGGTGATCCGTGGCGGATCGATACGAAATCCGGGGCGTGACGTCCGCAGGACGTGACCGGTGCGCGATGTGTGACGCGCGTCACGGTTGAAACAATTGGTCCACTTTCGCAACGTGATCGTCATATTCGCTAGGCTCGTCCGAGTCGTTATGAAGCATCTCCTCCGCGTTGCCCCTGTCGCTGTCGCGGCCGCACTGATGGTGCCGGCCTTCACGCCGACCATCGCCGTTGCCAGCCCGGTCGACGAGCAGCGCCAGCGGGTCGAGAACATCGTCGACGAGCTCGAACGGCTCGAGGAGCGGGCGCGCAAGATCGGCGAGGAATACGTCGTGGCCGTCGACGAGAAGTCGGCGCTCGACGAGGAGATCGTGGCCGCGGAGGCACGCGTCGCCGCGAAGGCGGCCGAGATCGACAAGCTGCGCGGCGACCTCGGCCAGATGGCGATCCGCTCGTTCGTCGGTGCCGGCAGCGCGCCGCTCGGTCCGCTGTTCGAGGACACCTCCAACCTCACCGCCGTGATGCAGCGCGACGAACTCGCCCGGGTGGCACTCAGCGCCGGCACGGTCACGACCGACGAGCTCAACGCAATCGTCGCGGACCTCGAAACCGAGCGGGCCGAACTCGGTCGCAAGCGCACGCAAGCCGAGCAACTGGCGAAGAGCCTGCTCGAAGCCCAGGCCGCGACCGATCAGCTGACGGGCGAATACACCCAGGCTCGCGCCGACGCCGAAGCGAAGCTCGGCCAACTGATCGCCGAAGAAGAAGAGCGCCGCGCCCGCGAAACCGCAGCTCGCATCCGCGCCGAGTACGAGGCGGCCCAGGCTGCGGCATCGGCGTCGAACAACTCGGGTGGCGGCTCCACCAGCAACTCGGGCGGCAACTCCGGCGGCGGCAACTCCGGCGGCGGGAGCTCGAGCAGCTCCGGCAGCGGCTCCGGCGACTCGAACTCCGGCGGATCATCCGACAGCAGCTCCAGCAGCAGCGGCGACTCGGGTGGCGGCAGCAGCGCGCCGGCCCCATCGGCGCCGGCACCGGCCGTGTCCTCGCGGGCCGGGGTCGCGGTCAATGCGGCGATGAACCAGCGGGGCGTGCCATACCGCTACGCCACCGCGAATCCGGGCGTCTCGTTCGACTGCTCGGGTCTCACCAAGTACGCGTGGGGCCAGGCCGGCGTCTACCTGCCGCACCAGTCACGCGCTCAGTACGCCTCGATCCCGCACGTCGCCAAGGGCGCCGCGCAGCCGGGCGACCTGATCTTCTTCTACAGCCCGATCAGCCACGTCAGCATCTACATCGGCAACGGGATGCAGGTCCACGCACCCAACACCGGCAGCGTCGTCAAGACCGCCTCGGTGAACTGGGGTCGCGTCGTCGGTGTCGGCCGACCCGGCTGAACCCGACGCGTCAAAGTTGTGCCTGGCACAACTTCGCGGGTCGGGTGACGACTACGTTGCTCGACGTGGGTGAGACCGGCATCGACGAGCGGAACGTCACCGCGTGGTTGGTGGACAACATCGCCGGGGCAGTCGCACCGTTCGAGTTCGCGATCATCGCCGGCGGGCGGTCGAACCTGACGTTCGCTGTCACCGACGCCGCCGACAACCGCTTCGTGCTGCGGCGTCCGCCGACCGGCGCGGTGCTCGCGACGGCCCACGACATGGCGCGTGAGCACCGCATCATCTCGGCGGTCGGGCTCACCGACGTGCCGGTCCCGCCGGCGCTGGGCCTGTGCACCGACGAGACCGTCACCGGTGCGCCGTTCTACGTGATGGGCTTCGTCGACGGTGTCGTGCTCGATTCGTCCGAGCAGGCGGCGGGCATGTCGGTCGAGGTTCGGCGGGCGGCCGGCGAGCACCTGATCGACGTCCTCGCGGACCTCCATGCGGTCGACATCGACGAGGTCGGTCTGGGCGACCTCGCCCGGCGCGACGGCTACGTCGAGCGGCAGGTCAAGCGGTGGACGACGCAGTGGGAGAAATCCAAGACCCGGGAGCTCCCGGCGATCGACGAGGTCGCGGTGCGGCTCGCGCAGCGCATCCCCACCCAGGTCGGGGTGTCGATCGCCCACGGCGACTACCGGTTCGGCAACTGCCTCGTGGACACCACCACGGGCCGCGTCAACGCCGTGCTCGACTGGGAGCTGGGCACGCTCGGTGACCCGCTCGCCGACGTCGGGTATCTCGGCGTGTACTGGGCCGACCCGGGCGACGAGCAGCACCGGCCGAACGACCCGACCGGCATCGAGGGCTTCCCGACCTACGCCGACCTACTGGACCGCTATGCCGCTCGCACCGGTCGCGACCTCTCCGACATCGACTACTACCGTGCCTTCTCGGCATGGCGGCTCGCGGTGATCTCCGAAGGGGTGTATGCCCGGTTCCTGCACGGCGCGATGGGAGACCAGCAGGCCGACCCGGCGATGCTCGACGCATTCAAGACCGGCGCCGTCCGCCTCGCGGAGGATGCCCTCGACGCAATGAGGAGGCTGACATGACCACGGAGCAGATCAGGACCGGCGTGCTCGCGGGATGGACGCCCGGCGAGTTCACGGCGGCGGGGATGACGTTCCCCACGTTCCGCCGCGGCGACGGCCCGGCCGTGATCGTGATCCACGAGATCCCGGGCGTGACGCCGCTCGTCACGGCGTTCGCCAACGACGTCGTCGCCCGCGGATTCACGGTGGTGATGCCGTCGTTGGTCGGCACACCGGGCAAGGCACCGAACCGGCTCTACGAGTTCACCTCGCTGGCCAAGATCTGCATCTCGAGGGAGTTCGCAACGCTGGCGATGAACAAGACGTCGCCGGTCGTCGCCTGGCTGCGAGCCCTCGCGCGGAACGTGCATGCCGAGGTGGGCGGGCCCGGTGTCGGTGCGGTCGGGATGTGCTTTTCGGGTGGGTTCGCCCTGGGCATGATGGTCGACGAGCTGATGGTCGCGCCGGTGCTGTCGCAACCGTCGCTCCCGCTGCCCGTCGGCTCGTCCCGCGGGGCGAACATCGGCCTCTCGCCGGACGACGAGGCCGCGGTCGTCGAGCGGGCATCACACGGCTGTCAGGTGCTCGGCCTGCGGTTCACCGACGACACGTTCGTCGGCGACCGGTTCTCGACGTTGCGCGACCGGCTCGGCGATGCCTTCATCGCGGTCGAGCTGCCGAGTGCGAAGAAGACCGATCACTCGGTGCTCACCGAGCAGCGCGACGAGGCGAGCGTGCAGCGGGTGCTCGACTTCTTCGCGGAGAAGCTGCTCTGACCACTCAGCTCGCAGCTGCCTCGGCCAGCGAGCGCGCAGTCCGGTAGTCGGCCTTGCCGTTGGGTGCGCGCGGGACGTCGTCGACGAACACCACCGACTTCGGCGCCTTGTAACCGGCGAGGTCGCGCTTGACGGCCGCAATGACCGTCGACTCGTCGACGTTCGCGTCGTCGAGTCGCGAGGCGACCGCGGTGACCGCCTGGCCGAACTTCTCGTCGTCGACGCCGACGACGAGACAGTCGAAGACGCCGTCGACTCGCTTGACCGCCTCCTCGACCTCCTCGGGGAAGACCTTCTCGCCGCCGGTGTTGATCACCTGGCTGCCGCGACCGAGCAGGATGAGCGTGCCGTCCTCGGCGACCTGCGCGAAGTCGCCCGGGAACGAGTACCGCACTCCGTCGATCACGCGGAACGTGCGCGCCGACTTCTCCTCGTCCTTGTAGTAGCCGAGCGGCACGTTGCCGCCCGCCGCCACCATGCCGACCTCGTCCGATCCCGGCGTGACCTCGCGGTCGTCGTCGGTGAACACCTTGGCGTTCGGACCCTTGACGAACTTGGCGGTCTCGACCGGGATGCCCTTCGCCGTGATCTGCGAGCCCATCGAGCCCTCGGTGGAGCCCATCGCGTCGACCAGCACTGCCTGCGGAATGCGCTCGATCATGTCGTTCTTCACCTCGGCGGTCCACATCACGCCGGAGGAATCGATCAGTTGCACGGACGTCAGGTCGTAGGCCCCGCCGTCGGGCCGGCCTTCGTCGATGGCTCGGACGAGTGGCTTCGCGAAGCTGTCACCGACGATCGTCACGGCGGTCGCCCGGTGCCGCTCGATCGCATCGAGCACTTCGTGCGCGTCGAGGCTGCGGTTCGTCATCGTCACGATGTGGCCGCCGCCGAGCATCGGCATGAACCACCCGAGCCAGCACCCGGTGCCGTGCATCAGCGGCGCACAGGGAATCGACACACTCGGTCCGCCGGCGTCGGCAAGCGCCTGCACTCGCGGCGCGATCTCGGCCGCGTCGGTGACCGGCTCGAGGCCGAGCAACGGGAACCCTGCCTCCGCCAGGCCCGCGGTCAGGCCGCCGATGGCGTACATCACGCCCTTCGGCATGCCGGTCGTCCCGCCGGTGTAGAGCATGTAGACGTCGTCCTCGTGGCGGGTGATCCGTTGCATCGGGGCGTGCGCGGCGAGCATGTCCTCGTATCGCTGTTCGCCGGGCACCGACCTGCCCGGTCCGTCGTCGACGGCGACCAGCAACTTCAGCTTCGGCAGACGGTCGACCACCTTCGCCACCCGGTCGGCGAGCGAGGTGTGGAACACGACCGCCTCGGAGTCGGAGTTCTCCAGCAGAAAACGCAACTCCTCGTCGAGGTAGCGGTAGTTGACGTTGATGGCGACGCCGCGCATCTTCAGTACGCCGTGGTGCGCCTCCATGTACTCGTTGCAGTTGTACAGGTACAGGCCCACCTTCGTATCGGGCCCCAGCCCTGCGGCGGTCAGTGCGGCAGCGAATCGTGCGCTGCGGTCGTCGAACTCGGCCCAGGTGCGGGTGGTGTCACCGTGGGTGATCGCAGGGCGGTCGGGGATCGCGTCGGCGATCGACTCCCACACGGTGGCCAGGTGCATCTCCATGACGGCCGAGCGTACGCGACCCCTCGCGGACGTCGTTCACCGAGACGGGTCGGTCGACGCGCCTTGCCTAGCGGTGTCTCCGGACGAATTGGACGACGCCGTAGCCCGCAGCGACGAACGTGCCGAGGCCGGCGAATGCCACCCACAGACGCCGGGTGTTGCGCACCCCCGCGTCGCCGATCCCACCGATCGAACCGACCGAGCCGATCGACGCGATCGAGCCTGCCGAACCGACCGACAGCACCGAACCTGCTGACCCGATCGACAGCACCGATCCCGCCGACCCGATCGACAGCAGCGATGCCGTGGACCCGATCGACCGAGCCGACCAGACCGACGCGAAGGAGCGGCCGGAGACGACGTGGACGATCGTGGAGAGCTGCATGTGCACAGCCTCGCACCCCCTGACTGCCGCCGCCAGCTTCCGAGCCAGGGCGGGTCGGTCAGATCGAGTGGGCGATGCGTCGGCCCTCGAGCACCGCTTCGTACACGCTTCGCGGCGCCACGGCGTCGCCCGCGCGATGTGCGGCCGCGGGCAGTTGATCGGTCGGCAGCCGGAAGCCGCAGTCCACGAGTGCGCTGCACGCCACGATTCTCCGGTCGCCGCTGAACCGGTCTTCGAGTTCGACTCCCGCGGCCGTCACCCGGCGCAGCAGTGATCGCCGTTCGACGCGCACGTTGCCTCGGGCGAGGCGGGTGTTCGCGGGGGCGAGGTCGCCGGTACGTGACAGCTCGTTGCCGGCGATGTTGTCCTGCGTGATCAGCACCGCCCGATCGCCGAGTTCTTCGGCGAGCGCGATGGCAATCGGCCCACCGATCGGATCGAACAGGGCGACCGGACCGTCCGGCGGGGCATTCTCATTCCCCCGGCGGAGTTCTGCGATGTCGATGACCGGCACCGAGTCGTCATCGACCTCGTACTCGCGTACGCCCGCCTGCGAGCCGGTGCACTGCACGACGACTGGTGGCTCACCACCGTCGTCCCCGACGTCGTCGACGGACCACGCGGTCGAGAGTTGGATCGGGGTGCCGAGCCGATCGTGTTCGCGCCGGTACCAGTCGACGAGCGGCTGATGCGGCCCGGCGACGCGGGCGAGACCGCCGATGTCGTTGTCGCGCTCGACGATCTGCACGTCGTGCCCGCGCACTGCTGCGACCCGGGCTGCTTCGAGCCCGGCGGGGCCCGCGCCGACGACGACGACCCGACGTCCTCGCGGCGCGGGCGCATACCAGTCCGGGTCCTCGGTCTCGCGTCCGCTCGACGGTTCGCCGACGCAGGTGACGATCGGGTTGCGGGCGTCGCGGACCTGGCAGGTCTGGTTGCAGCGGGTGCACGGACGGATTTCGTCCGTCGCCTGCCGCGCCAGCTTGGTGACGAGGTCGGGGTCGGCGATCTGGGCGCGGGTCATCTCGATGGCGTCGGCGATCGGCGGATCCTCGCCGTCGAGCGCCCATTCCGCCTGGCCGGTGTCGACGACCGATCCCTGGAGGACGACCGGCAGGTCGAGCCCGGCGTCGCGGAGTGCAGCTCGCACCGCCCGGCAGACGTCGATGTTGAATCCGGGCGGCTCGTGGAAGTCGGGGCGGGTCTGCTCCAGCGAGTAGATCGACCCGCGAGTGACCACGAGGTAATCGAGACTCGCGGCCAACGCCACCGCCAGGTCGGGTGCCATCTCCGACGTGATCCCGGCCCACGGTGCCAGCTCGTCGCACGACAACCGCAGGCCGACGATGGCCCCGTCGGCGCGGTCGCGGACCGCATCGATCACGCGTCGCGCGAGCAACGGCCGGTCGTGCCCCCATTCGTCGTCGCGCTGGTTCGTCAGCCCCGACAGGAACTGGCGCACGAGGCTGTGCTGGCCGGCGTTGATCTCCACGCCGTCGAGTCCGGACGCGACCGCGTCGGCGGCGGCAGCGCCGAACCCGTCGATGACGGCTTCGATGTCGGCGGCTTCCATCGACTTCGGGACCTCGCGCGTGTTGACCTCGGGCACCCGCGAGGGTGCCCAGAGCGGGAGTTGGTTGTAGGCGGACGACCCCTGACCTCCCGCATGGTCGAGCGAGGCGATCACGATCGACCCGTGCGGCCGGCACGCCTCGCCGATCGCCCGCCAGCCGTCACGACACTGCGCAGCGAGCGGGGCCCGCTCGTACGGCCAATCGGACGGGTGCACCGACGCGCCCTCGACGACGATGACCCCGCAGCCACCGTGGGCGCGCCGCTCGTAGTACGCGGTGTGGCGGTCGGTGAGTGCCCGGTCGTCGTCACCGAGGTTGGTGACGTGCGGGCCGAACAGCACCCGGTTGGGGGCGGTGACCGATCCGATCGGGAAGGCGTCGAGCAGGCGCATCGTGATCAACTGCTGGTGAGCGAGTGCTCCTCGCGCCTGATCAGCCGCCCGAAATTGCGCCAGTGCTTGACGAGGATCAGCCCACACAGCGCGGCGGTGGCGGCGTACTCCCATGCCGGCCGTCCGAGCAGCGCGAGCCCGACGGGGGCGAGGCCGACGGTGAGGATCGAGCCGAGCGCGGCCTTGCCGGAGATCTTCGTGACCACCCACCAGAAGACCGGCGCCGCTGCGCCGATCAACGGGTGGAGCACGACCAGCGCGCCGGACCCGCACGCCACCCCCTTGCCGCCCTTGAACTTGCGGAAGACCGGGAACATGTGGCCGAGCACGGCGGCCATCGCGCAGGCGTACGCGAGTGGGCGGCCGTCGATGAGCAGCCCGAGCCAGGTCGCGACGACCGCCTTCAGCGCGTCGAGCCCGTACACCCAGATGCCCTTGCGCCACCCGAGCGCACGCGTCACGTTCGACGCGCCGGGGTTCCCCGAACCGAACGTCGAGATGTCGATGCCGTTGGCTCGCGCGATCAACGTCGCGCTCGGAAAAGTGCCGAGCACGTACGCCAGCGGGATCAGCAGGAGCGACGGCACAAGGTGCGATCCTGTCACGCTTTGCACCGTCGAGCCGTACTCTCCGGCACCGACCTGCGAGTTCGCGGTAGATTCGTCGACCCCGTGGACACCGACCTGTTTCCAGAGCTCGAGGACGAACGCGACCACCTGGCATTCGCGCGTCGATCGCGTGATCGGATGATCGAGCGCCTCTCGGCGGTCGATCCCGAGTCGGCGGCCGACGAGGTCACCAAGGACTACATCGAGCTGACCGTCGGCGAGGCGCTCGACGACCTGCGCAGCCCCGGCGCCGGCGACTTCTTCGGCCGGATCGACACACCGGACACCGGTGGCGAGCTCGAACGGTGGTACATCGGCCGGCGACACATCGAGGACGACGCGCACGATCCGGTCGTCGTCGACTGGCGGGCGCCGATCGCCGCGCCGTTCTACCGTGCGACCTCCGTCGACCCGCTCGGCGTCGACTTCCGCCGCCGGTTCACCGCCGACGACGGTGAACTCGTCGCGTACCTGGACGAGCACCTCGACGACCCGGACGGCGGCAGTGTCGCCGGCGGCATCCCCGACCCCGTGCTCGCCGAGATCGGCGCGGCCCGCAGCGGCGCGATGCGCGAGATCGTGGCCACGATCCAGGCGGAGCAGGACATCGTGATCCGCGCGCCGATCGACCAGGTGCTGATCGTGCAGGGCGGGCCCGGGACCGGCAAGACCGCCGTCGCCTTGCACCGCGCCGCCTACCTGCTGTTCGAGCATCGGCGACGGCTGGCGCGCGACGGCGTACTGGTCGTCGGTCCGAACCGGGCGTTCCTCGACTACATCGGCAACGTCCTGCCGTCGCTCGGCGAACGCAGCGTCCGCCAGGCCACGGTCGACGACCTGTGCATCCCCCGCGTCGACGTCTCCGGCACCGACGACGCGGAAGCTGCGCGATGGAAGGGGGCGTTCGAGCGTCTCGGCGAGTTGGAGGAGGCTGCGTTGGGCGCCATCAGCCCACCGGACGACGACGTGCGGGTGCCGATCGGAGCACGCACGCACGTGTTCGGACGCGACGAGGTCGCCGCCTGGGTCGATGCCGCGAAGCGGGGCACGAGCCCGATCAACGAACGCCGCACTCGGCTCACTGCGGTGGCGAAGCGCGAGCTGTTGCGGCGCACGGGCAAGGACGAGGACTGGGCGAGTGCCGGCCCGCTGAAGACCGCGATCACGAAGGCGTGGCCCACCCAGAAGCCGGTCAAGCTCGTCGACCGGTTGCTGCCGGGGCCAAGCGGGAAGCGGCGAGCGTGGACGCGTGCGGACCAACTGCTCGTCGACGAGGCGAACACCCTGCTGAACGGTTCGCCGTTCACGTATGGCCATGTACTCGTCGACGAAGCGCAGGACCACTCCGCGGTTGCGCTGCGTGTGATCGGCCGTCGCAGTCCGGCGGCATCGATGACGCTCGTCGGTGACGTCGCGCAGTCGACCACGCCGGCCGGTCAGGAACGATGGTCGGACGTGTTCTCCCACCTCGGCGCCGACGGCCCTGACGGGGAGGTGGCGGACCTGACGATCGGTTACCGGGTGCCCGAGCCGATCCTCACGGTCGCCAACCGGCTGCTGCCGTGCACCGGTGTCGACGCGACCGCCAGCCGCAGCGTGCGCAGCGAGGGCCGGCCACCGACCTGGACGTCGTGTTCGACGGCGGACCTGGCGGACACGGTGGGCGCGGCCACCGTTGCGATGAAGGTGCATCACCGGCTGACCGGCATCGTCGCGCCGGTCGGGCTTCATGAGTTGGTCCGGGGCGCGCTTGCGGCGGTCGACCTGTTGACGGCGGACCACCTCCACGAACTCGATGCGAACGAGATCCCGCTGTTCGGTCCTGAGGGCGTGAAGGGTCTCGAGTTCGACGGCGTGATCGTCGTCAACCCCCACGACATCCTGTCCGAGGGCTCCGGCGAGATCACGCCCCGAGGCGCCCGGCTGCTGTACGTCGCGATGACGCGGGCGGTCCAAGACCTCGAGTTCGTCACCGACGCCGCCCCGCCCGCCGTCGTGGCCTGACAGTCTCGTCCGTGGGAGACTGAGACGATGGAGATCGGGGATCGGATCACCACCTCCGGCGAGCTGGACGCGTTCTACCGCGCGCCGAGCGAGGTCGCCGCGAACAAGGTGTTCACGACGATCGATGACGCGACGGCTCGCTTCATCGATCGATGCCCGTTCCTCGTGCTGTCGACGACGAACGGAACCGACTCGATCGACGCGTCCCCCCGCGGCGGGCCGCCAGGGTTCCTGCAGCGACTCGACGACCGCCACATCGCAATCCCCGACCTCAACGGCAACAACCGCCTCGACAGCCTCCGCAACATCGTCGCCCACGGCCGGGTCGGTCTGCTGCTGATGGTGCCGGGCAAGGACGAGACGATCCGGATCAATGGCCCGGCGACCCTGACGACGTCGGCCGACATTCTCGACGGTTTCACCGCGGAGCTGCGGCGCCCGAAGCTGGCGATCGTCGTCGAGACAGCGGAGCTGTATGGCCACTGCGCGAAGGCGTTCCGGCGTGGGCGCGTGTGGGACCCGGCGTCGTGGGAAGGGGTCGCGGATGCGCCCGATCTGGCGGACATCGTGGCCGAACAGTTCGGAATGGACCTCGACGTGTCTCGCGCGCGGCTGGAGTCGTCCTACGTTTCCGACCTTGCCCGCGACTGACGGCCGACCGTCGGCGAGCGGTCAGCGACGGCCGATCGTGACCGGCACGCGGCGCGGCTTGGAGTGGTCCATCGCCGGCTTCGGCACGGTGACCGCCGATGCCGCCAGCAGCGCCGCTTCGCCGTGGCCGCTGACGCACTCGGGGTCAGGTCCGTCCAGCGGGATGCCGGTGAAGAATTTCGCCGCCATGCACCCGCCCTGGCAGGCGTCATAGCTGCCGCACGACGCGCACGCGCCAGCCGACTGCGGCTCGCGCAGCTCCGTGAACAACTCGCTCTGCTTCCAGACCTGGGCGAAGCCGCCGGCGTCGCGGACCGATCCGGCCTTGAACTCGTCGTGGATGACGAACGGGCACGCGTAGACGTCGCCGATCGGGTCGATCAGGCACACGACCCGGCCCGCGCCGCACATGTTCAACCCCGGCAACGGTTCCTCGCCGAGCGCGTTGAGGTGGAAGAACGAGTCGCCGGTCAACACGTCGTCGACGTGAGCGAGCAGCCAGTGGTAGATCTGAACCTGCTGTGCGGCGGTCGGGTGGAGGTCGTGCCAGCTGTCGGCGCCACGTCCGGAGGGCCGGAGCCGAGTGATCCGCAGTTGCGCGCCGAACGAGTCTGCGAGCGCCTTGAACTCGTCGAGTTGGTCGACGTTGTGCCGGGTGACGACGACGGAGATCTTGAACTCGCCGAAGCCGGCGTCACGGAGATGCTCCATCGCCCGGATCGCAGTGTCGTAGGACCCGTCACCGCGGACGGCATCGTTGGTGACCGCGTCGGTACCGTCGAGGCTGATCTGGATGTCGAGGTAGTCCATCGCCGTGAGCCGACGGGCCTTCTCGGCGTCGATGAACGCGCCGTTCGTGGAGAACTTGACGCCGATGCCGTTGTCGATCGAGTGCTCGACGAGCTCGAAGAAGTCGCGCCGAATCATCGGCTCGCCGCCGCCGATGTTGATGTAGAAGACCTGGAGGTCGCGCAGCTCGTCGAGCACCGCCTTGGCCTCCGCCGTCGAGAGTTCGCGCGGATCGCGCCGACCAGACGACGACAAGCAGTGGACGCACTCGAGGTTGCACGCGTACGTCAGCTCCCACGTGAGGCAGATCGGCGCATCCAGGCCGCCCTTCAGTTGGTCAACGAGTGGCGTCGTGCTCATGCAACATCTCCGATGCTTCGAGGGCGGCGAGGGCGGACGCGAACGACGGCCAGCGCGGTTCGTCGATGTCGCATGCGGTGAGGGTGGCAGCGATCGTCGCCTGGCCGTCGAGCGCCTCGACGACGCGCACGACGTCGGGGTGCTTGAGGAAGATCAGCTTGCGATTGCCGTAGTGGTAGGCGAGGGCGCCGAACGGTTCCGGACGCAGCGCGACCTGCGGATTCAGCGAGAGCGTGCGGTCGAGCATGCGGGTGTCAGTAGACGCCGCACATCCCGTCGATCGAGATCTCCTCGACGAGCAACTCTTCCTCGATCAACTCCGGCGCGGCGTCGGTGGCGCCGGCCGACCCTGCGGCATCGCTCGGAGGACCGGTCGTGTCGGTGGGTTCGCTCATCGCCTCACAGTATCGGCCCCGCCCACCCCGGCAGGGGTCAGGCAGGTGTCTGACCCCTGCCTGACCCCATGTGCCGTGCGGGCGGCGTCGGTCGCGCGCGTCACCCCTGCGTGACGCCGTCGACCCCGGATCGGTGTCTGACACCTGCCTGACCCCGATGGGGGTAGGTTCGGGGACGTGGTGGTGACGGAGGTCTGGCGGTATCCGGTGAAGTCGATGGGCGGCGAGCGGGTCGAATCGGTCGAGGTCAGCGAGCTCGGTCTCTTCGGTGATCGGCGGTGGGGCGTGTTCGACGTGGCGACCGGCAACGTGCTCACGGCGCGCCGGGCGCCGGACCTGCTGTTCGCCACGGCGCGCGTCCAGGACGGCGACGTCGTGGTCGACCTGCCGGACGGCACCACCGCGACACCGGCCGATGCCGACGCCGTGCTGTCGGCCTGGCTCGGTCGCGATGTCGAACTGCGGGCGGCCGGCGACGTCGGGGGCACGTACGAGAACCCGATGGACGCAGACAACGACGCCGACTGGGTGTCGTGGACCGGTCCGGGCGGAGCGTGGCACGACTCGAAGTGGAGCCGCGTCTCGCTCGCGTCGACCAGTTCGCTCGGCACGTGGGACGTCCGCCGGTTCCGGACGAACGTGATCGTCGAGGGCGCCGGCGAGGACGACTTCGTCGGCGACCACGTTCGCATCGGCGACGTCGAGCTCGCCGTGTTCAAACGGATCGATCGATGCGTGATGATCACCCGACCGCAGCCCGGGCTGGATCGCGACCTCGACCTGCTGAAGACGATCAATCGCGAGCGCGAGGCCTGCCTGTCGGTCGGCGCACTCGTCGCCGCCCCGGGCACACTCGCAGTCGGCGACGAGGTCGAACGGTTGCCGCGCGTCTGAGTGTCACATCTGGTGCCTGGCACCAGATGTGAAGGACGGCGAGTCGTCGTCAGCGCGCCGACGTGAGTGCCGCGGCGCGGGCGGCAGTCGCCACGCCGGCCTCGGTGGCGCGGCGGATGTCGTGGCCGTTCACGCGGGCGGCGATGAACCCGCCGGCGAACGCATCGCCGCAGCCGAGCGTGTTGACGATGTCCCCGCCGACCGCGTCGACGTGGAACGAGTCCGCACCCCGCACAGCGACCTCGACGCCGGCCGGGCCGCACGTCACGGCCACGCACTCGGCGACATCGAGGAGGTGCTCTGCGGCCGCACGCGGATCTCCGACGCCGGCGAGGTACTCCGCTTCGTCATGGCTGGGCGACAGTACGGCGGCGCCGGAGAACGCGTCGAGCACGTCGTCGCGATCGCAGGTCGCCTGGAGCAGATGGGCCGCGGAGGGGTCGATCGAGAACGCGACGCCGCGCAACGACGCCTCGGTCGTGAGGTGTCGGAAGAGGCTGTTGCCGGCGTCCGCGATGTAGGTGTACGCGGTGAGGTGCAGCCATGCCACATCCGTGAACCAACCGGCGTCGTAGTCGGCGAGCGTCGGGGCGACGCCGCCGGCGAGGTCCGACACGAGCGACCGGTTGCCGTCCGCTCCGACGATCGCCGCGACCGCACGCGACGTTGCATCAGCTCGCCGCAGCGCCTGCACGTCGACGCCGTGACCGGCGAGTTCGTCGACGAGGAAGTCGCCGAGCGCGTCCACACCGACCGCACCGACGAAACGCGTCGGCACCCCCGGGGCCGCCCACGCAGCCACGTTCGCCGCCGAACCGCCGCCGTGCAGCGTGATCGTGCCGTCGGTGTCGGAGCCGATCGCCAACCCGTCGGCGAGCGTGATCGTCACGTCGACAGCGATGTCTCCGACACACAGCAGGCCAGTCATGGTGGTCGCGAACGTATCCCGATCAGCACCGGCAACCCGCGGCCGCGTCGTCGGCGGTCAGCGGGAGGGGATCACCGCGGCGTAGATCTCCGGCTCGCTGCGGCGCCACTTCCGGGTCGCGTAGCGCACGCCCAGTTCGAACACGAACCATCCGGTCCCGACGGTCACGACCGCCAGCAACGTCACCAGCAGGATCGACCCTCGGTCCACCGCCCACAGCAGGCCGAGCGCGACGGGCAGGGTGATCGCGGCGAGGGCGAGCACGACGCACGCGAGGATCAGCCCGGCCAGACAGCCCTTGCCGGAGTCGCCGCCGGCAAGTGGATTGTCCCCCTCCGGAATCGCGATCGGTACGAGCGTCGACTGCACGATCGCGCCGCCCGCACCGGCGAGCAGTCCGCCGCCACCGACGAGGAATCCGGCCGCGAGGAACTTCCACTCACCGGTGATCGCGGCCGCGAGGACCGGACCGAGCACCGCGATCGGAGCGGCGACGACCACCACCGAGCGCGCCTTGGCCCGGATCAGCAGGTCGGGGTCGACCCCGCAGAGCAGCTCGTTGCTCAATGCCGGGCCGTCGGACCCGAAGCTGTTGCCGGCCATGAACAGCACCGCGAGTTGGACGGCGCCGCCGATCAGCACCGCACCGGCACCCACCTCGTCGCGGACCAGCGTCGGGACGAGCACGATCGCCATGCCGACGCCGGCGCCGGTGAACGTCTCCAGCGCCGACCTGGGCGTCCGCATCCTCGTCAACACACCACGCCATGCAACCGTGCCGACAGCACCCCGGCCGCACAACCGTCGGGCCAGCGAGCGGACCGGCTGCCGATGCCGTCGGCCGGCCGCTTCGGGGCCGCGGCCCGCTCCGGTCTCGTCGACCAGCGGGATTGCGACGATCAGCCGGCGGGTCGTCCAGACGAACACGAACGCCAGCGGGAGCAGCCACACCGACCCGGCAGCCAGGTGCAGCGTCGCGACGAGCGGCTCGTCGGCCGCGGACACCATCGCCGTGCCCAGCTGGCCGGGCGGCGTGAATGCGAGCGCCGCGGCGAGGTCGCGTTGGCCGTTTTCATCGAGACCACGGGTGAGCTGGGGAATGAACTGGAATCCGCCGTAGACGATGAGGCTGACGACACCGACGAGGAGTTGGCCGGCGCGGGGATGTCGAGTTGCGAACAGTCCCAGCACGTTGATCGTCGACCGTGAGATCAGCAACAGCGTCGCCATGAAGCTGACGGTCGTCAGCACGACGACGGGGATCGATGCCAGGCCGTCCACCGCGCCGACGAGCAGGCCCACCGCGAGCAACCCGCCGGACAGGCCGGGCGGACCGACGGCCGAGCCGACCAGCAGGCCCCCGGCGAGCTGGCGGTCGGTGATCGGCTCCGTCGCGAGCACCCGCGGGTCGATCGGCTGACTGATCCCGGCGATGACGCCGATCGCGACGACGAATCCGGCGATTGCGGTGGGCGCGATGACGAGCAACGACTCACGGTTCGCCGCGGCATGGCCTGCGATCGCCAGGCTGACGGCGCCGGTGATCCCGACGAACACGGCTGCGGCGATGCCGATCAGCACGGTCCACCGTTGGGCTCCCTGGGATCGCAGCGCCCCGCGCAGGACCCGCCAGCGCAATCGGACGAACAGCGCGACGAGTTCGCGGTCCGGCACGGCGAGACCGGCGGTCGGCAGCGGTGTCATCGCGTGTCGGACAACCAGTCGAGGGCGTCGTCGGAGATCTCGGCGCCGCCGACGACGTCGATGAAGGCGTCCTCGAGCCGGCGACCGTCGCGCAGCTCGTCGATCGGGCCGGAGGCCACCAGCCGCCCTCGGTCGATCACGCCGACGTGGTCGCACACCCGCTCGACGATGTCCATCACGTGAGTCGACAGCACGACGGTCCCACCGCCGAAGCGGAACCGGTCGAGCATCGTCCGCATCGCTCTGGTCGAGACGGGGTCGACACCCTCGAACGGTTCGTCGAGCATCAGCAGGCGCGGGCGGGGGAGGAGGGCGGCGGCGAGCGCGGTCTTCTTCCGCATTCCGTGGCTGTAGCCGGCGATCGGGCGGTGCGCGTCGGCGCCGAGACCGAGCACGGAGAACAGATCGTCCGCCCTCGACGCGATCGTGTCGGGTTCCAGGCGGCGGAGCGTTCCGATCGTCTCGATGAACTCCCAGGCGCTCAGCCGGTCGAAGAGTTCGAGCGGGTCGAGCATCACCCCCATCGCCCGCCGCGTCGCGATCACGTCATGGGCGACGTCGACCCCGCAGACTTCGATGTACCCGGCGTCGGCCCGGACCAGGCCGACGACCGTCCGCATCGTCGTCGACTTGCCGCTGCCGTTCGGCCCGACGAGGCCGTAACACGCGCCGTCCGGGACCTCGAACGTCAACCCGTCGAGGGCCGTGGTGGTGCCGAATGTCTTGTACAGACCGACGATCCGCAGCGGTGCGACCCGCGCGCTGGGTGGGGCAAACCCCGAGGTCACGGGCGCGGCCGACGGCGGGCCCGGTGGTGGCGGCGGAAACGTCACGCCGACCAGTCTGGCGGAACGGCCGTGCGGCGGCACCTCAGGGCGAACGGTGCCGACGATCTCCTCGGGACGCACCGACCGAGACCCTGCGACCTACGATCGTCCGATGGCGCGGCGAGCGGTCACGACGCTGTTCACGGCCGCACTGGCGATCGCCGCCTGCACGGCGTCGCCCGGCGTCTCCCGGACGGATTCCGGGACGGACCCGTCGTCGCCGGGCGGCACCGGGTCCATCGCCCCGACGGTCGGCGGGACGGGCGGGCCGACGGGATCGCCCAGCATCGGGACCCGCGCGCCGGTCGAACCGCCGGATCCGACCGGCCTCCCGTCGCTCGACGATGTCGACCCGGCGATCGTGCGCGGCACACTCGACAACGGGCTGCGGTACCTGATCCGGGAGAACGACAACCCGGGGAGTCGCGTCGAGATGCGGCTCACGATCGATGCCGGCTCCGGTCAGCAGGACGACGACCAGGGAGGCGGTGCGCACTTCCTCGAGCACATGCTGTTCAACGGCACCGAGAAGTTCCCGGAGAACGAACTCGTCGCGGTCCTGCGCAGCTTCGGCGCAGGCTTCGGCGCCGACATCAACGCGACGACGAGTTACGACGAGACCGTGTACGAGCTGACGATGCCGACGGCCGACGCGACGGTCGTCTCGACCGGGCTGGAGGTACTGCACCAGTGGCTGACCGCAGCGACGATCGACCAACGCCAGGTGGAGGCGGAGCGGGGAATCGTGCTGGACGAGTGGCGCCTCTCCGCCGACAGCGCCGACGGACGCCTCGGCACCGCCGCGCAGCGGTTCTTCCTCGACGGCACCCCCTACGAGGCGCGCACACCGATCGGCGAACGCGACGAGATCGTCACGACCGATGCCGAACCGCTGCGGCGGTTCTACGACGACTGGTACCGCCCGGACAACGCCGCGGTCATCGTCGTCGGTGACATCGACGCCGACGAGATCGAGCAGCAGGTACGTGAGCTGTTCTCGCCCTCGACATCTCGGGGCGCCTCGCCCGAGCGTGCGGATCTGGTCGTCGGGCCGTCACCGGACGTGCAGGCAATGGTGGCCGACGACCCCGACCTGGCCGAGGGGTACGCCTTCGTCACGCTGCCGGTCGACCGCGACCTGTCACGTTCGCCCGAAGCGACATTCCAACGTGATCTGCTCGGCGAGCTGGCCTTCGACATGATCGCCACCCGCCTGTCCGACGACGCGAATCGCGGAACCGCACCGTTCGACTCCGCACGGGTCGACAGCAGCAGCCTCGTCCGTCTGCTGGATGCGCCCGAGATCTTCGTGACCGCCGACGGGCCGGACCTCGAGGCGTCGACGCGGGCAGTGCTCGACGAGTACGAACGGGTTCGCCGCTTCGGCTTCACCGACGCGGAGGTGGAGCGAGCGGTCGCGGCCCGGCGTCGCGCGGCGCAGACCGATCTCGACGGTCGTTTCTCGCGCCAGGACGCGTCGTTCGCCGACGAGTACGTCCGGCACGTGCTCGACGACGAGCCGCTCCCGACGGCGCAGCGCTGGTTCGACTACGTCGACGACGTCCTCGACCGGGCGTCTCCGTCGACGATCGCGTCCGTCTTCATCGAGCGCCTCGACGCGTCCGGGCCGCATCTGTTCGTCGCGGCACCGAGCGACGACGCCGACGACGTACCGGGTCCCGACGTGTTCGCCGCCCAGGTGGCCGCCAGCACCGAACGAGACCTCGAACGCCGCCCGGCCGAGACCGCGATCGGCGATCGGCTGATGGACCCACCGGACCCGGTGGACGAGGTCGCCGCCACTGTGCTCGCCGACGGGTCGCAGATCTCGTTCATCGCCCCGCGGGTGCTGACGTTCCCGAACGGTGTCCGCGTTGCGCTCAATGTCACGCCGATCGTCGAGGGAACGGTGCTGATCGAGGGGCGCAGCCCGGGCGGTACGTCGGTGATCGACGACGCCGACGTCGCGGACGCGCTCGCGGCGGACATCGTCGTCGAGCGGAGCGGCGTCGCCGGACTCGACCGCGTCGCACTCGACGCGTTCCTCAGCGACAAGGCAATCGGGTTCGACGCCACGCTCGACGTCTTTGCCGAGGGGCTGGTCGGGTTCTCCTCGACCGCTGACCTGGAGACGGCGATGCAGCTGATCCACCTCGGGATGACTGAGCCGCGGGTCGATCCGGTCGCGCTCGGACAATTCATCGACGACGAGCGGCCGTTCGCCGCCGACCCGTCGATCGACCCCGGGTATGCCCAGATCAAAACACTCACCGAGGCTCGATACGACGATCCGCGCCATCATCTGCTCGACGTCGACGACCTCGACAGCCTCGATGCCGCCGATGTCGAGCGGGTCTACCGTGACCGGTTCGGCGACGCGTCCGACTGGGCGTTCTCGCTGAGTGGCGACTTCGACCTCGCCGAGGCCGCGTCGCTGGCGCGGACGTATCTCGGAACGTTGCCGGCGACCGGCCGTGACGAGCCGACCGACTGGGTCGAGCCGGCCCCGCCCGACGGTGTGGTCGTCGAGACGGCCAGGGCCGGGCAGGGCGACGGGGCGAGCGTGGCCTTCCTGTTCACCGGACCGGCGTCGGCGTCGCGCCGCGACGACGTCGCGGCGCGGATGGTGCAACAGGTCGTCACGACGCGGCTGTCCGACACGATTCGGGAGGAGTTGGGCGAGTCCTACTCACCGTTCGGAGCGGTGGAGGTGTCCGGCGGCGCCACGCCGGTGGCCGAACTGTTCGTCTCGATCTCGACGGGGCCGGACCTCGTGGACAGCGTGTCGGGGGCCGTGCGCGCCCAACTCGATGCGCTCCGCACCGACGGCCCGACCGCCGCCGAATTCGTCGCGGCCCGCGAGACGGTCACCAACCAACTCGGCCTGTTCAGCAACGAACAGATCAACGATGAGGTCCTCCGTGTGCTGACCGATCCTGCTGGGCACGCCTCGTTCGGGGACTTCCTCACGCAGGTGAACGTCGTCGATTCGATCACCGCTGACGACCTGCGAGACGACATCGCCCGGTGGGCGCCCGCCGACCGCTTCATCGAGGTGCGGGTGCTCCCGCGTTGACGCCCGGTCAGTCGGACACGGGTCGGCCGGACGCATCGACCGGCGGTACCTGCACGTCGTCGTCCCGACCCATCTCGCGGGTCCAGCTCGCGAACTCCAGGAGGATGCCGTCGGGGTCGCGGAAGTAGAACGAGCGGACGAACACGCCCGGGTGGAACTCGCGTGCCACCTGGTACTCGCTTTCGTCGTGGTCGAGGATCGCGCTGACCTCGACACCGGCGTCGGCGAGGGCGTCGCGGTACTCCTCGAAGCGTTCGAGGGGAACGTCGAACGCGAGGTGGTTCATCGATGCGTGGGCGCTGGTGATGTCGCCGCGGTCAGGCAGTGAGCCGGCGTGCGAGATGCCGGGCTGCGCCGGTGCGGCGCCGGGGAACCAGAAGAACGCGAGGCAGTCGTCGTTGCCGATGTCGAAGAAGAAGTGCTGGCCGCCGCCCGGCATCGCAATCGTCTTCACCAGCGGCATGCCGAGCACGTCGCGGTAGAAGCGCACCGTGCGGGCCATGTCACTGCTGACGAGGGCGATGTGGTTGACGCCCCGCAGCTCGAACCGGTCGTTCGTGGCCATGCCCGAACGGTACTCAGTCCCGGGCGAACGCTGCTGCGTCGAAGTCGGCGGGTGCCGGTACCTCGACGACCGGATCGTCGCGGTCGTCGAACTCCAGGCGGAGGGCCTTCGTCATCACGGCGTGCATGAAGTACAGGCCGGTGATGTACGTGAACTCCAGGATCTCCTCGTCGGTGAAGTGGGCATGCAGCGCGTCGAAGACGCCGTCGGGCACGCGCCCGTGCTGCTCGACGAGATAGTCGGTGTACGCAAGCAGTGCCCGCTCGCGCTCGTCGAAACAGGTCGCCACCTGCCAGTGCCGGATCGCGTCGATCTTCTCCTCGGACATGCCGAGCCCGCGACAGCTCTTGCAGTGCTGGGAGTAGACGAACTGGCTGGCGACCGACCACCCGGCGCGGGTCTGGCCGAGTTCGCGCAGCAGCGGGTCGAGCCGGCGCCGGTCGCTGCGGTACACGCCGAAACCGCGGACGCAGTGGTCGAAGACGTCGGGCACGAGGGCGAACACGGTCCACCAGTCGCCCGGCGTGCCGGCGGCGGTACCGGGCTCGGCGACCGGATCGCGGTCACCGAAGAGGAAGTCGTAGAGCGGCACCACCGACTCGGCGGCTTCGGAACGGGGGACCTGGCGCAGACGTGGCATCGCGCCATCAGATCGGACACCGCCCGCACGGGGCGAGGCGGGCGTCAGCCGGCGCGGCCGTGGGAGGCCTTCACGTCGCGCTGGCTGACCTCGATGAGATCGCCCCCGCGCACCTCGTAGCTGACGACATGGTCGACCGAGTGCTGGCCGCTGCGGGCACGGCCGGACACGACGTCGAGTTCGGTGCCGTCGACCAGCGGCAGCAGCGCGACCGCCCGGAAACCCTGGGCGGTGCCGGGCGACGACCGCTTGTCCTCCCGGAGCAGCAGGCCGCTGTCCCACACCCAACTGCCGTCGACGGTGACGAAGCGGCAGCGGTGGCTGGCCTTCGACTTCGACACCATCGCCCCGGGGCACACGATGAGGCTGCCCTCCACCCACGGCTGGGTGCCGAGACCGTCGCGGCCGAACCCCGCCTCGAACGCCGAGGCGATGATCGCGTCCTGGTCGCCGTTGTCGACCGCCCGCTCGACCTGCACCATCCGGACCATCTCCGCGACGTCGTGCAGCTCGGCATCGGACATGCCACGGATCAGCGCTGCGACAGCGTCGTGGTGCAGCGCGTCGAGATCCATCGGGCCAGTGTGGCAGAGCCCTGTCACAACGCCGCGGAGGCTGCACACGGGCGTCGGTGTGGGGCCGCCGTCCGGTGAATCGCCGACCGAGACGATGCCGTACAGTCGCGCGGATGCAGACCAAGGCCGCAATTCTCTGGGAAGTCAACCAGCCGTGGAGCGTCGAGGAGATCGAGCTCGATGACCCGGGCCCGGGCGAAGTGGCGGTGAAGCTGGCGGCGTCCGGCCTCTGCCACTCCGACGAGCACCTCGTCACGGGTGACCTGCCGTTCGAGCTGCCGATCATCGGTGGCCACGAGGGCGCCGGCGTCGTCACCAAGGTCGGCGAGGGCGTCAGCTGGCTGGAGGAGGGCGACCACGTCGTGTTCGGGTTCATCCCGTCGTGCGGTCGGTGCCCGAGCTGTTCGACCGGCCATCAGAATTTGTGCGATCTCGGTGCGATCATGGCGCTCGGTCGCCAGGTCGACGGCACGGCCCGCCATCACGGCCAGGGCAAGGATCTCGGCCTGATGTGCATGCTCGGCACGTTTGCCCATCACACGGTCGTCGGCGAGGCGAGCTGCATCAAGATCGAGAAGGACGTGCCGCTCGACCGTGCGTGCCTGCTCGGTTGCGGCGTCGTCACCGGTTGGGGTTCGTCGGTGTACGCCGCGGAGGTCGGCCCCGGCGATGTCGTCGCGGTGGTCGGCGTCGGTGGGATCGGCGCCAACGCGATCCAGGGTGCGAAGCTCGCCGGTGCGAAGCAGGTCTGGGCGATCGACCCGGTCGAGTCCAAGCGGGAGAAGGCGATGGAGTTCGGCGCCACCCATACGGCGGCGTCGATGGCCGAGGCGATGGAGCCGCTCGGCGAAGCGTCGTGGGGCACGATGGCGAACAAGGTGATCATGACCATGGGCGTCGGCTCGGGCGAGGTGCTGATCGAGGCGCTCGCGCTCGCATCGAAACGGGGCCGCGTCGTCGTCACGAACATCCATCCGGCGATGGAGATGTCGGCCAACGTCAGCCTGCTCGACCTCACGCTGATGGAGAAGCAGGTCGTCGGCTCGCTGTTCGGCTCGGGCAATCCGCGGGCGGACATCCCGAAGCTGCTCGGCCTCTACCGCGACGGCCAGCTCGACCTCGACGGCCTGGTCACCAAGACGTACGACCTCGACCACGTCAACGACGGCTACGACGACATGCGGGCCGGGAAGAACATCCGGGGGGTCATGGTGTACTGACGTCCGCCTGCGGCGGACGTGCGCCCCGCAGGGGCGCCCGGCGCCTCTGGCGCCGGCAGTACATTCCTCGGGCCTCCCGGCCCGACGGGCGCCTCGGCGCCCGACATGCGCACGCGGCTGCTCGGCCGCATCGTCATCGGATGTGGCGTACGTTGGGGGGATGACGATTCCGCATCGACATCACGACTCGCACCGACCGCCGCGACGCACGGGGCCGATGTCGCGGCGGGCGCTGATCACGAACCTCGGCGCGGCGGGGTTGGGGCTGACGATCTTCGGTGCCTGCGGCGGCTCGGACGGCGACGGGGCGACCACGACACCGACCGCCGGCGCCGGCACCGACCCCCCGACCACCGACCCGCCCGCCACGCAGCCTCCAGGGACCGATCCTCCAGCGACCGACGTACCGGTGACGGACCCGCCGCCGACCGATCCGCCGGCCACGGATCCGGCGACAGGCGAGCAGCTGCAGCTCCAGCACGTGTCGCTCGGCTTCGTGTCCGCGTTCGTGCTGCTGCGCGGGAACGAAGCGGCCGTCGTCGACACCGGCGTGCCGGGGAGCGCCGCGTCGATCCTCGGCGGGCTCGAGCTGCTCGGCGCGTCGTGGTCCGACGTCGGACACGTCGTTCTCACCCATTACCACGGCGACCACGTCGGCGGGCTTGCCGAGGTGATCGCCGAGGCGCCGGGCGCCACGCTGTACGGCGGTGAGGCCGACATCGCGGCGATCCAGTCGGCGGCGCCGATCATGGCGGGCGGCGACGGCGACGAGGTGCTCGGGCTCGGCGTCGTCAACACGCCCGGTCACACGCCGGGGAGCATCTCGCTGTTCGACACGGCAACCGGCATCCTCGTCGCCGGGGATGCGTTCACCGGCATGGACGGCGTGCTCGCCGAGCCGCCGCCGCAGTTCACCGAGGACGTCGATCAGGCGGTGGCCTCGATCGCCAAGCTCGCCGCGCTCCAGCCACAACTCGCGGCGTTCGGCCACACCGGACCGCCGATCACCACGGACGTGACAGCGCAGCTCGCAGCCCTCGCGGCCAGCTGAGGAAACCGCAGTCGAGCTGGGACGATGTCGTCGAACGATCCCTTCGGCCGGTGGAAGCAGCGGACGTACCCGTGGGCCTCCAACGCCCCGCCGTCCGACGATCACGCCCCCGGTCCGGCACGCGGCAGATTCTGGGTGATCCCGGCGTTGTTCTTCGCGCTGGTCGGGATCTTCGTGCTGCTGCTCGTCTTCGCGCCGGACGACCCGCCACCGCCCGGCGGCTCACCCGGGCTCGGCGGCACGGCGCAGACTGTTGCGCTGGTAGCGACATGACACCGCGGCAGTAGGTTCCGTTGCAGGATGACTGCCGACACTGCGCCCGCGGGCGCCCCCTCGCTCCGCGACCTCGTCGACCGGCTGCGCGCCGGCGTCGTCGGCAGGACGCGTGAGATCGAGCTCGTCGTCGCCGCGATCGCGGCCGACCGCCACATCCTGATCGAGGGGCCGCCTGGGACGGGCAAGTCCACCTTGCTGCGCGGGGTGGCGCGCGAGATGGACATCGGCTTCGAGTTCGTCGAGGGCAACGCGGAACTCACCCCGGCGCGGCTCGTCGGCCACTTCGACCCCGCCCGCGTGCTCGTCGACGGCTACGTCCCCGATGTCTTCGTGCCCGGCCCGCTCGCGGCAGCCCTGACCGACGGCGCGCTGCTGTACATCGAGGAACTCAATCGGGTCCCGGAAGAGACCTTGAACGTCCTGATCACCGTGATGAGCGAGCGCGAGTTGCACGTGCCGCGGCTCGGACGGATCGAGGCCGCACCGGGCTTCCGGCTCGTCTCGGCGATGAACCCGTTCGACGCCGTCGGCACCGCCCGCATCTCCAGCGCGGTCTACGACCGGGTGTGCCGGATCGCGGTCGACTACCAGTCCGAGACCGACGAGTTGACGATCCTCCGCAAGGAGATCTCGTCGTCGCCGACACGCGCCGATCGCGAAGCGAGCGAGGTCGAACCGGCCTGGCAGCTGCAGGTCGTCGAGTTGGTCCGCGCCACCCGCGAGCATCCCGACCTGCGGATCGGATCGTCGGTGCGCGGCGCGATCGACCTCGTGCTGGTCGCCAACGCGCTCGGCGAGCTGCGCACGGCAGGTGCGCACGCTCCGAGCGTGTCGCTCGACGCCGCGCTCGTCGCGCTGTCCGGACGCGTCCGCCTGCGCGAGGGAACCGACCGCTCGACCGAGGACGTCATCCGCGAGCTGTTCGACACCGTGTTCGGCCGCAGCGTCGACGAAGGCGGTACCGACGGGGGAAAAGCCGGCGCCCCGACTGGGGCCACGACCTCCAGCTGAACTCCCCGCCGCCGGGTGTCAAGGAGGGTGATGCCGCCGACGAGGAGGTCAGCACGGCCCGCCGCAAATCGACGTCGCGCCGCGAGCTGCAACGCAACGAGCACTTCGAGGAGATTTCGCCCGACGTCGGCGAACTCGACGAGCAGGCCCTGCAGCGCGCGCTCGATGCCGACCCAGACGAGACGCTCGCACTGCTCGCGGACCTGACCGGGGCGACCGACCCGAAGCTGCGGGAGCTGGCGCGCCGTTCGGCCGGCCGATTGTTCCTCGACCTGTCACGACGGGGCCCGGCACGTCCCCGGGGCGTCGGCCGGCTGGCAACGCAGCGGTATCGCCCGGACGGGGGCGACCTCGACATCGACGCCAGCATGGATGCGCTCCTGGCCGCCCGCAGTGCACAGATCGGCGTCGATGCCGACGAGCTGCGGATCCGGTCCTGGTCGACACCGGGGACTGCGATCTGCCTGCTCGTCGACCGCAGCGGATCGATGGGCGGCGGCCCGCTGGCCACGTCCGCCGTTGCCGCGGCATCGGTTGCGTGGCGAGCCCCCGACGACTACTCGGTGCTGTCGTTCGGCAAGGACGTCGTGGCCGCGAAGTCACAGGGCGTCGCGAAGTCGAACGAGGGGGTCGTCGACGCGGTGCTCGCGCTGCGCGGGTTCGGCACGACCGACGTCGTCGGCGCGCTGCGCGCCGCCCATGACCAGCTCGCACGATCGTCGGCCGGTCGCAAGGTGGCGATCCTGCTGTCCGACTGTCGAGCGACCGCGCACGGCAACGGGCACGACGAGTCCGTCGCCTCGGTCGCAACTGCGGCGCGCCTCCTCGACGAACTCGTCATCGTCGCGCCGGCGAGCCACGATGAGGTCGCTCAGGAGTTGGCCCGCATCACCGGATGTCGGATCACGACCGTGACAGGGCCCTCCGACGCGGTGGCCGCGCTCGGCCGGGTGCTCGATCGCTGATCAGCGACAGGACGTGGCGCTGTCGGGGACGATGCCGTAGATGATGTCGTCGGCCTCGACCTCGGGCAGCGTCGTCGTCGCGACGGTCTCGGCGGTCGTGTCGGGCACCGAGTCATCGGTCGCCGCAGTTTCGTCCGTCGGACCATCGGTCGTGACCGGCTCGGTGGTCGCTGGGTCGGTCGTCGGCAGCTCGGTCGTGGTGCTCGCCGCAGGGACGTCGTCGGGTTCGAACACCTGCTCGGGAGCGCTCGCCAGCGCGGCGTCGCCGCGGAACACGCGCAGGATCGACTGCATGTTGCCGCCGCCGAGGCGCGGGATGAGGACCTGGTTGCCCTGAATCGACGTGTTGCGGGCCTCGATCTGGTAGTTCGTGATCGAGGCGGGGTCGACACCCTTCAACACCCCGGCGAACTCGAGCATCTTGTTCACCGTGAGGTCGGCGTCGTTGACGACGTAGTCGTCGCTGGTGCGGATCAGTGCCCGGATCACGGACGGGTCGAAGGCTCCGGCGGCGAGCAGGGAATCGACGGTGCGCCGGATGAAGTCCTGCTGTCGCGAGATCCGCCCGAGGTCCGAGCTGCGGTCCTTCTGCCACTTGCCGTCCTCGTCGAGATACTCGAGGTGACGGGAGCGGACGTATGCCAGCGCATGGTCGCCGTCGAACGTGAAGCACCCCTCCGTGGGTACGTTGAGGCCGGTGTTGCCGTCACGCACCGGCTGGTCGAACGGAACAGCGACGCCGTCGACGGCCTCCACGAGCGTGCGAAACGCGCAGAAGTCGATCTGGATGAAGTGGTCGGTCGGGATCAGGAAGTTCTGGTAGATCGTGTCGATCAGTCGCTGTGGCCGGTCGCGCTCGTACGCCACGTTGATCCGCTGTTCGCTGGAGCGGCCTGCGATGTTGACCCACAGGTCGCGCGGGAACGAGAGGACCGCGACCTGTGACGTCGACGGGTTGACGCGCCACATCATGATCGTGTCGCTGCGCTCGCCGAACCCTGAGCGATCCCCGAACGCACCCGCGTACGGCGAGTCCGGGTCGATGCACGAGTTGTTGTCGGCGCCGGTGATCAGAAAGTTCTTGGCATCCGGTTCCGCCGGCGGGAACGTCTCGACCGGTCGAGCCGGTTCCTCGCTCCCGGCCGCGCCGTCTGCGCCGGCCGGCTCGCCGTCGGCCGGGGCCGTGGACGAGAACGACGGGTCGCCGTCGGCGGAGGCGCTGCCGTCGCCGGGGTCGATCACGACGACGTTGCGGTCCTCGATGACGCGCTGGGCCGCGTACAGCACCGACCCGGCTGCGAAGCAGCCGAATGCGGCGAACCAGACGGCGACGATCGTCAGCCGCTGCGGCCACGTCCGGCGCAACTTGACCGGGGCATCGTCGGCGTCACCGGCCATCGACACGACGCGAGGACGCCGCAGCCGCAGGCGGGTGAGCAGGCGCGCCAACCGGCCTGGTTGATCGTCGTTGGCGCTGGCGGACATGACCGGGGCGACGTTAGCGCTGCGACCGGACGTCGTCACCTCGCCAGCGGCAGTTCAGCCGAGGACGACGACCTTGGTGCCGATGTAGGCCCAGTTCCACATCCAGATCGCGTCGGGGATCGACTGGCGGACGCAGCCGCCCGAGAGCGGTCGGCCGAGTTGGGACACCGACTGCAGTCGATACCCGGTCTTGCTGTTGAGCGGGATCTCGTGGAAGCCGATGTTGCCGCCGTTGCAGCCCTTGGTGAAGCGCACCATGTAGCCCCAGATGATCGACGGGTTGTCGAGCGAGAACGTGTAGCGGGAGCGGGAGAACACGCGGTATGTCCCGACCCGCGGGTCGCACCACAGGCGCTTGCCGGACACGAGATGGCTCTTGATCACGGTGCCCGACGAGTTGACGGCCCACACCATCTGCTGCGACTTCGAGTACACGATCCGACGTCCGGTCCCGGAGTTCAGCGGCAGTGCGCCGAAGGGCGGCTGCGTGGTCGGTGGCGGTGGCGGCGGTGGCGGTGGGTTGATCACCGTCTGGGATGCGGATCGCTGCGGCAGCGCCGACGGGGCCGCGTCGACTTCGGCACCACCGGCGACGGCCGGCGGTTCGGTGGTCGTCGTGGGCGATTCGGTGGCGCCGGCCTCGGTGGTGGTCGGCGCGACGGGCGTCCGGGGTGCAGCGCCGACGTCGATCGTGGCCGGCTGCGCGACCGCCGGCGGCGCGGTGGTGTCCGGAATCGTCTCAGCAGCGGGTTCCGAAGCGGGCGGTTCGGTGCCGGCGGTGACCGGGACGGCGAGCGTCAGGAGTGAGAGAACTGACGTGCTCGCAACGGCAAGCCCCAACTTCATGCCCATGGCCGACCAGCATAGAGGACGAAACCGCAGCTTGCCCGCTTGTGCGTCGGGCGGGTCACGCCAGCGTGACCTCGCAGGTCACGTCGGCGCCCGGCACGAGCAGCACTTTTTCGATCGATCCCGCGTCGCCGAGGTCCGCCTCACCGGCTCGCAGTGCGTCGTGCAAGTCGTCGGGAGCGGTGACCGTGAGCGCCGCGACGGCCGACTTCTGGCTCTGCTTGGCTTCGGTCTTGGCCCGCCGGACCTGCTGCAACGCCTCGATCACGGGGTCGATCAGGGCGGCCTCGCCACCCACGCCGCTCGCAGTGGGCCACGTCGTGGCATGGATGCTCGTGTCGTGCCACCAGCTCCACGCCTCCTCGGTGGCGAACGGGATGATCGGGGCGAACAGCCGCTGGATCGACCCGAGCGCCTCGCGCAACGCGCGCAGCGCGGAGTTCGCCGCGTCGGGTCCGCGCGAACCGTAGGCGCGGCCCTTGACCAGCTCGACGTAGTTGTCGCAGAACCACCAGAAGAACGCCTCGGACCGTTCGAGGGCGCGGGCGTAGTCGAAGGCGGCGAAGCCGGTGGTCGCCTCCGCGATCACGTCGTCGAGCTTGGCGAGCATCGACCGGTCGATCGGGTCGGTGACGACATCGGTCAGGCCCGCCGAACCGGCCTCGCCCGTCGGCTCGGGGAAGCCGAGCACGAACTTGCTGACGTTGAGCAGCTTGTTGGCCAGCTTGCGGCCGACCTTCATCTGATCCTCGCTGAAGGCGGTGTCGACACCCGGTCGGCCGGACGCCGCCCAGTAGCGCACGGCGTCGGTGCCGTGGACGTCGAACAGGTCCATCGGCGTGACGACGTTGCCCTTCGACTTCGACATCTTCTTGCGGTCGGGGTCGAGGATCCAGCCCGACAGCGATGCGTGCTTCCACGGCGCCGTCCCGAACTCGTGGTGGCTGCGGGTCATCGTCGAGAACAGCCACGTCCGGATGATGTCGTGACCCTGCGGGCGCAGGTCCATCGGGAAGATGCGATCGAAGAGTTCGTTGTCGTCGCCCTCCTCCCACAGCCCGGCGATCTCGGGCGTCAACGATGACGTGGCCCACGTGTCGAACACGTCGCGATCGCCGGTGAACCCGTTCGGCTGGTCGCGCTGGTCGGCGGTGTAGCCGGCGGGCACGTCGGCGGACGGATCGATCGGGAGCTGGTCCTCGCTCGGCGTGAGCGGCGCGTCGTACTGCGGTTCGCCGGATGCGTCGAGCGGGTACCAGATCGGGATCGGCACCCCGAAGAAGCGCTGGCGGCTGACGAGCCAGTCGCCGTTGAGGCCCTCGACCCAGTTCTCGTAGCGGTGCCGCATGTGCTCGGGGTGCCAGGTGACCTCGTGCCCGCGGGCGACGAGGGCGGCGCGCAGGTCGGCGTCGCGTCCGCCGTTGCGGATGTACCACTGGCGTGACGTGACGATCTCCAGCGGCCGCTCGCCGCGTTCGTAGAACTTCACCGGGTGCTGGACGGGGCGCGGCTCGCCGATCAGCAGGTCGTGCTCGACGAGTTGCTCGACGACGGCCCGCTGGGCTTGGTTCGGGTACTTGCCGGAGATCAGTGCGTAGGCGTCGGGGTCGACGCCGGCCGGCGCGTCGGGCAGGATGCGGCCGTCGCGGCCGATGATCGGGCGGATGCCGAGGTCGAGTTCGCGCCACCAGGTCACGTCGGTCGTGTCGCCGAACGTACAGATCATCGCGATGCCGGTGCCCTTGTCGGGCTGCGCCAACTCGTGGGCCTTGATCTCGACCTGCTGGCCGTACAGCGGCACCTCGACCGTGGTGCCGAACAGCGGCTGGAAGCGTTCGTCGTCGGGGTGGGCGACCAGGGCGACACAGGCCGCCAGCAGTTCGGGGCGGGTCGTGTCGATCTCGACGGTGCCGGTGCCGTCGGTGCGGCGGAACGGGATCTTGTGGTAGGCGCCGGGGCGCTCGCGGTCTTCCATCTCGGCCTGGGCGACGGCGGTGCGGAAGTCGATGTCCCACAGCGTCGGCGCCTCGTGGCTGTAGGCCTGACCGGCCGCGACGTTGCGGAGGAACGCCCGCTGGCTGATCCGGCGCGAGCGCTCGTCGATCGT
>JABDKP010000085.1 GCA_013002175.1 Ilumatobacter sp.
AAGAACCACAAGTACTCGCCGGCCGGCGGGCTCCCGGAGTTGAAGCAGGCGATCGCCGACAAGACCCGGCGCGATTCGGGGTTCGAATGCGAACCGGCCCAGGTGCTGGTCACCAACGGAGGAAAGCACGCCGTGTACACCGCGTTCGCTGCGCTGTGCGACCCTGGCGACGAGGTGATCTGCCCCGCCCCGTACTGGACGACCTACCCGGAAGCGATCACGCTCGCCGGCGGTGTGCCCGTCGTGATCGACACCGATGCCGAGTCCGGCTTCCAGGTCACCGTCGAGCAGCTCGACGCCGCGCTGACCGACAAGACGAAGGTGCTGCTGTTCGTCAGCCCCGACAACCCCTCCGGCGCGGTCTACCCGCCGGAGGCGGTGCGCGCGATCGGCGAGTGGGCGGTGGCGAACGGCGTGTGGGTGATCACCGACGAGATCTACGAGCACCTGACGTACGGCAGCCACGAATTCACCTCGATGCCCGTGCTCGTGCCCGATCTCGCCGAGCAATGCCTGATCGTCAACGGCGTCGCCAAGACGTATGCGATGACCGGGTGGCGGGTCGGCTGGATGATCGGCCCGAACGACGTCATCAAGGCATCGTCGAATTTCCAGAGCCATGCGACCTCCAATGTCTGCAACGTCGCACAGCGTGCTGCGATCGCCGCGGTGTCCGGCCCGCTCGACGACGTCGTCACGATGCGCACCGCGTTCGCCCGCCGGGCGGGTGTGATGCATTCGATGCTCAACGCGATCGACGGCGTCGTCTGCCCCGAACCGCAGGGCGCGTTCTACTGCTACCCGGACCTGACCGGCCTGCTCGGCCGCGACATCCGCTGCGCGGACGGCGTCAAGCGGGCATCGTCCACGATCGAGCTCGCGGACCTCGTCCTCGACGAGGCGAAGGTGGCGTTCGTTCCCGGTGAAGCCTTCGGTCTGCCGGGCTACGGCCGATTCAGCTTCGCCCTCGGTGATGACGACCTGGCCGAAGGCATTCGTCGGATCGCCGACCTCGTCGGGGGCTGAGCGTCACTCGACGATCAGGAGGTAGCCCACGTCGAGCGCGAACTGGCCTGTCGATGCCTCGATACGCACCGAATACGACCCGGGATCGAGCGGGCCGATGGCGGCCCACTCGCCGCTCATGGTCAGTTGGGTCGGTCCGCCGGTCTCGGTGATCGGGTTGCCCTCGACCCCGGTGAAGGAGACTGCGGGGACATCGCGAGTGAACGTCGGCAGGGCGACGCCGTCGAGCTCGAGCGACGTCGTTGCCGTGGGCACGACATCGCCGCATGCGGTTCCGCCGGTGGCGCACCACGCGTTGATCACGGGCACGATGAGGATCCGGTCTGCCGGAACCGTGCACACTCGGTTGATCGTCTGACCGAACGATCCCGCGAGGTACCACGCGTCGGCGTCGGTCTGGTTGCGGCCGCAGTGTTCGCCGGTCGCGTCGAAGATCGGGTTCGTCGCGGCGGGCTCGGCGGCGGCCCACGCGAGCCAGCCGTCGGTCGCGGACATCATCCATTCGACGGTCTTGCCGGCCGGCGGGGCGACGACCGACACGAGGTCGGGCGCGGCGGCGACGAGCGCGCTGTCGTCGACGATGTCCGACGCCTCGGTCTCGGCGGGGGATGGGGCCGGCTGCGCGTCCTCGGACTGGAGGAACGTCCAGGCTGCGAATGCCCCAAGCGAGAACACAGCACAGAGCAGGACTCGGACGAGCCATCGTCGCCGGCCGGAGCTGGTCTGCGGGGCGGACGACTGCTCGGGGGTCACCGGGGCGACGTTCTGGGGCAGGGTCGCATCGGCGGGACCCACGGTCGGCAGCGCCGGGAGACCGTTCGCAGTCGCGTCCTCGGTGACCCCGGCAGTGGCGGCGGCCAGCGTCGGTTCGGTGAGCGTGGGCTCTGCGCCAGCAGGCTTGGTGAGCGCTGTCTCGGCCGGCGCCGCCGCAGTCAGCACTGGCTCGGTGTCCATCGATCCGGAGGTGTCCGGGTCGGTGACCGTCGCTCCGGTGAATGCCGGTACGGTCGGCGCCGGATCGGCGATCACTGGCTCCGGCGTGGTCGTGTCGGACAGCGGCGTGACGGTCTCGGTGGGCGTCGCAGCCGACGGGCCGCCGGCGAGCGTCGGTGGCGCGATGTCCGCTGCAGTTGGCACCGGCGCGTCCGGGCGGGCCGTCACAGGCGTACCGAAGGCCGGCTGCGCGACGAGATCAGCGATCCTCGGCAGCGTCGGGATGGTGGGTTCGGGAGTCGGTCCGGCCGATGGGGCGGCGCCGGGCAGATTCGGGATCGCCGGCTCGGGGGCGGCGCGAAGTGCGTCGACAGGTTCCGGCGAAGCGGTCGGCGCGGGCCGGGATGGCGCAACTTCGGTGGTGGGCGCGCTGCCCGGCAGGGTCGGAACGGCCAGTGGCGTCGTCGGGCTCGGCGCCACCGGTGCGCTCAGCGGGGGCATGCCGGGCAACGACGGCAGCGCGTCATCGCTGGTCGGCGGCGATGTTGGCGGTGCCGGAGCGGCGACCGACGTCCCGTCGACGGGGTCGGCGAAGGGGCTGAGCGTGGTGAAGGTCGGTGCGAACGACTCGTCCGGTCCTGGCGAGGTCATGACAGTGGAATCGGCACAACCATACGAAGTCTTGAGGAATGTCTCGGGCGGGTGCGTCGGGTCAGCGACCGGCCAGCGTCTGGCTGACGATCCGCAGGTCAGCAGCGGGATGGCGCGCCGTCAGCGCGCGGGCACCGGGTCGCCGACCGGCTCGACGGACACGAAGCGCTTGCCGATCAGGTCCACCGCCACCACGACCGCGCACCCCGCTGCCGCGATCAGCACCGGGACGAGGACGTCGTCGGCGGGGGCCGCGAGCGTCGTCGTGTTCGTGCCTCCGGGCCACGGCCAGAGGACCCGCATCGACCCGATCATCAGGCCGATCATCCCGGCCAGGACGAGGTCGTGGAAGTTCTCGAGCGACCAGTTGAGCAACGTCGAGAAGAGTGCCAGGCCGACGACCGCGCCGAGCATGAACGCGAGCAGGGAGACGACGTCGCGGTCGTTGACCGCGCCGAGCACCTCGGTGTACATCCCCATCATCACCAGCAGGAAGGACCCGGAGATGCCGGGCAGGATCATCGCGCAGATCGCGACAGCGGCGACGGCGAAGAAGATCACCGGCGACCGGGTGACGACCTCGACGGCATCGTCCGCGACCACGGTGTCCGATCGCAGCCCGAGCAGCAGGAACAGTGCGACGCCGACGCCGAGCATCACCCCGACGGTTCGGGCATCGACGCGCTCCAGCATCCGGTACGCGACCCAGATCGTGCCGACGACGAGCCCGAAGAAGAGTGCGCCCATCCGGATCGGCTGCTCGTCGAGCAGGCGTTCGAGGATTGCCGACAGCGTCGCGACGGCGGCGAGGATGCCGGCCAGCAGCGACACCAGCCAGACCCACTCGATCTCCTTCAGTGTCGTCACGAACCCCGTCCGATCGCCGGTGATCAGCTGGCGCAGACCGTGCGCGCCGAGGCGGACGCTGTGGATCAGCCGGTCGTAGATTCCCAGTACGAGGGCGACCGTGCCGCCGGACACGCCTGGCACGATGTCGGCGGCGCCCATCGCGTAGCCGCGGACGAGTTGGGCGGCCGGTGCCGGAATCCTCACGCCGTGAGGCTAGCGACGGGCCATGCCCACCTGACGGCGTGCCGTCGGTGCGGTGCGCTCACGTTCCGTACCACTCGGCGAATGTCGGCACCTCGGTGATCCCCGCGCAGGCCATCGCGATCAACGGCACCGCGGCCATCGCACCCGAGCCCTCGCCGAGCCGCATGTCGAGGTCGAGGAGCGGGCGCTTGCCCATCCGTTCGAGCAGCTTGCGGTGCCCGGGTTCGGCAGAGCAGTGGCCGACGATGCAATGGTCGAGTGCAGCGGAATCGGCGACCGACAGCGGCAACACCGACGCGGTGACGGCGTACCCGTCGAGCACCACCGGGATCGAGCGGTGCCGCGCCGCGATCGTCGCCGCGGCGAGCGCGGCGAGCTCGGCTCCGCCGACCTCGCGCAGCATCTCGATCGGGTCGGTGATCCCCGCGATCCGGCGCTGCGCCTGCTGCACGGCGGCGCGTTTGCGGGCGAGACCCTCGTCGTCGACGCCAGTACCCCGACCGACCCAGGCCGTGGTTTCGCCGCCGGTGAGCGCGGCGGCGATCGCCGCTGAGGCAGTCGTGTTGCCGATGCCCATTTCGCCGAGCACCAGCAGGTCACAGTCCAGCGCGTCGACGGCACCGAACGCGATCTGCACCACCTCGTCGAAACGTTGCTCGGTCAGTGCGGGCTCGGTGCGGATGTCACCGGTCGGTCGGCCGACGCCGACGTCGACCGCGGTGACCGACGCTCCGACGATGCGCGCGAACGCGTGGACGGTCGAAGTGCCGGCCTGGTACGCAGCGAGCATCTGCGCGGTGACATCGGGCGGATAGGCGCTGATCTCGACGGCGGCGGCGATGCCGTGGTCGGCGGCGAAGATCAGCCCCGCAGGTCGCCGAACCGCGGGGTGGTCGGTGCGCTGCCACCCCGCCATCCAGACGGCGGTCTCGTCGAGCCACGCCAATGGGCCCGAGAGCCGCAGGACGTCGCCCGCCCGCTTCTCGACCGCCGCCCGCGCGTCGGCGTCACAGGTCGGCAGATCCGCGATGCGGGTGTGCAGCAACGTCATGACGCGAGTCTTGCCCAGATCGATCCGACACCACGCGTCAGCGGTCCTTCGAGGCGATCGTGGTTCCGCTCAGTAGTCGATGCCGCGCATCGCGCGGATCCCGGCGTTGTAGGCGTGCTTCACGTCACGCATCTCGGTGACCGTGTCCGCCAGGTCGACCAACTCGGGCGCCGCGTCGCGGCCGGTGACGACGATGTTGACGTGCCGTGGGCGCGCCGCGATCGGCGCGGTGATGTCACCGATGTCGACCCACCCGAACGACGAGAGATAGGTCAGTTCGTCCAGGATCACGAGCTGGTGATGACCCGCATCGATGATCTCGACCGCTCGGGCCCACCCCTCGGCGGCGTGCGCCTTGTCGTTGGACAGGTCGTCGGAGTCCCACGTGAACCCGTCCCCGAACGAATGCCAGTCGACGCCCAACCGGCGGCCCAGCTTCTCCTCGCCGACGTTCCAGTCGCCCGACTTGATGAACTGCACGACGGCGACGTTCCAGTCGCGCGCGAGCGCGCGCACCATCACCCCGAACGCAGCCGAGGACTTGCCCTTGCCGTTGCCGGTGTTGACGATGACGAGCGAGTCGGCGCGCCGCAACCCGTCGGGCCGCGGGTCCTCGGTCGGGACGGTCGGTTCGGGCTGATTGTCGGTCATGAGAGTGGGCAGGCTACGCGGCGCACAGTACGCTTCCGACCAAGTCGTGTGGCGTAGCGAAGTTCGGTGAGATCCCGACGCTGTCCCGCAACGGTGGTCGTGATGTGGTCGATGACCGGGTCACGCGAGCCCGGTCGCCTGGCCGCACGACGCGAGACGACCCTCGAGGCAAGGGACGGTACGCACCCGGCGATCCGCCGGACGGGCCCAGCTTGTTCTCCCAGCCGCTCCGCGGAGCACCGGAGGAACACATGCATTCACGACCACCACAGCGCCGACGCCTGGGCATCGTCCTCGCCGTCGCCGCCGCCCTGACCGCCGCGTGCGGCAGCGACTCACCCGACGGTGCCGCTTCGGCCGACGCCGCGGCCGCCGTGCCCGCCGACGCGCCGCAGCGGATCGTCTCGCTGAGCCCGACGCACACCGAGATGCTGTTCGCGATCGGCGCCGGCGAGCAGCTCGTCGCCGTCGACGAGTTCTCCGACTATCCCGCCGAGGCGCTGGAGCTGCCGAACGAGCTGTCCGGTTTCGAGCCCAACGTCGAGGCGATCGCCGCGTACGAGCCCGACCTCGTGGTCATCGGCGGCGACTTCACCGGCCTCGGCGACCAGTTGGCGACGATCGACATCGACTCGTGGGACGGCCCCGCCGCCGTGACCATCGAGGACACGTACAAGCAGCTGGAACAGCTCGGTGCGGTCACCGGTCACGAGGAGGATGCGGCCGCAATCGTGTCCGACATGAAGACGCAGATCGCCGAGATCGTCGCGGACGCGCCGGAGACCGACCGTCCGTTGACCTTCTACCACGAACTCGATGACACGCTCTACAGCGCCGACTCGACGACGTTCATCGGCGACGTCTACGGCATGCTCGGCCTGCAGAACATCGCCGACCGGATCGAGGGTGACCATTTCGGGTTCCCCCAGCTGAACGCAGAGTTCCTCGTGTCGGCCGACCCCGACCTGATCTTCCTCGCGGACACCAAGTGCTGCGGGGTCACCGCCGAGACGGTCGCCGGCCGGCCCGGCTGGGACACGATTGCCGCAGTCCGCAACGGACACGTGATCCCGATGGACGACGACGTCGCCTCGCGATGGGGGCCGCGCATCGTCGACTACCTCGCCGCAGTCGCCGCGGCGGTCGGGCAGGCCGCGGCGACGGCCACCTGAGGTGGACACCGCCCGGCGGGACCGCATCTGGCTGATCGCCGGGGGAGCGTTCCTGCTGGTCGCGGTCGTCGTCGGGGCTTCGACGGGCCCGGCCGGGCCGGACTGGTGGCGGGTCCCCGCCGAGCTGGTCAACCGATTGCCGTTGATTGCGTTCGACACCGGCGTCAGCGAGGCCGAATGGAAGATCGTGTGGCAGATCCGGATGCCCCGGGTCGTGTTGGGCGGGCTCGTCGGCGGCATGCTCTCGATCGCCGGTGCGAGCTACCAGGGGGTGTTCCGCAACCCGCTCGTCGATCCGTACCTGCTCGGCGCCGCAGCCGGCGCGGGGCTGGGCGCGACGATCGCATTGACGATCGGGCGCGGCGTGACCGCCAGTTGGCCGGTCGACCCCGTCCCGACGATCGCGTTCGTCTTCGCCTTGGCGACCGTGATGGTGACGTACACGGTGGGTGCCGCATTCGGTGGGTCGCGGTCCGGCGTCACCCTCGTACTCGCAGGGGTCGCCGTCGTCTCGTTCGCCACCGCACTGCAGACCTTTCTCCTCCAGCGCAATCTGGAGGTGATCCGCGAGGTGTTCCAGTGGATCCTCGGCCGGTTGTCGGGGGCGACGTGGTCCGACGTCCGCCTGGTCGTGCCGTACGTCGTCGTCAGCTCGATCGTGTTGATGCTGCATCGCCGCCACCTCGACGTCTTCCGGGTCGGCGACGAAGAGGCCGCGACATTGGGCGTGTCGGTCGGGCGCACGCGGCTGGTGATCGTCGTCGCTGCGACGCTCGGGACTGCGGCCGTCGTGTCGGTCAGCGGACTGATCGGCTTCGTCGGCCTCGTCGTGCCGCACGTCGTGCGGCTGATCGCCGGCGCAGGACATCGGCGGCTGCTGCCGCTGTCGTTGATGGGCGGGGCGGCGTTCCTGATCCTCGCCGATGTCCCCGGGCGGATGCTGACCCGGCCCGCGGAAACGCCGATCGGTGTCGTCACTGCGTTCATCGGCGCCCCGTTCTTCATCTACCTGCTGCGCACCAGGAAGGTCGCCTCGTGAGCGACCTGCGGCTCGCAGATCTCACCGTCACCTACGGGCGTCGATCGCGCACCGTCGCAGTCGACGCGTTCACCGACGCGGTCCACGCCGGTGAGTGGCTCGGCCTGATCGGGCCGAACGGGGCCGGCAAGTCGTCGCTGCTGCGTGCGATCGTCGGGCTCGTCGCCCACCGCGGCGAGATCGAGATCGACGGACGCCGCGTCCGCGAGATGTCCGACCGCGAGCGCGCCGCGCTCGTCGCGTACGTGCCGCAGCAGCCGCTGATCCCGGACGACATGACCGCGCGGGAGTACGCGTTGCTCGGCCGATCGCCGTACATCGGGTACTTCGGCTCGGAGACGCGTCGCGATCGGGCCGTCGTCGACGAGGTGCTCGCCCGGCTGACGCTGGAGGAGTTCGCCGACCGGCTGCTCGGGGAGCTGAGCGGCGGTGAACGCCAGCGGGTCGTGCTGGCGCGGGCGCTCGCGCAGCAGGCGCCGATCCTGCTGCTCGACGAGCCCACGTCAGCCCTCGACATCGGCCACCAGCAGCAGGCGCTCGAGCTGGTCGCAGAACTGCGCCGGCACGACGAGCTGACCGTCGTGTCGGCGATGCACGACCTGACGCTGGCGGCGATGTACACCGGCCGGTTGACGATGCTCGACCACGGCAGGGTCGTCGCGTCGGGCGCGGCGATCGACGTGCTCACCGCCGCACGGCTGCGCGCGGTGTTCGACGTCTCCGTCACCGTGGACGTCGACACCGATGGCGCGACCGGCGAATCGAGAGTGATCGTGGTCCCCCGCCGCAGTCTCCCCGCGCCGTGAAGCAACGCGGGCTACCAGCCGCGCAGGTCGACCGGCCAGCGGTCGGCCACCGTGTCGCCGTCGACGAGCCAGAGTTGCTCGTGCTTCGCCACCGTCGGGTCGACGTGGGCGGGCTGCAGCCGGACCTGGTCACCCACCCGCCAGTCGGCGAGCACGTCGGGGACGAGCGTCGTGTGCTCGTCGGAACAGAACAGCACCTTGCCGTGTGACCACGACGGGTCGCCGTGGTCCATCCCGATCGCCTTCAGGCCGGCGTTCACCACGATCCAGCCCTTCGGGCTGACCGAGATGACCGTGGCGAGCACCGTCAACGCCAGCTCGAACGGCAGGTCCAGCTGGAGGTACTGGGTGTCCATCAGGCAGTAGCTGCCCGCCTGGATCTCGGTGCACCAGGTGTTCGTGTCGAACGTGCCGGTGCCGCCACCCGACACGACGTCGCCACCGACCGTCCCGGCCGCCTCCAGCAGCACCGCAGCCGCGGCACCGACCCGTTCGATGCGCTCACCGCGGTCGGCGACCATCATCAGGTGGCCCTCGTATCCCATCACGCCTCGGACGTCGAGGCCGGCGGCGCGGGCGCGCTCCGCCAGCCGCCCCGCATCGGCAGGGTCGCAGCCGCACCGCGGGAGGCCGATGTCGACGTCGATCAACACTGCGCGCACGCCGCCGGCGACGGCGGCGTCGAGCGTTTCGTCCGAATCGACCGCCACCGTGATCGCCGCGGTGTCGGCGATCACCCCGAGGCGGGCGACGTCGAGCGATTCGTTGGCGAGCAGCAGGTCGTCGCCGAGGCCGGCCGCGGCGAGCCCTTCGATCTCGCGCGCGGTCGCGGCGCAGAACGCAGTGTGCCCGTCGCCGGCGAGGCGCCGGGCGATCGCGGTGGACTTGAATGCCTTGACATGCGGGCGCAGCGCCGATCCCGGCAGCACTGCGTCGATTGCCGCGCAGTTGGCGTCGAACACGGCCGACTCGACGACGAGCGTCGGTGTGGTCAGGTCGGTGAGCGTCGCGGGTTCGGCCGGAGGTGCCATCGGGACAGTCTGGCCGCGCGCCGCCGCGCGCCCGCCGTCCAGGGCCGCCCTGGGGCCATGCCAAGCTGGACGCATGGGTGGAGGCCTGCCGTCTGGGACCGTGACGTTCCTCCTGACCGACATCGAAGACAGTTCCACGCAGTGGGAGGACGCGCCGCTCGAAATGCGCCGGGCGCTGGCCGTCCACGATCAGATCGTGGCGGAGGTGATCGAGGCCGGCGGCGGGGCGATCATCAAGCACATGGGCGATGGATGCTGGGCTGCGTTCCGGAGCGCACCGGCAGCGGCCCACGCGGCGATCGCGGTCCACCGCATGCTGCAACAGCAGGCGCCGGCGGTCCGGGATCGGCTGCGCGTGCGAATCGGTCTGCACACCGGTGATGTCGAGCCGACCGAGAACGACTACTTCGGCCCCGTGCCGAACCGATCGGCACGTGTCGCCGACCTCGCCAACGGGGACCAGATCGTCTGCTCGGCGGCGACCGCCGGACTGTTACCGGGGTTCGATCTGCGCAGCGAGGGCCCGCAGATGCTGCGCGGGATCGGCGTGGAGGAGGTGTTCCGGCTGCGTGCCGACGGCGTGGACTCCGATCCGCGGCCCCTGCGCCGGTCGACGCCGCCGACGAACCTGCCGAGTGTTCGGACGTCGATGCTCGGCCGGGCCGGCGACGTACGCGACGCCGTCTCGCTGATCGAGCGCGGCCATCGGGTCGTCACGCTGATCGGCCCGGGCGGTGTCGGCAAGACCCGCTTGGCGATCGAGATCGGTCAGCAGGTCGCCGCCACGAGCGAGCGGTCCGTGCGCTTCTGCAGTTTGGCCCCGGTCGCCGACGCCGACGCCGTGCTCGCATCGGTGGCGGACCAGATCGGCGCCCGCCAGCAGGCCGGGATGGATCTGCTGACCTCGATCGCCGACTTCGTCTCCGAACGCGACATGTTGCTCGTGTTCGACAACTGCGAGCACGTCGCGGTGGCGGTGGCGGCGATCGTCGAACGGCTGGCCGACGCACCCGGGATCGCCGTGCTGGCGACGAGCCGGGCGGCGCTCGGCGTCGGCGGCGAACGGTTGCTCGCCGTCGCTCCGCTCCCGCCGGAGACCGTCGGCGTCGAACTGTTCGTCGACCGGGCGACGCAGCACGACATGACGTTCGCCCTGACCGCCGCGAACGAGCCGGCCGTTCGCGAACTCGTCGAGCGCCTCGATGGGATCCCCCTCGCCATCGAGGTCGCGGCGGCGCGGATCCGGCTGATGACACCGCAGGAACTCGTGACCGGCCTCGGTGACGGTTCGCCACCTGCCACTGCCGGCCTCGACCCGACCGCGGACGTACTCCGCGACACGGTGCAGTGGTCGTATCGGCTGCTGGCACCGCCGCAAGCAGCCGTGTTCGCCCGGTTGTCGGTGTTCGCCGGGGGTGCGACCCTGTCCGACATCGCGGCAGTCTGCACCGACGACGACGTGTCGGCGGCGGAGATCCCCCAGGTCGTCCTTGCGCTCGTCGACCAGTCGATGGTCGTCAGCTCCCTGGAGGGTGGCCACCGCCGGTTCAGCCTCCTCGAGACGATGCGGCGGTTCGCGGCCGAGAAGCTGGGCGGGGGAGGGCGACAGGGCCACTATCGCGAGCGGCACGCCGAACGGTTCTTCACGATCGCGCAGCGCGAGAGCGAGCGGCTCTTCACCGCAGCAGAGCCAGATGCCTGGCGGGTGCTCGACAACGAGTGGGACAACCTGCGCGTCGCCGTCGACGCGTTTGCGGCGGCCGGCGACGTGGAGCGGCGGGCGGAGCTGCTCGAGTCACTCGCGTGGTATGCGACATTCGCGATGCGGTCGGAGCTGTTCACGTGGGCGGCGGACCTGCTCGCCGCGCCCGAGATCGAGACCAACCCGCGGTACACCGACCTCTGCGGGATCGCCGCGCTCGGCGCATACCTCACGGTGACGGGGCAGGTGACCGAACTCGCCGAAGCGGGCCTCCGGGCGAACCCGGACGATCCCGGCGGGTTCTGCCGGATGGCGCTCGCCGCGGTGTTCCTGAACAGCACGTTCACGCGGGCCGCGAGCGAGGAGCTGACGTCGGCGTGGTTGGCCGCACCGCCCGCCACGGTCGGGAGCAGGCTGTGGGCGGAGGCGTTCCGCACGTTCCACCTGGCGACCTATGGCGTGGAGGTCGGAGCTCGAGAGCACGCCGCCGCGACGTCGACGATCGCACGCGAGACGGGATCCGTCAGCGCCCGCGCGCTCGCTGCATGGGCCCAGGGGATGGCGGTCGCGATTCGGGATGCCGACACGGCGATCACCATCTGGTCCGAGGGCCTCGAGTGGCCGCGTTCGATGCCGCGCGATCATCTCGTCGAACACCTCCTCGATGGGCTGATCCTCCACTTCACCGTCGAACGGGTCGATGTCACCGACGCGCTGCGGCACTGCCGTGCCGCCGTCCTCGTTGCACTCGATCAGCACTACTACGTCGGGGCGAGCCATCTGTTCGGCGTGACGGCGATCGCACTGACGCGCGGCGGCGACGCCGAGACGGGGGCGCGGCTCGTCGGGTCGATGATCGGCCACGGCCATCGCCCGCGGGCAAACGCCCGCCACGCGCTCGAATCGGCACTCGGCGACCGACTCGACGTGCATCAGGCGGCGGGCATGCACCTCAGCGTCACCCAGGCCGGGCACATCGCGATCGATGCGCTGGACGCGGCGATGGCGCGGGTCGGCGCCGAACGCGCCAGCTGACCAGCCGATCAGATGCGCTCGAGCGCCGTGAACGCTCCCGCGGGGCAGCGCACGTCGATCGTGTCGTCCGGCTGCACCGTGCCGCCCGCGACGACGACGCCCATCACGCCGGTCCGCCCGACCTTGCGACCGGAGTCGTCCTCGACGAACATCATCTTCAGGACGCCCTCGCCGACCGACTTGATCTGCGGGCACGGGTTGCGCAACCCCGTGATCGCGACGAGCGCCGTCGGCCCCAGCCGGAGGATCGCGCCGACCGGCAGGCCGATCAGGTCGATCCCCGACGTGGTGACGTTCTCGCCGAGCTGCCCCGGCACGACGGTGTGGCCGGCTGCGTTCACCTCGTCGAGGAGTTCCGACATCACGAGGTGGACCTGTCGCAGGTTGGGTTGGTCCGGGTCCTTCGCGACGCGCGATCGGTGCCGGACGGTGGCGCCGGCGTGGGCGTCGTCGGCGACGCCGACGCCTGCGATCAGCTCGATCGTCGGCCGGGTCGACTTCGAGAACTCGTGGGTGGGCGTGCGGTGCACCGCGACGACGGTGCCGGTCGCGTCCGGGGCGAACATGCGCGCAGCGTAGACGCTCTACGCTTGGTGCATGGCCGACCAGTATCCGGAATTTCCAGGCGTCGAGCCGTACGGCACCGTGCGATCGCCCGCCGATGAGCGGGCGCACCGGAGGCGGATGTGCGCGCTCGGATACCGCATCTTCGCCGCGAACCGCTGGGGTCAGCTCGGTGACGGGCACATCTCGGCGCGCGACCCCGAGCTGACCGACCACTTCTGGCTGCTCGACTGGGGCGTGGCGTTCGCGGCGGCCACCGTCGACCGCCTCGTGCTCGTCGGTCCGGGTGGCGAGGTGATGGACGCGGACGGCAACCGCACCGGCGCGGTCAACGTGGCGGGATACAACATCCACGCCCCGCTGCTCGCGGCCCGCCCCGACGTCGTCAGTGCCTGCCACACGCACACCCAGTTCGGCACGCCGTGGTCGGCGAACGTGCGACCGTTCCGGGCGCTCAGCCAGGAGTCGACCGCGTTCGTCTTCGACCAGGCGCTCTTCGACGACGAGGAGGTCGAGGTGCTGTCGACCGACGGCGGCAAACGGATCGCCGCCGCACTCGGCGACGCCAAGCTGTGCATCCTGCGCAACCACGGCCCGCTGACGGTCGGCCGAAGTGTCGAGGAAGCGGTCGGTTGGTTCGCGATGGCCGAACGCGTCGCCGAGGTGCACGTCAAGGCGCCGGACGGCCGGGCGATCTCGGAGGAGGCTGCGGCGGTGGCGGCATCGACGATGGCGCAGGACCTCACCGGGTGGCGCGTGTTCCAGTGGTTGTGCCGGTCGGTCGTACCGGACCCGTCGGTCGTCGACGGTTGAGCGCCGGTCAGTAGTCGATCGCGGCGAACTCGCGCAGCTTCTTCATCCGGTGGCGGGCGTCGATCATCCGCACCGTGCCGCTGCGCGACCGCATCACCAGGCTCTGCGTGCGGGCCCCGGCGGTGTCGAAGCGCACGCCGCGCAGCAGCGCCCCGTCGGTCAGCCCGGTGGCGGCGAAGAAGCAGTTGTCGCCTTTGATCAGATCGTTCTGGTCGAGGATCTGGTCGAGGTCGTACCCCGCGTCGAGCAGTGCGGCTCGCTCCTCGTCGCCCTGCGGGCAGAGCTGCGCCTGGATCTCGCCGTCCATCGCTTTCATCGCCGCCGCTGACACGACGGCCTCGGGCGTGCCGCCGATGCCCATCAGCACGTCCGCCCCGGCCTCGGGCCAGCAGGTGGCGACCGAGCCGTAGACGTCGCCGTCGGTGATCAGCCGGATCCGGCAGCCGCTGTCGCGCACTTCGGCGATCAGGTCGGCATGGCGCGGGCGGTCGAGGATGATCGCGGTCAGGTCGCGCACGTCTTCGCCCTTGGACTTGGCGATCCAGCGGAGGTTCTGCGTGGGGCTCGCCGTGATGTCGATCGCCCCGACCGCCGCGGGGCCGACGGCGATCTTGTTCATGTAGTAGGACGGCCCGGGGTCGAACATCGACCCGCGGTCGGAGACGGCGATCACCGACAGCGCGTTCGTCTTGCCCATCGCCGTCAGCGTCGTGCCGTCGATCGGGTCGACCGCGACGTCGACTTCCGGATCGCTGCCGTCGCCGACGTGCTCGCCGTTGTACAGCATCGGAGCGTGGTCCTTCTCGCCTTCGCCGATGACGACCGTGCCGTTCATCGCGACGGTCGACAGCGACATTCGCATCGCCTCGACCGCGGCGTTGTCGGCGCCGTTCTTGTCGCCGCGACCGACCCAGCGCGCGGCGGCCAGGCAGGCCGATTCGGTCGCCCGCACCAGCTCCATCGCCAGGTTGCGGTCGGGGTTCTCACGTGATCTGGCCATTCGCTCACCGTACCGGTCGCTCGTGGCGGGAAGGTCATCTGGTGCCGGGTCCCGGATGATCGGACACCTACAGTCGGCGCATGGCGAACCCGATTCCGATCGAGTTGCTGGTGGCGGGGCGGGACCTCACGGAACCGAAACTGTCCCCGGACGGCGAATTCGTCGCGTTCGTCCAGCGGTGGCGCAGCGCCACGGCGATCGTGCTCGTACCGGTGGCCGGCGGGCCCGAACGGCTGCTGACCGCCGGACCGGACCCGACGCCCGGACGGGGGATGGGTGGCGGTTGTTTCGACTGGTACCCCGACGGCACTGGTGTGGCGTATTGCGCAGGTGGCGAATTGTGGTTCCAGCCGCTGGCCGGCACGGCCGCGCAGCTGACGGCGCTCGGGCGCGAGGTCCGCGCGCCGGCATGTGCGCCGGACGGCTCGTTCGTGGTGTTCGCGGTCGACGAGGCGGAGATCTGGAAACTGCCGCTCACGGGCGACAGCGGGGCGACCGAGCCCGCGCGTCTCGATGACGGAGCGGATGCGTTCTGCTTCGACCCGGCGGTCGCGCCGTGCTCGTCGACCGTCGTGTGGCAGGCCTGGAGCCCGCCGGCGATGCCGTGGGACGCCGCCCATGTGGTGACCGCGGCCGTCGCAACCGGCGAGTTGGATCGGTGGCGGCCGGCGGACGCGGCGGTCCAGCAGCCCCGCTTCATGCCCGATGGCACCGGAGCATGTGTTCACGATGCGTCCGGCTGGCTGAACGTGTACGTCGGCGACGATCCGCTGCTCGCCGAGCCGTCCGAGCACGCCGGCCCGACGTGGGGGATGGGACAGCGTTCGTTCACGCCCTCGCCCGACGGACGCCATGTCGCGTTCTGTCGCAACGAGGCCGGGTTCGGTCGGCTCTGTGTCGTCGAGGTCGCCACCGGCGGGGTCACCGACGTCGGTCGGGGTGGCCACGGCCAGCTGACGTGGCTCGGGAACGATCTGGTCGCGCTCCGCACGGGTGCGGTCACGCCGACCCAGGTCGTCCGCTACGACATGTCGGCGCTCGACGACTCGCCGGGGGCCAAGCCGCCGCGCACCGTCCTCGCCGTCGGGCCCCCGTTCGGGTGGTCCGGTCACGACCTGCCCGAACCGCAGCTGATCGAGGCGGACGCCGGCGGCGTGACACTGCATGCCCGCCGCTATGCCGCAGGGGACGGGCGGATGCTCTGTTGGGTGCACGGCGGGCCGACCGATCAGTGGCAGGCGGACTTCCGGCCGCGCATCTCGTACTGGTGGAGCCGGGGCTGGGACGTACTCGTCGTCGACCCACGCGGCACGACCGGCCACGGGCGCGACTACCAGCGGGCGCTCAACGGCCAGTGGGGCCGGCTCGACGTCGACGACACCGCCGTGTTGCTCGCCCACGCCCACACCCAGGGGTGGAGCAGGCCGGAGTCCACCGCGATCGTCGGCGGCTCATCCGGTGGCCTGACCGTGCTCGGCGTCCTCGCCGACCACCCCGACCTCGTCGCCTGCGGTGTCGCGTCGTACCCCGTCGCCGACCTCGCCTCACTCGCCGATGTGACGCACCGATTCGAGGCGCACTACACCGACACCCTCGTGGGTGCGAGCTCGTTCGAGGAGCTGTCCCCGATCCACCGGGCCGCCCGGATCACCGCGCCGCTGCTGCTGTTCCACGGCACCGACGACGAGGTCGTGCCGATCGCGCAGAGCGAATCGGTGGCCGCGGCCATCCGGGCGGCCGGCGGGTCGGTCGAGCTGGTCGTCTACGACGGCGAGGGCCACGGGTTCCGCGACCCGGTCAACGTGCGCGACGAGTACGACCGGACCGAGCGGTTCCTGGCCGGTAGCGTGACGCCGTGGCAATAGTGAGCAGAGGCGGAGGCGCCGAGCAACGCAACGAGATGGCCGACGGCGGCGAGATGGTCGACTTCGACCCCAACGACGACGCCGTGACCAAGGTCCACTACGACGTCGCGGCGTGGACCTTCGAGCAACAGGCCGAGCTGTCCGAGGCGATGGCCGAGGCCTCGATCCCGCACGCGTGGGTCGGTGCCGAGGTCGTCGTCCCCGAGTACATCGAAGAGCGGATGGACGCGCTGTTCGACCGTCTCGACGAACTGCTCGGCCCGTTCCCGATCGGTCTCGCCGACGACGAGCCCTCGACCGAGTTCGGCCTCGACGAGTGGAGCGATGGCGATCGCAAGGTGCTGACCGAGGCGCTGGTCGAGTCCGAGGTGCCGCACCGCTGGGAGGGCACGACCGTCGTCGTCGCCGCCGACGCGGAGGACGCGGTCGACGATCTGCTCGACGCGATCGAGAGCGGCGAGTTGCTGAGTGCTGACGACGGAGGCGACCACGAGCCGCCCGATGGCGCGCTGAGCACCATCTTCCTCGCTGCCGACAAGCTGGCGAAGGATCCGCTCGACGCCAAGTCGCGCACGAAGCTGATCGAACTCCACGACGTGATCGACCGCAAGCACCCGCCGTACGCGTTCGCGCCGCGCACGTGGGCCAACACGGTCGACGGCGTCGACCGCATCGTGCACCGGTTCGTTGCCGACGGCAGCGGCACGCGGCATGCCGAGGATGATGACGTCGTGGCGTCCGACGTCATCGGCCTGGCGCAGGAGTTGCGCTCGCTGCTGCGGCCCTACGTCTGAACGGAGCACGTGCCGTCGATGCTGCTGGCCGAACTCGAGATCTGGCACACCCGTCCCGCCGTGCCGACGCGGCGCGTCGCTCTCGGCCACATGGTGCTGCCGGTCGATCCGAGCCCCGGGTTCGGTGGGCTCCTGCTCGGTTCGGTCGTCGCCGCCCATCTCGACGGCATCGCCGACGACGTGATCCCCGACGTCCATCGGCTGATCAACGAGGTCGGCGAGGGGGCGCGAGTCGTCCAACCGCGACTGCGGCACCGCTTCCAGATCGACCGTCATGGGCTCGCGGTCAGCCACCATCGACTCGTCGGTGACGGGGACGACATCTCCTTCGACTTCAACAGCGCCGGGACGGATCTCGCGCAGGTGCTCGGTGCGATCTACGCAACCGAGCGGCTGGACGCGGCACACCGCGCCGGCGTCACGGCGGTGCTGCAGAAGGCGGCGCGGTGGCGCGGGCCGGTCGGCCCGTCGCTGATCGCCCACCTCGCGGGTTCACAGACGACGACGCTGGAGGCGATGGCCGACCCGCTGTCGTGGGCGCTCGGCGTGCTCGGCTTCGACGGCGGGGCGAAGCGGCCGACCAAGCGTCAGGTCACCGCTCACTTCCGCGACCGGATGCGTGACGTGCATCCCGACCACGGCGGTGATCACCTCGACGCGGCGAAGGCGATGAGCGATCTCGCCGAAGCCCGCCGGATCCTGCTCGTCGAGCCGTGAGGACGACGCTGCCCGTTCGCCCGGTCACATGATCGTCAGCGGAGCGTCTTCCGGGTTGAGGTCCTCGAGTTCGGTGTGGGCGGTCTCCGGATACGACGTCAGCACGATCAGCGTCACGATCAGCTGGGCGCTCAGCAGCAGCAGCATCACCGCGCCGTAGGACCACCCGGCGTCGATCAACCGACCGGTCGACACGAGGCCGACGATGCCGCCCAGCAGGGCCGACGCGGTGATCAGGCCGGCCGCTCGGCTGCGGTTGCCGGTGGGGAACAGTTCGGCGCGGTAGACCGCCATCGCGGGGTACGCCATGCTGCCGAGCGTGGCCGCGAAGAACGCGAACGCCCACAGCAGCGGGGGCCCGAACGAGAACGCCAGAACCACGGCCAGGGCTGACGCGGGGAGCACGACGCCGATCAGCGGCTTGCGGCCGCGCGTGTCCGCGATCCGCCCCCCGATGATCAGGCCGATGCCGGCCGGCGTCCCGACGACGATCGAGAACACGCCGATCGCCAGCCCCGAGAAACCCCGGACGTCGGTGAGGTAGTTGTTCTGGAAGAAGCTCGCCGGGGCGATGAACACGTTGCCGATGAATGCGACTGCGGCGAGCAGCGTGATCCGCCGCCGGTCGAGCCGGGGGACCCTGGTGCGGAGTGCGATCGTCGTCGGCCAGCCTGCCGCAGCCGGGTCGGGATGGTCCGGCTCGTGGCCGGAGCGTTCGGGGTCGGCCGGGGCGCCGGCCGTCTCGGGACCGGCCGCGTGGACGACAGCGTCACGGTCGTCACGGTCGTCATGGTCCCCACGGTCGGCCGCGTCGGCTGCTGCGCTGGCGGCGAACCGGCGGGTCTCCGGCAGGCGGCGGGTCAGGTCGAGCGCGACGACACACCAGATCAGCGACACGACGTACACGAGCCGCCACCCCCATGGGCCGACGTCGGCGAGGCCGAGCGACATCACCGCGACGCCGGCGCCGAACCCGCTCGCCATCGCGAGCACGCTGATTGCGTACGCCCGGCTGCTCTTCGGCATCTCCTCGGCCGCCACGACACCGATCAGGAACGCAAGCGCGATGCCCATGGGGCGGGCGACGGTCTGGGTCGCGACGAGCACCGTGAAGTTCGGCGCGAGGGCGCCGAGCAGCGACAGCACGGGTGCGAGCCATGCGACGACCGTGATGATCCGCCGCCGCCCCACCCGGTCGGCCATGATCGCCGCCGGCAACGCGATGATGATGCCGGCCCGCACGATCGCACCCGCGTCGCCGATGCCCGCGTCGCCGACGCCGAAGTCGTCGGCTGCGAAGTTGACCGTCTGGGTGAACAGCGTGTTGATGAATGCGGCGCTCATCGACGCCGCGGCGAGCAGACCGATCACCAGCACCTGCGTCGCATCCAGTTGGTCCGGTGGCGTCCACCAGCCTCTGGCGGAGAGCCGGCGGGCGATCACCTGCCGCACCGGGACCGCGAACAGCCAGCCGAACCAGGGGATCGTCAGCCGATAGGTGGTCCGTTCGACGATCTCGCCGGCGGTGATGTCGACGACCCGCTCGTAGCTGGAGAACGGGCCGTGCGCGAGGTCGAAGGTGGCGCCGTCGGCGTCGTCGTCGGCGGGTGCGTCCGGCGTGCGAACTTCGCGGAGCAGGTCGTCGCGAGGGGCCATGACCATCGACCGGTGCTCGTCGTCACTCGGCCAGGTTCGCGTCACGATGCGACCGCCGGGCTTCACGCCGGGAGCATACTGGGGGGCCATGAACGCAACTCCGACCGACACGATCGTCGTCCGCAACAGTGGCGCGCTCGGCGGCACGGTCGACGTCCCGGGCGCCAAGAACTCGGTGCTGAAGTTGATGGCGACGACGATCCTCACCGACGGCACGTTCGAGTTGACCAATGTGCCCGACATCGTCGACGTGGCGATCATGGGCGAGTTGCTGGCGGCGATCGGCGTCGAGATGATCCGGCCCGAGCCGGGCACCCTGCTGCTGACGAACTCGGGCGACATCACGCCGGTCGCACCGTACGAACTCGTCGAGAAGATCCGGGCGTCGATCAACGTGCTCGGCCCGCTGCTCACCCGCTGCGGCGAGGTGCGCCTGTCGATGCCGGGCGGCGACGACTTCGGGTCACGGCCGATCGACATGCACGTGTCGGGCCTCGAAGACATGGGCGCCCAGTTCAAGTTCAGCCACGGATACCTCGAGGCGCGGTGTGAGCGGCTGCACGGCGCCGACATCATCTTCGATTTTCCCAGCGTCGGTGCGACCGAGAACCTGTTGACCGCGGCGGTCTTCGCCGACGGGCGGACGACGATCGACAACGCGGCGCGCGAGCCGGAGATCACCGACCTGTGCAACTTCCTGGTGGCGATGGGTGCCGACATCAGCGGCATCGGCACGTCGAAGTTGACGGTCGTCGGTGTCGAGCGCGATGCGCTGCGCCCGGTGCGCCATCACACGGTGCCCGATCGCATCCAGGCGGCGACGTATCTCGCGGCCGCGGCGGTCTCGCAGGGCGAGCTGGATGTGCGCGGGATCCGCCCGACCGACATGACGATGCTGCTCGACCGGTTCACGGACATGGGTCTGGAACTCACCGACATCGACGACGGGCTGCATGTGCGGGCGCCCGAGCGGCTGCGTTCGATCGACATCGCGACGCTGCCCTATCCCGGCATCGCCACCGACTACAAGCCGTTGATCATCACGATGCTCGCGGTGGCCGACGGCGTGGGCATCGTCACCGAGAACCTGTACCCGGGACGGTTCCGCTACGTCGAGGAGCTCCAACGGCTCGGTGCCGACGTGACGACGACAGGACACCACGCGGTGGTGCGCGGCGTGCCCCGGCTGTCCGGTGCCCCGGTGAAGGCCCACGACATCCGCGCCGGGGCGGCGATGGTCGTCGCCGGGCTGGCCGCCGAGGGCGAGACGACGATCTCCGGCGTGCACCACATCGACCGCGGCTACGACGACCTCGTCGGCCGCCTCCGCGCCGTCGGTGCCGGCATCGAGCGCTGCTGAGGGCGGCGAGGCGCTACGGGGGCGGGGGCCACCGGTGCTCGTGCCGCTCGTCACCCGCCGGCCGGGGAGGTCGGTGCAGTTCACGTCTGTTCGAAACCCGACTGCGTGACCCGGTCGCCCGAGGCCCGGCTGGGCGACGCACTTCACGTTTGTTCGAAACGAGTGCGCCACTGCCCGAAGCAGGGGCGCGCCCGGGCAGGCGCTGCCCAACCCGTCAGGCGGCGAGGCGGTTGGGTGGACCGGTGTTGTGGATCGTGCCGTCGGGCAGGGTGAGCGTCGGCTCGCGGTTGGGGCCGAGGGTGATGTTCCAGCCGGCGTCGTGGATCTTGTGGTGATGATGCACACAGACCGGGATCAGGTTGGCGAGGTCGGTGCGGCCGCCGTGGCGCCACCAGATGATGTGGTGGAGTTTGCAGCGGTCGTAGTGGGTGGAACAGCCGGGGATCGCACACGTGCGGTACAGGCCGCGCAGTGCCCGGCGCTGCGCCCGGTTCGCGAGGCGGGTGGTGCGCCCCAGGTTGAGTTCGCCGGGTGCGTGCAGCACGACCCCGTTGCGGACCACGACGACACTGACGTCGGCGTCGTCGACGAGTTCGGTGAGCACCCGGTGGGGGACCTCGATCGGGATCGGCCAGTCGACCCGAACACGTCCAGCCGCCGAGTCGACGGTGCCGAACTCGTCGCACGACTCGGCTGACCCGCCCGACCCGCCGGTGTCGGTACCCGGCCCGGCGGCAACGTCGATGACGGCGACGAACTCCGGCCGGCCCGGCTTGCCGACACCCGCGGAACCATCAACCAACCGCCCCAACGCCAGGGCCCGGAGATGACCCTGCTTGGCGACCGGGTCGGTCGGACACGACACCGGGGTCGCCTCGGCGAACAACGCCTCGACCGTCGCGTCGAGCCTGGCCGCGAGCTTCATCCCGGTCACCGGGTCGAACCGGCCGCGCAGGTTCCACATCCCGTCGTTGCCGACCCACGTGGACAACGTCGTGTCACGCACCTGCCGCTCGAGCCGGTCGACACCGGCATCAGCCAAGATCCGTGACGCCACGTCACGCACCCGCTTCGCGAACTCCGCCACCGTCGCCGCCGCAGCGACATCGACCAAGCCGTCGACACGATCGAACAGCACCGCCCGCTGCAAGTCGTCGTCCAACGCCTTCGCCGCCTTCGTGACCGCGTCGACATGGCCTGCGGTGACCGTGGCCTCATCCAACGCATCGGCCAGGCCCGGCACTGCATCCAACGTGGCGGCCCGCTCCAACGTCTTGGTCGACGCATGCAACGACTCACGTGACGAATCGGCGAGATCGGCCTCGG
>JABDKP010000092.1 GCA_013002175.1 Ilumatobacter sp.
CCGATCCTCGTCGGCGGGTCGGGCGAGCAGCGGACGTTGCGGCTGGTCGCCCGCCATGCCGATGCATGCAACCTGTTCGGCGAGCCGGACGTGGTTCGTCACAAGGTCGAGGTGCTGCACGGTCACTGCGCGACCGAGGAGCGTGACCCGGCCGACATCACGATCACGCAGCTGTCGTCGGTGCTGTGCGCGGTCGACGAGGCCGGGCTCGCGTCGGCGTTGGCCGCCCGGGCGAACGATCAGGTGCCGCCGGAGATCGTCGGCGACCAGCTCAACGCCGGCACGGTCGACGACCACATCGGCCGCTTCCGGGCGCTCGCCGACGCGGGCGTGCACGAGGTGATCGTCAGCCTCGCCGACATCGGCACCCCCGGCGCCGCCGACCGCTTCGCCCCCGTCATCGACGCCTTCGTGCCGCGACCCGGGGTGTGACTCTTCGCCGACGACAGCGACGCCGCTGCGGTCCAACGCGTGAGGTTATTGCGCGCCAGGTGCGCAATAACCTCACGCGTTCGTGCGGTGACGGTCAGATTGTGCCGGGCACAACTCCGACTCAGCGGCGGAGGGTGGTGCCGTCCTTGGTGGTTTCGACGGTCCAGCCGGCGGCTTGCAGTTCGGCGCGGAGAGAGTCCGCTGACGCGAAGTCCTTCGCGGCGCGGGCGTCGTCCAGCGCTGCCGCCTTGGCGGCCACTTCCTCCGGCACGTCGCTGCCGGCCGACAGCACCAGCCCGAGCGCGCCGCACATCTCGTGCACGGCGGCGACCAGCGCAGCCGCGACGTCGGACTCACCGGCGTCCAGTGCGGCGTTCGCCCGCCGCACCGTGTCGAACACCAGCGCCGTCGCCTTCGGAGTGTCGAGGTCGTCGTCCATCGCCGCCCGGAAGTCGTCGAGCACCGTCGCGTCGGGCTTGGCCGCGTCCACCCCACCCGTCCGCGCCGCGAACGCGTCCAGACCGGCGAGCGCACTGACCGCCGCGTCGATGTTCGCCTGGGCGAGCTTCACGGGGCTGCGGTAGTGCGACTGCAGTAGCACCAGCCGGTAGGCGCGGGGGTCGTAGTGCTCGATCAGGTCGAGCAGGTTCTCGACGTTGCCGATCGACTTCGACATCTTCTCGCCCGCGGTGTCGACGATGAAGTTGTGATGCATCCAGTGGTTGGCGAACCCCTTGCCGAGCGCGACGGCCTGGGCCCGCTCGTTCTCGTGATGCGGGAAACGCAGATCCTGCCCGCCACAGTGGAGGTCGAAGCCCTCGCCGAGCAGGTCGAGCGCCATCACGACGCACTCGGAGTGCCATCCGGGCCGACCCTCGCCCCACGGTGACGGCCACGCCGGCTCGCCGGGCTTCGAGAGCTTCCACAGCACGAAGTCGGCCGGGTGCCGCTTCTGCTCCGCCCCGACGACCTCGCGATCACCGCCGCCGGCGCGCATGTCATCGAGCGTCTGCATGGCGAGCAGGCCGTAGTCGTCGACCGACTCGACGTCCATGTAGATGCCGTCGTCGGTCGCGTACGCGGTATCGGCCGCGACCAGTTCCCCGATCATCGCCACCATCTCGTCGACATACTCGGTGGCGTGCGGGACGTCGGTCGGGCGTTGCACGCCGACGCCGTCCATCGCCTTCCACCACATCCGCTCGCACTTCTCGGTGATCTCCCGCCACGGCCGGTCCTCACGGTTGGCGCGGTTGATGATCTGGTCGTCGATGTCGGTCACGTTCGACACGAGCCGCACGTCGAGGCCGGTCCACTCCAGGTAGCGGCGCAACACGTCGTACTCGATCGTCGCCCGGCCGTGACCGATGTGCGCCGGGCCGTACACCGTCGGCCCGCACAGGTAGATGCTGACCTTGCCCGGCTCACGATGCGCCAGCTCACGCACGGAGCGGGTGGCGGAGTCGTACAGGTGCAGCATCCACCCGAGCTTACGGCGCGTGGTGCTGACCGGCCGTGGAGGATACGAGTACTCGCAAATCTGCCGCTCCGGGCCCGCCTGGCGGGCGCAGACCGACAGAGAACCGAGGGGATCGGGGGCGGGTACCGGTGGGTAGCCTCGGGATGACTATGGCGAACATCCCCGACAAGCCGACGCTCGACGGCATCGAAGCCCACTGGATCGACCGGTGGGAGCGCGATGGCATCTACCGCTTCGACGCGTCGGTCGCTCGTGAGCAGGTGTTCTCCATCGACACGCCGCCGCCCACCGTCAGCGGGTCGCTGCACATGGGCCACATCTTCAGCTACACCCACACCGACACGATCGCCCGCTATCAGCGGATGGCCGGCAAGTCGGTCTTCTACCCGATGGGCTGGGACGACAACGGCCTGCCCACCGAGCGCCGCGTCCAGAACTACTACGGCGTGCGGTGCGACCCCACCCAGCCGTACCAGGCCGACTTCGAGCCCCCGTTCCGTGGCGACCCGCCGAAGAAGCACCACGCCGTGCCGATCTCACGCGCCAACTTCCTCGAACTGTGCGACGAACTGATCGAGCAGGACGAAAAGGTCTTCGAGGCGCTGTTCCAGCGGCTCGGCCTGTCGGTCGATTGGAACCACCACTACACCACGATCGACGAGCGCTCGCGCCGGATCAGCCAGCGGGCGTTCCTCCGCAACGTCGCGGCCGGTCAGGCCTACAGCCACGAGGCGCCGACGCTGTGGGACATCGACTTCCGCACCGCCGTCGCCCAGG
>JABDKP010000112.1 GCA_013002175.1 Ilumatobacter sp.
ACGGTGACATCATCAGCTTCGGCGCGACGCACGTGCGCTTCGAGGCGTCCTGACCGCCACCGCCCTACCGCGCCGCAACGACCCGCGCCACCACCGCCGACCGCCATGACCGACCAAGTCCTCAACATCTTGAAGTTCGCCCTCCTCGGGCTGCTCTACCTGTTCTTCGCGCGGGTGCTGTGGGCGGTCTGGAGCGAGGTTCGGATGCCGCGCCGCCGCACCGCCCCGGCGGGCCCGCAGCGCCACCCGGCCGCCACCCGTCAGGCCCAGCCGATGCCGCCACCAACCGCCGCCGGCCGCAAGCCGATGAAGGGACGCGGCGGACGGGTCGGCCGGCTGGTGATCCTCGAACCTCGATCCCGCCGCGGGTTGACGTTCCCGATGGCCGGCGAGATCACGCTCGGCCGCGACGACAAGTGCACCATCTCGATCACCGACGACACGTTCGTCTCTCACCTCCACCTGCGCATCTACGACCACGAGGGCCAGCCGATGCTGGAAGACCTCGGCTCGACGAACGGCACGTTCCACAACGGCAACAAGCTGATCGGCGCGAAGCTGCTCCACCCCGGCGACCGCATCCAGGTCGGCACGACCGTGATCGAGGCGCAATGACGGTCGCACCCGTGCCTGGCTCGTCGACGACTCGCGCCCGCCGCGACAAAGTTGTGCCTGGCACAACTTTGACGGGGGCTGGCGATGGCTGAGTTGGCGTGGGGGGCGGCGACCCATCCGGGGCAGCTGCGGCCGCAGAACGAGGACAGCCTGCTGGCGATCGACGGCATCTTCGTCGTCGCCGACGGCATGGGCGGCCACGAGGCCGGCGAGGTCGCCAGCCTGATCGCGGTCGAGCGCGTCCGCGACGACGTGCGCGCCGCCGGGCTGCCGTCGGCGGAGGTCGTCGTCGAGTCGATCGCCAACGCCAACGACGACATCCTCCGCGCCGCCCTCGCCAACCCGGCCCAGCGCGGCATGGGCACCACGCTCAACATGATCGCCCTGATCGGCGACCCGATGGCCGGGCGCGGCGCTCCCAACCTCGACGTCATGAACGAGCCGGGGGAGGTCACCCCGATCGTGCCGGCCGAGCCGACCGAGGCCCTCGTGCTCGCCAACGTCGGCGACTCGCGCACCTACCTGATGCGCCACGACCGCCTCCGCCGCGTCACCGTCGACCACAGCTACGTCCAGGAACTCGTCGCCACGGGCCACATCACCGAGGACGAGGCCCGCACCCACCCCCGCCGCAACATCGTCACCCGTGCCCTCGGCATCGAGCCCGACGTCAAGGTCGACTGGTGGACGCTGCCGCTGATCCGCGGCGACCGCTTCCTGCTGTGCAGCGACGGCCTCGTCGACGAGATCCCCGACGCCGACATCCGCGACGCGCTGGCGACGATCGCCGACCCGCAGGCGGCCGCGGAACGGCTCGTCGACCTCGCCAACGCGGCCGGTGGCCGCGACAACGTGACGGTGATCGTCGTCGACGTGCTGGAGGGCGACGACCCACCCGACCCGACCCAGGAGGTCGACGTCGTGCCGGTGTGGGCGCACGAGGACGACCCCACCCCCGCCGGCAGCCTGGAGGTCGACGCCGACGGCCACGCGATCGCCAGGATCGCCGGGCAGGAAGCATCGCCGGAGCCCGCCACCGACGCGCCACCGACCGGCCGTGCCGCGAAGCGCGCCGCGAAGAAGGCTGCCCGACGCCGCGATCGCGGGCCGCGCCGCTTCCTGATCGGGCTGCTCGTCGCAGCACTGCTCGTCGTGACGTTCGCGTTCGTCGCAGCGTGGGCTCGTCGCGGCTACTTCCTCGACTTCGACGACGACGACGTCGTCACGATCTACCGCGGCCGCACGGGCGGTCTGTTGTGGTTCGATCCCACCGTGGAGAACAACGGCCCGCCCCGCGACATCCTCACCGACGAGAGCGTCGACCTGATCGAGGCCCGACCGCGCTTCGACTCGCGGACGAAGGCGGCCGAGTTCATCACCGACCTGGTGACGATCCCGCCGACCACCGTCCCACCGCCGACCACGACGACCACGACGACGACCACGACGACGACGACCACGACGACCACGACACCTGCGGCGACCACCACGGTCCCGTGACACCGCCATGACGCACGCCGCGGTCGACGACGAGCACGGGGCGGGCAGGCGGACCCCGTCGCCGATCGCCCGCCACCGCCGCAACACCGAGCTGACGCTGGTCGTGATGGCCGCGATGATCACCGGCGCGGCGTACGCCGTCGCGGCACTCGGCACGAACGCCGAGATCCCGCCGGGCATCGTCGTCTTCGTCGGTGTCCTCCTGGCCCTGCTGCTCTGCGCGCACATCGTCGTCCGCCTCGTCGCCGGCGGTGCCGACGGCACGCTGCTGCCGCTCGCCGCGATCCTCCACGGCGTCGGGTTCGTGATGATCACCCGCCTCGACGACCGCCTCGCCGGCCTCCAGGCGACGTGGAGCCTCGTCGCGATCGCCGCGTTCGTCCTCACCCTGCTGTTCGTCCAACGCACCACGCTGCTCGCCCGCTACCGCTGGGTGCTGTTCCTCGCCGGCGCGTTCCTGCTGCTGCTGCCGATGGCGCCGGGCGTTGGCCGGACGATCAACGGGGCGCGGATCTGGGTCAGCGTCGGGCCGATCAACTTCCAGCCGGGTGAGTTCGCCAAGCTCGCCTTCGCGATCTTCTTCGCCGCCTATCTCGCCGACCGCCGCGAGCTGATCGCGGCCCGGACGTGGAAGGTCGGCCCGATCCACCTCCCCGAGCCGCGCTACATCGCGCCGATCTTCGTCGCCTGGGGGTTCGCCGTCGTCGTGATGGTCGGCGAACGCGACCTCGGTTCGTCGCTGCTGTTCTTCACGCTGTTCGTCGTGATGATGTGGGTCGCCACCGAACGCGTCGGGTACCTGCTGCTGGGCGCCGTGCTGTTCGGCGGGGCAGCGTGGTTCTCGTGGTCGCAGTTCACGCACGTGCAGACCCGCGTCACCAACTGGATCAATCCGTGGGACGACCCGCTCGACAAGGGCTACCAGATCATCCAGGCGCTGTACGGCCTCGCCGACGGTGGCCTGCTCGGCACCGGCCTCGGCCGCGGCAACCCGAACCAGGTACCGGAGGCGCAGAACGACTTCATCTTCGCCTCGATCGGTGAGGAGTTCGGCCTGATCGGCGCCACCGCCGTGCTGATGTCGTACATCCTGATCGTCGGCGCCGGACTGCGCATCGCGCTCCGCACCGAGCGGACGTTCGAGAAGCTGCTCGCAACCGGCCTGACGACGATCGTCGGGGTGCAGGCGTTCATCATCATCGGCGGTGTGCTGAAGGTGATCCCGCTCACCGGCATCACGCTGCCGTTCGTCAGCTACGGCGGCTCGTCGCTGGTGTCCAACTACATCCTGCTCGCACTCCTGATCCGCGTCTCGGACTCCGCGGCCCGCCGCCTGGGCGAGTTGCCGGACGACCCGACGACCGGCGAGCGATGGACGGCGTGGCGTCTCTCCCGCCAGATCCGCCGGGACGAGAAGCGCGGCGAGCAGCCGCCGTCCGTCACCGGCCCGGTCGAGGTGGGCTCGTGAACCGCGCGATCCGCCAGCTCACCGTGGGCCTGATGGCGTGCTATGTCGTGCTGTTCGCTGCGCTCAACTACTGGCAGGTGGGCCAGAAGGAGGAGCTGGACGCCAAGTTCGACAACACCCGCGCCGTGCTCCGCGAGTTCAACCGCCCACGCGGCAACATCGTCACCGAGGACGGCGTCGTCGTCGCCCAGTCGCTGCCGAACACCACCGACGAGAACCTCGACTTCACCCGCGACTACCCCACCGGCGACATCATGTCGAACGTCACCGGGTACTTCACGAAGGACTTCGGCTCGACGCAACTGGAACGGACCCACGGTGACGTCCTCACCGGCTCGACCGCCGCTCAGCAGGTGCGCGGGCTGGGCGACATCCTCGCCGGCAACGTCGACAACGCCGGGTCGGTCGAGCTGACGATGCGCTACGACGCGCAGCTCGCCGCCAAGTTCGCGCTCGCCGGGCGTGAGGGGTCGGTGACGGTGATCAACCCCCAGACCGGGGCGATCATCGCGATGTTCTCCAACCCGGCGTACGACCCCACCACGTTCGTCGGCCAGCCGTTCGAGACCGCCCAGCAGGCGATCACCGACCTCCAGAACGCGGACGGCAACCCGCTGCTCGCCAACGCCTACCAGGAGCGGTACATGCCCGGGTCGACGTTCAAAGTGATCACCACCGGCATCGGCCTGGAAGCCGGCGTGCTGTCGCGCGAGACCTCGTTCCCCGACGAGCGGGAGTGGACGCCGCCGCAGACCGACGACCCGATCCGCAACTACAACGGCAGCCTGTGCGGCGGCGACATGGCCACCGTGTTCCGCCGCAGCTGCAACATCCCGTTTGCCAGGACCGCGCTCGAGCTCGGCGTCGAGCGGATGATCGACGGCACCCGGGCGTGGGGCATCGACGAGCAACTGCCGATCGACCTGCCGCGCGCCGCGACGAGCACGTTCGGCAACGTGGACGACCTCGACCAGCAGCTCCCGCTGCTCGCGATCCGTGGGTTCGGTCAGAGCGAGGACCAGATGGTGCCGCTGCACATGGCGATGGTGGCCGGCGCCGTCGCCAACGGCGGCCAGATGATGAAGCCGTACGTCGTCGAGGCGACATACGACAAGGCCGGCCGCGTCCTCGACCGCACGTCACCCGAGGTCTGGAAGACGCCGATCTCGCCGCAGACCGCGGCGCTGGAACGAGAGTTCATGATCGGCGTCGTCGAGTCCGGGACGGCGAGCTGCTGCCTCGACCTCGCCGGCGGCATCCAGGCCGCGGCGAAGACGGGTACCGCCGAGCTCGGCGTGGCGAGCAACCCCGACCTGTCGCACGCGTGGATCATCGCGTTCGCCCCTGCCGAGAACCCGCAGTTCGCGATCTCGGTCGTGCTGATCAACGTCCAGTCGACCCAGGACGTCGCCGCCACGGGCGGCCGCCTCGCCGGCCCGATCGCCCAGGACATGCTCGATTACCTGCTGAGTGGCGCAGGGGCACGTTGATGTTGCCGTCGGCAACATCGAGCGGCTGCGCCGCTCCGGCGACTGCGTCGCCCCGTGCCTTTTCTCCGGGCTGCGCCCGGACTCGCTGCGCTCGGCGGGAAACCCCGTCCACTGCTTCCTCATCCTCACCTGGTGGCCCACGCGCGACGACGGGCGTCGATAGCCTGACGTGTCGCCGTTTCGGCGCGCAGAGAACAGTGACCCAGTGAGCAACAACGGCGAAGCAACCGTCATCAACGACCGGTACGAGATCCACAAGCGCATCGGGCGCGGTGGCATGGCCGACGTGTTCTCCGCGCGCGACCTGCTGCTCGACCGGCAGGTCGCGATGAAGGTGCTGTTCCCCGAGTTCGCCACCGACGCCAATTTCGTCGAGCGCTTCCGCCGCGAAGCGCAGTCGGCGGCCAACCTGTCGCACCCCAACATCGTCAACGTCTACGACTGGGGGCGCTACGAGGGCACGTACTTCATCGCGATGGAGGAGGTCCAGGGTCGCACCCTCGCCGACATCCTGAAGACGAACAAGCAGCTCACCGCCAAGCAGGCGGCGGAGATCGCCAGCGAGGTCGCGGCGGCGCTCGGTTTCGCCCACGAGGGCGGCGTCGCCCACCGCGACATCAAGCCGGCGAACATCCTGATCGGCTCGAACGGGCAGGTGAAGGTCGCCGACTTCGGCATCGCCCGGGCGATGAACGCGCCGACCGAGGCCAACCTCACCCAGGTCGGCTCGGTGATGGGCACCGCCACCTACTTCAGCCCCGAGCAGGCCCAGGGCGCGCAACCCGACCCCCGCAGCGACCTCTACTCGCTCGGCATCGTGATGTACGAGATGGTCGCCGGCAAGCCGCCGTTCACCGGCGAGAACCCGGTCAGCATCGCCTACAAGCAGGTCCACGACGCCCCCCAACCGCTCGTCCAGCTCGTCGCCGACGTCCCCCGCTCGTTCGAGGCGATCGTCGCCAAGCTGCTCGCCAAGGACCCGAAACTGCGCTACCCGAGCGCCGGTGCGCTGCGCGACGACCTCCGCCGCTTCCGCAACGACGAGCCGGTCCAGGCGCTCACCGCGGCCGCTCAGGCGCAGGGCGTCGAGCTGCCCGAGTCGACCGGCGCGGCAGCAGCCGCAGCCGCTGCAGCCGCCGCGGCAGCCGGCGCGACCACCGCCGGGCCCGCCGTACCGCGCCGTCCGGCATCGTTCGACGCGCGCACCCAGAGCGGCGTGTGGGACACCGGCTACCCGCCGGGCGCGTCGCCGGACGCGATGTACTACGACACCAGCTCGTCGCGCACCGGGTGGTACGCACTGGCTGCGTTCGTCGCGCTGATCGCGCTCGTCGTCGGCGGCGTGCTGCTGTTCCAGTCGCTCAGCACCGAAGAGCCGACCGCCGCCGAACCCGAGCCGTTCGAGCTCGCCGACTACACCGGCCAGCCGCTCGAGGCGGTGATCGCCGAGCTCGACCGGCTCAACCTGTTGTTCCGCACCGAGCCGGAGGAGAACGCCGACGTCGGCATCGGCTTCGTCCATCGCACCGAGCCGGTCGCCGGCACGATCCTGTTCGAGGGCCAGGAAGTCGTCGTCTACTTCAATCCCGACCCGCAGGTGTCACCGATCCCGAACGTCGTCGGCATCCCGCTCGACGAGGCCCGTCAGATCCTGGAGGCGGACGGATTCGCGGTCGGCACGATCACGGTCGAGAAGACCGACCAGGTCGCCGAGAACACCGTGATCAGCATGAACCCGCCGGCGACCACGCAGGCGCTCCAGGGCGACACGGTCGACCTCGTCGTCGCCGGGCCACCGGACGGCGTCACCGTGCCCGGGTTCATCGTCGGCCAGAGCGAGCAGGCCGCGCTCGACGTCTTGCAGGGCGCCCCCTACGAGTTCGTGGTCACGGTCGAGCGCATCTCGAGCGCGACGATCCCCGCCGGAACCGTCATCGAGACGGCGCCGGCCGCCAACCAGCTGATGCCGCGTGGCGGGGCGATCACCATCACGGTGTCCGACGGGCCCGAGCCGATCACGGTGCCGCCGGTCGTCGGCCAGACCGAGGGCCGGGCGCGCAACACGATCACGTCGGCCGGCCTGACGGTGGCGGTGAACTACGTCAACGTGCCGGCCGGCAGCCCCGACGACGGCCGCGTGCGGGCGCAGGACCTGGCGCCGGGCTCGCTCGCCGACCCCGGTACCCGCGTCACCTTGACGGTCGGCCGGTCGTTGGAGGTCGCCACGACGCTGCCGCCGACCACCACCACGACCGTGCCTCCGGCCACGACGACGACGGCACCGCCGGTCCAGACGACGACGACGGCGCCGCCCGGGGCGACCACCACGACCAGTCCGCCGCCGTGACCCGCCCGGCGCGCATCCTGGTGATCGACAGCTACGACAGCTTCGTCTACAACCTCGTCCAGTACCTCGGAGAACTCGGCGCCGAACCGCTCGTCGTGCGCAACGACGAGGTGACCGTGAACGACGCACTGGCATTCGACGCCGACGGCGTGCTGCTGTCGCCGGGCCCCGGGCGGCCCGAACACAGCGGCATCATCTGCGCCGCGATCCCGGCATTCGCCGAGCGCCGCACGCCGGTGCTCGGTGTCTGCCTCGGCCACCAGGCGATCGGCCACGTCTACGGCGCGGAGGTCGTCGGCGCACCCGAGCTGATGCACGGCAAGACGTCGCTCGTCGAACACGACGGCACCGGTGTCTTCGCCGGTCTCGTCTCACCGCTGACCGCGACGCGGTACCACTCGCTGACACTGGAACCGTCGTCGATCCCGGACTCGCTCATCGTCACCGCACGCAGCGTCGACGGCGTCGTGATGGGCGTGCGCCACCGCGACCAGGACGTCGAGGGCGTGCAATTCCACCCGGAGAGCATCCTCACCGGGCAGGGCCACGAGCTGTTGCGCAACTTCCTCGGCCGCTGCTGAGCGCCGCCGGGACGCCCGATCGCGGCCCCGATCGGCGCCTCGTGACTCGATGACCGCGTTCATCACCTATGCTTCTCGACCGATGGCACCCCCGAAGCGAAAGACCGGCGGACGAGTCACCGCGAAGGGGACGCGCCCGGGCGACCGTCCGGCGCCGGCGCGGGCCGAGCACGAGGTCGCGGCCTCGTCGCGCTACACGCCGAAGCAGCAGCGCCGCCAACTGGTGCCGCCGTCGTGGATCCCGGTGATCATGCTCGTGCTGTTGATCGGCGGCGGGCTGCTGATCATGGCGCGCTATCTGCTCTTCACGAACAGCAACTGGCCGACGCTGGCCGGCCTGCTCGCCATCCTGGGTGGCCTGTACACCGCCACCAAGTGGCAGTAGCACCCCGTCGTACCCGCGCGCCCAGACTTATCCACATGATGTGGACATCGCGCCCTTGTGTCACCACGGGTGACGTTTTCGGCGCTCAATCGTAGAGCGGCGCGACTTCGACCATCTCTTCGAGGCAATGACGAGGCGGCGGGGGGTCATCATCAGGTGCCATGGTCATTTTCAGCTCGACGCCACAGACGTCGCAGCGGTACTTGCGGCTGACCTTGCGCAGCTCGCCACTGGGTGGCGGCTCGGGCGGGAGGCTGGTCATACTGCGCAACATCGCGAGCCCACTTTTCCACAGGACGACGCCGAAGAACACCCCGAACGCCACCCAGATGATCGTCGAGACTGCCGGCACGGGTCCAATCTACCGGGCTTGCCAGGACCGCCGGGAGTGGGCACAGTGTGCCCATGAAGTGGCCGACCTGGGAGCACGCGGCGATCGCCGCGGTCATCAGCGGCCTCCTGGCGCTCGCCGCCCGCCGGGGGCGGACCGGGCGGGCCCGATTCGTCGAGCAGGCGTCGATCGAGTTCGCGTTGCTCTCCGCGCTGTACGCGGTGTGGCGCGTCGCGCGGAAGCTGCCGCTGGCCCAGGACGAGGGTGCGATCGAGCGGGCTCGCCAGATCGTCGACGTGCAGAACGCGCTGCACTTCCCCACCGAGCTCTCGCTGCAACAGTTCGTGCTGCGTCACGACTGGCTCGGTTGGCCGACCACGCTGTACTACGCGACGTTGCACGTGCCGGCACTGCTGGCGTTCCTGGTGTGGCTGTTCGTGCGACATCGTGAGCACTACGCCCACTGGCGCAACGGGCTGGCGATCCTCACTGCCGCGTGTCTCGTGATCCGCTTCGTGCGCGTCGCGCCGCCGCGCTTCCTCGTCGACCTCGGCTACGAGGATCTGTCGGAGATCTACGGCCCGTCGATCTACGGCCCGGTCGGCACCGGCGTGTCCGACCAGTTCGCGGCGATGCCGTCGATCCACGTCGGGTGGGCAGCGGTCGTGTCGTTCGGCATCGTCGCCGTCAGCACCAGCCGCTGGCGATGGCTGTTCATGCTCCACGTGGTCATCACGATGATCGTCGTGTCGGCGTCCGGCAACCACTGGTGGCTCGACGGCATCGTCGCGATCGCGCTGCTGTGGGCCGGCCTCGCGATCGACACCGCGGTACGCCGGAGGGTGGCGCCGGCCGAGATCGTCGAACCTCCCGTCGAACCCGTGGCGCTCACGGTTCAGTCGAGCACTTCCAGCGGTGGCGACGGCTCGACGATCTCCTGACCCGCGGCGACGAGGAGGTCGAGCACGCGCTGCATCGCGCGGATGTCGTCCGCGTCGAGATGCACCGCGAACAGCGCTTGCAGCGCCCGGCGATACGTGACGTTCATCTCCCGCCAGAGCCGTCGCCCGGTACGCGTCAGCTCGACCTCGACCGCCCGGTGGTCGGCCTCGTCGATGTGCCGGTGCCGCGCGACCCACCCCTCCTCCTGGAGCCGGTCGAGGCGACGACTGACGCTGGACGCCGGCAGCCGCAGGTCAGCGGCCACGTCCAGCGGCCGGGCCCGTCCACCGAGCCGCTGCAGCGACGCGAGGACGTCGAACCATCCGAGCGCGATGTCCCACTCCGCCCGCAGCTCCTCGTCGATGCCGCGCTCGATCTCGCCGACGAGTGCCTGCATCCCGCGCCACACGCCGACCCGGGCGGCATCGAGGCGGGCCACCGCAGCCTCAGCCCGTGGCGCGAATCGCCGACGCGAAGGCTGCGATCGCTTCGTTGATCTCGTCGGACGAGACGACGAGCGGCGGCATCCACCGGATCGTGCGCTTGCGGGTGCCGGCGGTCATCAGGATCACGTTGCTCTCGTGCAGGCAGTGCTCGACGATCGCCTGGGCCCGTTCGGCCGAGTCGAACTCGGTGGCCACCATCAGCCCGCGCCCGCGCACGTGGAGCAGCGCGTCGTCGAGTTGCTGGAGGTCGAGCAGTGCATCGAGCAACTGCTCGCCGCGGCTCTGGACGTTCTGGAGGAACCCCGGCTCGGTGAGCACTTCGATCGTGGCCAGCGCAGCCGCGCAGCCGATCGGCGTGCCGTTCGACGAGCCGCCGTGGCTTCCCGTGCGCCACTCGTCGTCGACCGTCCGGCGCAGACCGAGCGCCGCGAACGGGAAGCCGGATGCGATGCCCTTGGCCATGCACATGATGTCGGGCTCGACGTCGTGGGCGTCGATCGCGAACATCCTGCCCGTACGCCCGAACCCGCTCTGCGTCTCGTCCGCGACGAACAGGATGCCGTGCTCGCGGCACCGCTCGGCGATGCCGGCGATGAACGCGGCCGGCGTCGGGATGTACCCACGTTCACCGATCACCGCCTCGATGACGATCGCCGCGACGTCGGTGGCTGCGACCTGCGTCAGGAAGAGCCGGTCGAGACCCCGCAGGGCGCGGCTGATCTCGGCTTCCTGGTCGGACGCATGGGGATCGGGGAACGGCGCGACGTAGACGCCGCTCGGAAACGGGCCGTACCCGTCGCGATCGATCGAGCGCGACGACGACATCGCCATCGTCAGCAGTGTCCGGCCGTGGAAGGCGCCGTCGAACGTGACGATGCTCGACCGCCGCGTCGCGTGCTTGGCTGCCTTGATCGCGGCTTCGAGGATCTCGTCGCTGGAGTTGCTGAAGAAGAACGTGTCGATCGACGGCGGCGTCAACTCGGCGAGGCGGGCGGCCACCGGCTCGAGCAGGTCGTGCTGGTACACGTTGACCTGTGCATGGACGAACCGGGTGGCCTGCTCGGCGATCGCCTGCACGACCTTCGGGTGGCAGTGCCCGGTGGATGCGGCGGCGATGCCGGCGGTGAAGTCGAGGTACGCGTTGTCGTGCTCGTCGTACACGCGACAGCCCTGCCCCCTGACGACTTTCAGGCCGGTCACCTGCGCCCACACGCCGGACAAGTGCGAACCGGTTGAATTCATCCTGGGAGCCTAGGGCGCGGCCGTGCGTCGCCAGCCACTCCGCACGCTCGGCGGTGGTGTCTCGATGGACACCAGCTGCACCTTCGTGTCGGTGTTCAAGGTGCCCGAGTCGCTCCCCGGCGAGGTCGTCGGGCATCGTGCTGTGCCGGCCTCAGGCGAGCGTGGCCGCGTGCTCGACGGCGGCTGCGAAGTCGCCGCCCATCCGGGCCCGCATCGGCATCACCCAGCGGGGCGCGTTGAGGCCGAACGCGCCGTGCAGGGTGCCGTCGCGGCCGTACAGCGCGAGGAGCTTGCCGTCCGCGACCGATCCTGCCGCGACCACCACGTCGTCGTCGGGCCCGCCGTGGCCGAGGTACTGCAGACGCTGATCGAACTGGTCGCTCCAGAAGAACGGGATCGGCGCGTACGGCTCGGGTTCGTCGCCGGCCGATGTCGCAAGCAGGTTCGTCGCCGCAGCCGCGCCCTGCTCGGCCGCGTTCGTCCAGTGTTCGACGCGCATCTCCTCGCCGAACGCCGAGTTGTGCCAGCGCGCCACGTCGCCGGCGGCGTACACGCCGGGCGCGGCCCGCAGCGTGGGGTCGCACACGACGCCGTTGCGCAGTTCCAGGCCACTGCCCTCCAGCCAGTGGGTCTGGGGCTCGACGCCGATGCCGACGACGACGAGGTCCGCATCGACGTGTTCGCCGGCGAGCCGTACGCCGTCGTCGGTCAGGCCCTCGATCACGACGCCGCAGCGGACGTCGACGCCGCGCGCCCGGTGGATGTCGCCGACCGCTGCGCCCATCTCCGCGCCGAGGCCACGGATCAGCGGCGCCGATGCCGCTTCGAGCACGACGACGTCGTTGTCGAGTTGGCGGGCGGTCGCAGCGACCTCGAGCCCGATGAAGCCGGCGCCGATCACGACGACGCGCCGGCCTCCCTGGGCGATGACGGACCGCACGGCGAGCGCGTCGTCGAGCGTGCGCAGCACGTGGACGTCGTCGAACCGGTCCTGGTCGGGCAGGCGCCGCGGGGTTGCGCCGGTGGCGATCACCAGGCCGTCGAAGTCGAGGGACCCGCCGTCGACGCCGACCTGCCGCCGATCGAGGTCGAGGTGCGTCGCGGTCGTGCCGAACCGCCACTCGACGTCGAGTTCGTCGAACGTGTCGGGCCGGCGGAGGTGGATGCGGTCCGGCTCCCACTCCCCTGCCAGCAGCTTCTTCGTCAGCGGCGGCCGGTCGTACGGCCGGTGCGGTTCGGCACCGATGACGGTCACCGCGCCGGCGAACCCCTTCGTGCGCAACGTCTCGGCGGCCCGCAGCCCGGCGAGCGACGCGCCGACGATCACGACACGTTCCATGGTCAGCGGACCGTGGGGGCGGGTCGGGGCGGGGTCACGCCGCCACGATGGCACATCGACGCCTCGCGCGGCCGCGCCGGCGCTCGCTAGCGTCGCGGGATGGCCAGACCGACGCCCGCTGAGGTCAACGCGATGCTCGACGAGCAGTTTTCCGGCACCGGCAACTCGTGCGCCGAGCTGGGCCCGACGCACGCGCTCGCCGTCTCCGACATCGATCAGCTGAATCTCCGCCCGGGCGGCTTCGTCTCGGGGCCCACCCAATTCGGCCTCGCCGACGCCGCGCTGTGGTACCTCGTGTTCGGTGCGCTCGGGCGGATCGAGCCGATGTCGCTGACGTCCGAGCTGTCGATCCGCTTCCTCCGCCCGGCACAGGGATCTCGCCTGTGGGCGCGGGCGACGTTGGAGAAGGCGGGGCGGCGCAACATCGTCGGGTCGGTGCACCTGTGGTGCGACGATCGCACCGACAAGATCACGGCGACCGCGCAGGGCACGTACGCCCTGCCGATGTGAGGTACCGATGAGCGAACGACCGCGGTTCCACCTGGCGATGCCCGTGCACGACCTCGCGGCGGCCCGTGCGTTCTACGGCGAGTTGCTCGGCTGCCCCGAGGGCCGGTCGGCCGAGCGGTGGGTCGACTTCGACCTGTTCGGGCACCAGTTCGTCGCGCACCTCGACGCCTCGCTCGCCGAGCGCGGCGCTCGGGCCGCGACGAACGCGGTCGACGGCGACGATGTACCGGTGCCGCACTTCGGTGTGCTGCTGTCGCCCGCCGACTGGCACGCCCTCGCCGACCGGCTGCGCGCCAGCGGCACGTCGTTCGTCATCGAGCCGCACACGCGTTTCGCCGGCGAGGTCGGCGAGCAGTCGACGATGTTCCTGCTCGACCCCTCCGGCAACGCCCTCGAGTTCAAGGCCTTCGCCGACGACACCCAGGTCTTCGCCCACTGACGACAACGTTGTGCCAGGCACAACTTTGTCGTGCTGAACACCGACGTTCGCACGCAGACCTACGATTGCGGACGTGACGACCAGCGCCGATCTCCACCACCGCTACCGCCGGGCCCTGCCCTCGTTCGTGGCGCCCCTCTACGCCGAGCCGATCTCGATCGACCGGGGCGAGGGCAGCTACGTGTGGGACCTCGAGGGCAACAAGTACCTCGACTGCTTCGGCGGCGTGCTGACGACGATGATCGGCCACGACAACCCTGCCGTCACGAAGGCGGTGCAGGAGCAGGCGGCGAAGGTGATGCACACGTCGACGCTGTACCTGTCCGAGCCGATGATCGAGCTCGCCGAGAAGATCGGCGCGCAGTCCGGCATCCCCGACGCCCGCGTGTTCTTCACGACGTCGGGCAGCGAGGCCAACGACACCGCGGTGCTGCTGGCCACGAGCTACCGCAAGTCGAACCAGATGCTGGCAATGCGCAACAGCTACCACGGCCGGTCGTTCACCACGCAGGCGATCACGTCGCACTCGACCTGGTCGTCGACGTCGCTGAGCGGGTTGCAGGTGACGTTCGTGCAGGGCGGGTACCGCCTGCGGTCACCGTTCCGCGACCTCGACGACGACGAGTACACGACGGCGTGCGTCGACGACCTCGTCCAGCTGCTCGACATGACATCGGCCGGTGACGTCGCCGGCCTGATCGCCGAGCCGATCCAGGGCGTCGGCGGGTTCGCCACACCGCCCGACGGGTTCTTCGGCCAGATCCAGAAGGAGCTGGCGAACCGCGGCATCCTGTTCATCTCCGACGAGGTGCAGACCGGCTGGGGCCGCACCGGCGAGCACTTCTGGGGCTACGAGGCGCACGGTGTGGTCCCCGACATGCTGACGTTCGCGAAGGGCGTCGGCAATGGCATCACGCTCGCCGGCATCGTGGCGCGGGCCGACATCATGGACACGATCAAAGCCCTCAACTTCTCGACGTTCGGCGGCAACCCACTGTCGGCCGCCGCCGGGCTGGCCACGCTCGACCAGGTGCTCACCAACGACCTCCAGGCCAACGCCAAGGAGATGGGCGCCCGGTTCCACGCCGGGTTCGCCCCCGTCGCCGACGCGACGCCGTGGATCGCCGAGCTGCGCGGGCGCGGCCTGATGTGGGCGCTGGAGATCTGCCACGAGGGCGGGATCGAGCCGGACAAGGACCGCACCGCCGCGGTGCTCGAAGCGTGCAAGGACCACCACCTGCTGGTCGGCAAGGGCGGCCTCTACGGCAACGTGATCCGCCTGTCGCCGATGCTGAACAGCACAGCCGAGGAGATCGACGAGCTCGTCGCCGCCCTCACCGCCGCCGTCGCCGACGCCTCCTGACGCCCTTCTGAAATCTGGCGGTCACGACCCGCTCCGCGAAGCACGAGCGACAAGATTCGGGGAGGGTGTCCGGTCACGTCGACGCGGTGTCGTGGCGGTAGGTGATCGACAGACGGGGCCCGACCGCCCGGCGGAGCTTGGGCACGCTGTGCTCCCACTCGTGCTGGCACGCACCGCCCATCACGAACAGATCGCCGCCGCCGAGGTTCCAGCTGTGCGACGGCCCGCCGCCGCGCGGCCGCAGCCGCAGCGCCCGGGCCTGGCCGACGCTGAGAATCGCCACCACCGGGTCGGTGACGTGATGACGATGCCGATCGCCGTGCCACGCGACCGAGTCGTTGCCGTCGCGGTAGAGGTTGAAGCCGATCGAGTCGAACGGGCGGTGATAGCGGTCGATCAGCAGCCTCAGGATGTCGCCGAGCAGCGTGGTGGGGCCATCGCCCGGCCCGCCGTCGGCGGGGGCCCGCCAGCTCGCCGTGAGCCGCGGCTCGTCGACGAGCGAGTCGTACATCGGGATGTTCGTCCGCTGGCGCAGTTCGAGCCGGTCGAGCAGCTCGTCGAACACCGCATCGGCCCCGACGAGCCACCCGGGCACGAACTCGACCCACGAGCGGTCGTCCAGGTCGACGCGCCGGGCCTCGGCGAACCGCTCGTCGACCGCGGGGTCGCACACCCCGAACAGCGAGCCTTGGAGGAACACGTGTTCGATCTTGCCACGTCCGGGCCTATCGGCGCAAGGGCCCGACGACTGTAGGGCCGATGTTGCGACTCCTGCCACGCGTGACGACCGACACGAATCCGATGGTTTTCCGTAACGCAACCGTAATCTCGCTCGATGCATTCGAACCCTTCGAGACTCTGGCGCGCCCTCGGCGCCGCCTCCGTCGCGTCCACGGCCGCACTGGTCGTCGTCGCCGGGCCGGCGCTGGCCGCACCGGTGTCGCGCGACGCGCCCCGCGCCGCAGCCGACAGCGCCGACCCGTCCACCATCGCCTGCCCGATCCCCGACGGCAGCGAATTCATCGACAGCTTTGGCGCCAAGCGCAGCGGCGGACGGCGCCACAAGGGCGTCGACATGATCGCCGAACGCGGCACGCCGATCGTGGCCGTCCAGGCCGGCGACGCGACGTTCAAGCAGAGCCGCCTCGGCGGCAACGCGGTGTGGCTGATCACGGAGTCGGGCAACAAGTTCTACTACGCCCACCTCGACGGCTTCGAGGGATCGAGCCGCGAGGTGGTCGCGGGCGAAGTGATCGGCTACGTCGGCAGCACCGGAAACGCACGCGGCCCGCACCTCCACTTCGAGACCCACTTCGACGGATCGGTCGGCAACCCGTACGACGCGACGCACACCGCATGCACCGAACCGGCGTACGTCCCGGACCCGAACGGGGCCGAACTGTACGAACGCGTGCGTTCGTCCTTGCGGATCCGGCCCGGCGGCCTCCCGCTCGCGAGCACCCTCGTTCCGACCGACCGCCTACTCTGACCGCGATGGATTCGCGGATCGGCACGACGTGGCTCGTCGGCGCCGCCGTCGTGGCCGCGTCGTGCGCGAGCGACGGCGGACCGGCAACCGACGCAGCCGACACTGCGAATCCAGGATCAGCCGCCGACGTCGTGGTCACCGACCCGACTTCGGAGGTGACGACCACTGCTGCGGCGCCCCCGTCGACCATCGTCGAGACCACGACGACGACTGCGGCCACCACGACGACCGAGCCGCCGCTGCCGGTGCCGGAGGCGCTGCAGCAGTACAACTTCCCGGTGTCGGACGAGTGGGTCGTCGAAACCGTCGTCGCCGACATCGACAGCGGGACCGGCGGCCTGGCGATCGATGCCAACGGGGTGATGTACGTCGGCGACTTCGGTCAGCCCGACAAGCCCGGTACCCAGGTCCGCCGTATCCAGCCCGACGGGACGATCGACGCGTTCGCCACCGCCGAGGGCATGCGCAGCCTGACGATGACCACCTTCGGCGCCGACGGCACGATGTACCAGAGCAGCTACGGCTCGGACGAGGTCTACACGATCGACGCGGAGGGCAACGCCACGCTGCTGACGTCCTCGGTCCGCAGCCCCACCGGCCTCGCGCCGCTCGACGACGGGTCGGTGCTCGTGGCGTCGTACGGCACGGCCAAGATCTTCCGGGTCGCGCCCGACGGCGAGGCGTCGGAGTGGGTGGCCAGCCGCCGCTTCCGGGGGCTGAACTCGCTCGCGCTGGGTCCGGACGGCACCGTCTACGCCGCCGACCACCGCGACGGGCAGGTCTTCGCGATTCCGCCGGACGGCGAGGTCGAGCTGCTGGTCAATTTCCCGAAGCCGACATCGCACGTCGCGTACCTCGACGGCTCGCTGTTCGTCACGAGCCGCGGCGCCTATCTCGTGTTCCGCTACGACCTCGCCACCGGCGACGTCGAGATCATCGCCGGCAACGGCGAGCCCGGCGATGCGGACGGCCGCGGCGTCGAGGCGTCGTTCGGCCGGCCGAACGCGATCACGGTCGGCCCGGACGGCGCGCTGTACATGAACCACGGCGACGGCGACAGCAACTTCCCCGTCACGATCCGGCGGATCTCCCACCAGCCGTGACCCACCCGCGGCCCGGCGAGTACCGTCGCATCCATGGACACCTTCGCCGTCATCGCCGACGAGCGCCGTCACCTCGCCGACGACCTCGACGCGCGGACCGACGAGCAGTGGACGACCCCGAGCTGCTGCGCCGGCTGGACGGTTGAAGACGTCGCTGCGCACCTGACGGTCGTGTGGAACTACTCGGCGAGACGGCAGTCGGGCGGCGCTTCTCGCTGTTCAACAATCGGTCGCAGCTGAACGGGCCGCGGTTCACGGCGACCGACACCGACTGGTCGCACGGCGATGGACCGGAGGTCGCCGGCCCGGCGCTCGTGATCGCCGATGCGACGTGCGGACGGGCGGCCTCGCTCGACGTCGGTGGCGCCGGCGCCGACCAGCTGCGCACGCGCCTGGCCCGCTGACCTCGGTCGCTCCCCTCGTTCGGAGACGGCCCCCGGTGCAAAGCTCGCGGGCATGACTCGCGACATCGACACCGGCACCACCGACCTGCTCGCCCACGTCGACGGCCACGTCGGAGTGATCACGTTCAACCGCCCCGACCGGCGCAACGCGCTGTCCGACGCGATGTACGAGGCATTCGGCGCCGTGCTGCCCGAGTTCGCCGCCGACCCGGAGGTACGGGTGGTGATGCTCACCGGAGCCGGTGGCGCGTTCTGTGCCGGCGGCGACGTGAAGCAGATGAACGACAGCCATCAGCCCGGCGCCGGACCCCGGCGCAGCGGGGGCGTCCGCGGTGCCACCGATCAGCTCCGCACCTACCAGTCGAAGGTGTCGCTGGCGATCCACCGGCTGCCGAAGCCGGTCGTCGCCGCGATCCCCGGCCCGGCGGCCGGCGCCGGGATGTCGATCGCGCTCGCCGCGGACATCCGCCTCGCCGCCGAGCGGGCGATCATCGTGCCGGCATTCGCCAACGTCGGGGCGCCCGGCGACTTCGGCGGCAGCTGGTTCCTCACCCAGCTCGTCGGCACGGCGAAGGCGAAGGAGCTGTACTTCACTTCGCCCCGGCTCGGCTCGGCCGAGGCGCTCGACCTCGGCATCGTCAACCAGGTGTTGCCCGACGACGGCTTCGACAAGGCTGCGCTCGACTGGTGCCACAGCCTCGCCGAGCGGGCTCCGATCGCGATGCGCTACATGAAGGAGAACCTCAACCGCGCGATCACGTGCGACCTCCAGACCGCACTCGACGCCGAGGCCGCGAACATGGTGCTCGGGATGAGCACGTCCGACCACCGCGAGGCGGCTGCGGCGTTCGTCGAGAAGCGGCCGCCGGTGTTCACCGGCGAGTGAGCCCGTACCGTCGGGGGTGATGGCCCCCGACGAAACGACCACCATCGCCGACCCGGACGACCCCCGGCTCGACGACTACCGGCGGCTCAACGAGCAGGCCGCGCGCCGCCGGATCGAGCGCGACGAGTTCTTCATCACCGAGGGCTACGTCGCGATCGACCGGCTGATCGAGTCCGGCCACACGATCCGTTCCGTCGTGCTCGCGCCGTCGCGGGTCGAGCGCTTCCGGCCGCACCTCGGCGCGCTCGCGGACCGAAGCGTGCCGGTGTTCGTCGCCGAACGGGACGTGATCGCATCGGCGATCGGCTTCGACCTCCACCGCGGCGTGCTTGCTTCGGCCGATCGGCGCGATCACCCATCGGTCGAGAACGTTGCCGCATCGACCCGGCGGGTCGCCGTGCTCGAAGGCCTCAACGACGCCGAGAACCTCGGCGCGATCGCCAGGGCGGCACGCGCCCTCGGCATCGAGGCGTTCGTCACCGACCCGACCTGCACCGACCCGTACAGCCGCCGTACCGTGCGGGTCAGCATGGGCGAGGTCCTGACGCTGCCGATCGCGACCACCACGGCCGATCGGTGGCCGTCGGTGCTCGACGTGCTGCACGGGCACGGCTTCGAGACGTGGGCGATGACGCCGGCGGCCGATGCGGACGACCTGTGGGCGCTGGACGTGCCGGAGCGGGTCGCCGTCGTGTTCGGGGCCGAGGGCCCCGGCCTCGATGCGCGCACGGTCGCCGCCGCAGATCGGCGGGTGCGGATCCCGATCTCCGCCGACGTCGACTCGCTGAACGTCGGCCACGCCGCCGCGATCACGTTCGCGGCGATCGGGCGACCCCGCTGACCGGGTGGCATGCTCGGCCCGTGCTGGAACACCTTTCCGACCATCCGAGCGCCCGGCCGCCCGAGCGCTTCGCGGGACCGGACAACCCGATGCGCCAACTGACCCGCGCGGTGGCCGACGGCGGCGCGTGGACGGCGGCGAATGCCGACTCGGTCGCCGAGTTGTTCGACGGGATGGCCGAGGACTGGTCTGCGACGCACGTCGATCCCGTGAAGCGGGCACCGGTCGACGACGCCCTCGACCGCGGCGACGTGCCGCTCGCCGGGTCATGGCTGGAGCTCGGCGCCGGCACCGGCGCGGGAGCGCGCGTGCTGTCGGGCCGCGTCGGCTCCCTGATCACCACCGACCTCTCATTCGAGATGCTGTCGCACGCCCCCGGCGACCTGGCGCCGCGGGTCCAGGCAGACGCCGCTGCGCTGCCGTTCCCGGCGGAATCGTTCGACGCGATCCTGCTGATCAACATGCTCCTCTTTCCGGGCGAGGTGGATCGCGTCCTGCGAGGCCATGGCGTGGTGTTGTGGGTCAACACGATGGGCGACCAGACGCCGATCCACCTGCCGGCCGACGACGTGCTCGTCGCCCTTCCAGGTTCGTGGCACGGCCGGACTGCCCAGGCCGGCACGGGCTTCTGGCTGACCGCGCGGCGCCACTGACGACCCACTGCCCACTGCTGAGCCCGCTCGGACCGTCAGCGGGGAACCTGCCCCGAACGGTGCGCTACCATCGCTCGTCAGGGCCTCTCCGTTCGAGCAGGGCCGAGAGGGGACACGATGAAACTCATCCTGGTCGGCGTCGATCGTTCCGACACGGCGCGCCAAGCCGCCGAGCGAGCCGCGGAGCTTGCCTCGAGCACTGATGCCACGTTGCACGTGATGACGTGCTCCAAGAAGGCCGACGACGACAACCGTGCCTTCCTCGACGGTCTGGCCCAGGCGCTGCCGCACGACCGCGTCACGACGGTGGCTGCGGTCGGTGATCCGGCCACGGTGATCTGCGAGGAGGCAGCGCGCCTCGGCGCGGGCATGATCGTCGTCGGGAGCAAGCGGACGCAGGGCGCGACGCGCGTGCTCGGTTCCATCGCCTCGGACGTCATCAAGCAGTCGCCCTGCGACGTGCTGGTCGCCCACACCGGGTCCTGACGCCGCCCGCCGTCAGCACCATCCGGTCGTCCGCGCGCCCGACGGCCCGCACCGGGCCCGACACGGGCCGGGTCCGCAACGAACTACGTTGACGACGTGACGACCGGTCGACGGGCACGGGGGACGAAGCGCACGCGCAGCGTCGTCGGTGATCAACCGCCGTTCCGGCAACCGAGGCGACGGTTGCCCGCGACGGAGATCGTGTCGCACGACGAACTGGAGGCGATCCACCTCGCGTCGCTGCGTGTCCTCGCCGAGACCGGAATCGACATCCTCCACCCCGAGGCGTGCCGGCTGCTCGGCGCGGCCGGAGCCCGCGTCGACGGCGAGCGGGTGCGGTTCGACCCGGAGATGGTCGCCGCGCACCTCGCGACGATCCCCGCCGAGTTCACACTGCACGGCCGGTTGCCCGAACGCGACCTGCGGATCGGCGGCGACTGGGTGGCGTACTCGTCGGTGGCGAGCGCGCCGAACTACGTCAGCCTCGACGGTGACCGCCGCACCGGCGACCGAGCGGGCTTCCAGGACTTCCTCCGCCTCGCGCAGATGCTCACGTCGATCCACACGATCGGCGGGTTCCCGGTCGAGCCGATCGACCTTCACGCCTCGATCCGCCACCTCGAAGCGGCCTACGACGCGCACACCCTGACCGACCGGTCGTTCCACGTCTACAGCCTCGGCAAGCAGCGCAACCTCGACGCGATCGAGATGGCCCGGATCGCCCGCGGCATCGACGACGAGACCCTCGAACGCGAGCCGAGCCTGTTCTCGGTCATCAACGCCAGCTCACCGCTGCGCTACGACCACCCGATGGTCGAGGGCATCCTCCAGATGTCGGCCCGCAACCAGGTGATCATGATCACCCCGTTCACGCTCGCCGGGGCGATGGCCCCGATCACGATCGCCGGCGCCCTGGTGCAGCAGAACGCCGAGGCGCTCGCGGGCCTGGTGCTGACCCAGGTGGTGCGCCCCGGATCACCGGCGGTGTACGGCGGGTTCACGTCGAACGTCGACATGCGCACCGGCGCGCCCGCGTTCGGTACACCGGAGTACGCGAAGGCGTGTCTCGTCGGCGGCCAACTCGCCCGCCGGTACGGGCTGCCGTACCGGTCGTCGGCGGTCAGCGCATCGAATGCGGTCGACGCCCAGGCCGGCTACGAGACGACGTGGGCGCTGTGGGGGGCGATCATGGGCGGCGCCAACTTCGTGATGCACGGAGCCGGGTGGATGGAGGGCGGTCTCCACGCGAGCTACGAGAAGATGGTGATCGACGCCGACCTGCTGCACATGGTCAGCACGTTCCTCGAACCGCTCGACCTGTCCGACGACGCGCTCGCCGTCGACGCGATCGCGGGCGTCGGCCCGGCCGGCCACTTCTTCGGCGAGACGCACACGCAGTCGCGGTTCACGACCGAGTTCTACGAGCCGATGGTCAGCGATTGGCGCAACTGGGAGACCTGGACCGAGGCCGACGCGCCGGACGCCCGGACTCGTGCCAACGCGCTCGCCCGCGACATCCTGGCCCACTACGAAAAGCCGCCGATCGACGATGCGATCGAGGCCGAACTCCGCGACTTCGTCGACCGCCGCATCGCGGAAGGTGGCGTCGAAACCGACTTCTGACAAAGTTGTGCCAGGCACAACTTTGACGCATCGACCACCGACCCGGAGACAGCGATGAAAACACAGGCACAGGTGGTCGTCATCGGCGGCGGGGTCGTCGGCGCGTCGGTGCTGTACCACCTCACGCTCGCCGGCTGGACCGACGTGATGATGGTCGAGCGCCGCGAGCTGACCCACGGCTCCACGTGGCACTCCGCGGGCGGCATGCACACCCTCAACGGCGACCCGAACGTGTCCGCGCTCCAGCGGTACACCGTCGACCTGTACAAGCAGATCGAGGCCGAGTCCGGCCGGGACTGCGGCATCCACCTCACCGGCGGGCTGGTCCTCGCCGACTCGCCCGAGCGGATGGACTTCCTGCGGATGGCGCACGCCCGCGGGCGCTATCTCGGCATGGAGACCGAGTTGATCTCGCCGGCCGAAGCGCATGCAATGGTGCCGTTCCTCGACCCGCAGTACTTCGTCGGCGCGATGGTCGACCAGCACGAGGGCCACGTCGACCCGTCCGGTGTCACCCATGCCTACGCCGAGGCGGCGAAGCAGCGCGGTGCCGAGGTGAACCGCTTCGTATGGGCCCACGACATCACCCGCGCCACCGACGGTGGCTGGGACATCCACGTCCACGACACCCGCGAGGGCCCCGACAACCGTGGCGCCCTCGGCACGATCCACTGCGAGCACTTCGTCAACGCCGGCGGCCTGTGGGCGCGCGAGGTCGGGCGGATGACCGGGCTGGAACTGCCGGTCCTCGCGATGGAGCACATGTACCTGCTGACCGAGGCGGTGCCGCAACTCGCCGAGTGGCGCGAGCAGTCGCCGCTGCGCGGCTTCCACGTGATGGACCTCGGCGGCGAGATCTACATGCGTGAGGAGGGCGACGGGCTCCTGCTGGGCACCTACGAACGCGGCGGCGTGCCGTGGTCGCCGCAGACGACCCCGTGGGACTTCGGTGCGCAACTGCTCGCCCCGGACCTCGACCGGATCGCGGACAACCTCGAGGTCGGCTTCAAACACTTCCCGATCTTCAACGAGGTCGGCATCAAGCAGACGATCAACGGTCCGTTCACGTTCGCCCCCGACGGCAACCCGCTGATCGGGCCGGTCTGCGGACAGCCCGGCGCCTGGTTGGCGTGCGGCGTGATGGCCGGCTTGAGTCAGGGCGGCGGCGTCGGCTTGGCGATGGCCAACTGGATGACGACCGGCGACCCAGGCTTCGACGTGTGGGCGATGGACAACGCCCGCTTCGGCGCGTGGGCGACGCCGCAGTACACGAACGAGAAGGTCCGCGAGAACTACGCCCGCAGGTTCCGGATCACCTTCCCGAACGAGGAGCTGCCGGCGGCCCGCAACCACATCACGTCGCCGATCCACGACCGCCTCGCGGCACGCAACGCGGTCTTCGGCGCGTCGTACGGCCTGGAGCATGCGCTGTGGTTCCAGCGTCCAGGCGAGGTCCCCGAGGAGACGGTGACATTCCATCGATCGAACGCGTTCGACCTCGTCGCCGAGGAGGTCGCTGCGGTCCGCAGCGGCGTCGGGATGTTCGAGACGACGATGTACGCGAAGTACGAGTTCACCGGTCCGGGCGCACGCTCGTTCCTCGACTCGATCCTCACGAACCACATCCCACCGCCCGGGCGGCTGGCGCTGTCGCCGATGCTCGACGAGCTCGGCAACCTGATCGGTGACTTCACGGTCGGCGCGCTCGACGGCGAGCGGCTGCTGGTCGTCGGTTCGGGGCCCGCGCAGCGGTTCCACGAGCGCTGGTTCCGCGAGCGGCTGTACACCGCCGGGCTCGACCGCGCCGCCGTCGACCTTCGGGTGTGCGGTCCGGAGCTGACCGGCCTGTCGATCGCCGGCCCACGCGCGCGCGACGTGCTCGCGGAACTGACCGACGTCGACGTCTCGAACGATGCGCTGCCGTTCCTCGACATTCGCGAGATGTGGGTCGGCGCGGTGCCGGTCACCCTCGGACGGATGACGTTCACCGGCGACCTCGGCTACGAGCTGTGGTGCGACGCGGGGTATCAGCGACGGCTGTTCGACGCGTTCGTCGAAGCGGGCGAGCCGTACGGGCTGCGGCCGTTCGGGTTGCGGGCGCTCGACTCGATGCGCTTCGACAAGCTGTGGGGCGCGTGGGGGACCGAGTACCGCAACATCTACAACCCGTACGAGGCGAACATGGGTTGGATGGTCCGCCTGGACAAGGAGTTCGTCGGCCGCGACGCGGCCGCGGCGGTCGAGCGGGCAGGACCGCAACGCCGGATGGTCGGGTTCGCCATCGACCCCGGCGAGGGTGACGATGCAGCCGACTGCGTCGGCAACGAGCCGATCTGGCACCGCGCGGCGGGCGGCGAGTGGAGCGTCGTCGGCTGGATCACGTCGGGCGCCTACGCCCACCACAGTGCGCTGTCGATCGCGCTCGGCTACGTGCCGATCGAGTTCGCCGGCGGCGACGGTGACTGGGAGATCGAGGTCGTCGGCGTGCGCCGGCACGCGACGATCCTGCCCTCGGCCCCCTTCGACCCCGCCGGCACCCGCATGCGCAGTTGAACCCATTGGCGTCGAGCATCGTCAACCGAGGTCGACGCGAGCGTCAAAGTTGTGCCTGGCACAACTTCGACTCAGGTGCCGTAGCGCTGGGTTCCCGCGGGGAGGAGGGGTTCGAGGGCGGTGAGGACCTCACCGTCATCGGCCTGACGGCCGGTCTCGTGCTTCGAATAGATGCGTTCGCCGTCGACGACGACGTCGAACACACCCTTGCTGCCGGTCACCAGCGTCAGTTCGTCGATCACGTGGTGGTAGTTGGCCATGATCTCGTCGGACACGCGCACGGCGTGCGGCCAGTAGTTTCAAGGCACGCAATAGGTGATGCTGATCTTCACGGAGCCAACCTACCGGCGCAGGCGAAGACGGCCGACTACCAATACTCCTCGTAGTGGATGTTGCCCGGGGCGTTGCGGCGGTCGAGCGTGAAACCTCGCTCGGACAGCAGCTGCACGACACCGACCGGTTCGGGATACACGACCTCGCCGTCGTCGCCCTCGGGCAGTCCGATCATCGCCGGGTTGCCACAGAGGAACACGTGGCTCGACCCGGGCGACAGCGGCACGCCCATCGCCGCGAAGTCGTCGTCGCGGATCAAATCCTGGAGGTAGCGCTTCGGCACGTCCGGTTCACGCGTCGGCATCGGGAGATAGTGGTAGTTGGGATACCGCCGTTCGAGCTCGCGATGCTTGTCGGCATAGCCGAGGTCGGCCGACTTCCGCACCGTCACCGCCGACACGATCGGACCGGTGTGGCCCTTGCGCAGCAGCTCGACGACCATCCCGTTGTGCGGTGCCTCCCCGGTACCGGTCGAGAAGAAGACGACCTCCGCCGCTGGGTCCTTGACGGCGTTCAACGTGTAGCGCCCTGCGACCTTCGGGCCGAGGTAGATCCGATCGCCGACCCGCTTCAGCGCGAGGCGCGGCGTCAGGGCCGGCGTGTTGTCCTCGGTCGGTGGGACGAGCACGATGTAGAACTCCAGCTCGCCGACGCCGTCGTCGTCGCTGAGATACCCGTACTCGTCGAACATCCGGCTGGAGATCGAGTACGAGCGGCGGATCAGCTTGTCCCATCGCTGCTCGGCGTCGGGATCGGGGGCGTCGTCGATGCGCTCCTCCCAGTGCCCGAGGCCGAGCGATGCGTACTGGCCCGGAAGGTACGACGTGTCGCCGTGATCGGGCCGCACCCGCAGCACCCACAGGTCGGAGTGGGTCGGCTCGAAGTGCGTGATCGTCGCGTTGTAGTGCTCGGCGCGCAGCTCCTCGATCGCCCCGACGTGTCGCGTCCGCCGTTCCAGCGGCGACGGCACGGGCGCCACGTCGAGCTCCGGGAAGCACGCCTGGGCGAGCGCGATGCCCACCTGCCAGCCGGGTGCGGTGGTCGCCGGCCGATCGGGGCCCGGGTCGCCGATGAACCACACCTTGCCCGAAGCGAGTGCATCGTCGGTGACGCCGACGTCGGCCGGCGTGAACATGACCCGCGGCGGGGCGAAGAAGACGTGATCGAACTGGAGGTCGGGCGTCCGCCGGTCGCCGAAGTCCGCCATCGGGTACCCGTCGACGAGCGTGAGGTGCCGCGGTGTCGAGCGGTACAGGAGCGTCGCCTGGCGGTCGCGTTCCAGGCGGCGCAGCACGCTCGCCCCGGCCGGCGACAGCTTCGACGGGTCCATCCCGCTCGCCGCGAGCACGACGCGGTTGCCGGCGCTCGCCAGCTGGGCGGTCAGCTCGACGGCGTGATCGGACGCACCGACGACGAGCACGTCGTGGTCGTGACCGACATCGAAGCGATCGAGGTGGATCCGATCGCTCTCGGGCAGCGCGATGTCGGGCTGCCACGACCGGTCGTCGTGCCGGTCGGCGACGAGCACGGCTCGCGTGCGGTAGCTCAGCCGATTCGTGTCGACGACGAGATGCTCGCCGTGCCGCGCGACCGACGTCGCGTGCTCACCGAAGCCGATGTCGAGCTGGTTCGGCCCGACGAGGTCGGGGAACGCGACGTGATCGGACGTCTCGATGATTCGGATGCGTTCCAGGCCGGACCGCAGCGACGAAATCGCGGTCGACAGCCCGCCGGCCGACGCGCCGACGATCACCAGGTCGTACACGGCCGCGCGCACGCCGTCGCTGATCGGTCCGTCCCCTCCCATCAGCGCTCGACGAGTTCGGTCAGCTCGATCGTCGGCGGGTTGGGGTTGACGCCCGACCCCCAGCGGTCGGCCTCGACGCCGCTGCGATCCCCTCGCGGGACGTCCAGCTGGTCCAGCGACGCCGACGTCATGCAGTCGGCGAGCATGTTGTGGAACCGGTGCAACGGTTCCTCGAATCGCGGCGCCAGCGGCCCGGCCGGTACCGCCCCGCGGGTCAGTCCGCGCTGGCTGCGCTGCACGATGTCGACGTCCTCGGCGTTGACCGCCACCCAGAATTCGCTGGTCGGCCCGACCGCCTCGTCGGTGGTCGCACCGGTCGCCGCGGGGAGCAGCAAGGTGCACGTCTCGCGCGTCCGGCCCGGGGCGACGGGGTCGAGCCGCATCGTCCAGATGTGATTGGGCAGCACCGAGAGCAACACGTTCGGGAAGATCGCCACGAACCGGCCGCTGACGAGGTCGGACGCGTCGAGTTCCGGCGCCGGCGGGAGCGCCAACCACTCGTCGCGGGCATCGCCGGACACCGGCGTCGTCGTCTGGCCGCAGTACATCCCCGGGCCCTGGTAGCGGTAGTGGTCCGGCACCCGCGACACCTTCGCCAGCTCCGGGTGGATCCACCGGAGGTGGTAGTACTCCTGGAAGTTCTCGCTGATCAGCTTCCAGTTCGCGTCGATGTCGATCGTCTGCTCGCTTCGGCTGACCCAGTCGTCGAGGTGGTAGCCCGCCATCCGCTCGGGCAGGTCACCCAGCCAGTCGAGCAGCGGTGGCGTGTCGGCGGCGAGACACGCGAACAGCAGCACCCCCCACGTGTCGACGCGGACGCGGTGCAGGCCGTGGTCGCCGCGGTCGAAGTCGTCGCGGGGCACGTCCTCGAACCCCGGCGTCGCGATCAGCTCACCGTCCAGCGAGTAGCCCCAGCGGTGATACGGGCAGCGGATCGTGTTCGCGACGTCGCAGTCGGCCTCGGCCAGTTCGGTGCCACGATGGCGACAGGAGTTGAGGAACCCGCGGAGGACTCCGTCGCTGTTGCGGGTGACGACGATCGAACGCGAACCGAGACGGCGCACCAGCATCCGGCCGGGCCCCGCGATCTCGTCGGCGACCCCGATGCACACCCAGGCCCGATCGAAGACGTGTTGCTGCTCGACGTCGAAGAACTCCGCACCCGCATAGGCGGTCGGGTCGAGGCCGGTCGCCGACGTCAGCGGACGCCGGGTGCCCGTCCACTGGCGTGCGGCGGTCCAGTCGACCTCGCCCTGCTCCACCCGACTCGACATCACGCCACGCTGTCAGCCGCACGATGCCGATGTCAAACACGCGGGCCGCGGCCGAGCTGCCATGATGACGCCAGACACCACCGGTGTTCCATCTGGTGCCAGGCACCAGCTGGAACACCTCGCCCAGACGTCATCGGGAGACCGCAATGCCGGGAAAGATCGCTGCGTCGCTGCGGCAGGCAGCGCACGAGGTCCGCCATGCGGCCGGCGACGGCCACCATCTCGTGATCGGCCCGGGGCACCCGGCGATCGACGAGTGGGCGGCGGCGGGCCTCACGCTGCCCGATCTGGCGGCGATGCGCCGCTCCCGCGTCGACCGGATCACCGGCCAGCTCGCGGCGCACGGCTACGACGGGATCATCCTGATGGACCCGATGAACATCCGCTACGCCACCGACTCGACGAACATGCAGGTCTGGGTGATGCACAACGGCGCCCGGTATGCCTGGGTCGGCGCGGACGGCCACGTGATCCTGTGGGACTACTACAACTGCGAGTTCCTCGCCGCGCACAGCGAAGTCGTCGACGAGGTGCGGCCTGCGATCGGCTCGACGTACTTCCTCGCCGGGCCACGCCACCGCGAGCAGGCGGAGCGTTGGGCCGACGAGCTGCTCGCGGTGATTCGCAGCCGCGCCGGCCGGGCGCCGCGGATCGCGATCGACCAGTGCCACCACACCGGGTATTCACTGCTCGAAGCGGCGGGCGTCGAGCTGGGCTTCGGGCAGGAGGTGATGGAGCTCGCCCGGTCGATCAAGGGGCCCGACGAGATCCTCGCGATGCGCTGCGCGGTCCACGCCTGCGAGACGACGATCGACGAGATGTACGCCGCGATGTCACCGGGGATGACCGAGCGGGAGCTGTGGTCGATGCTGCATGCGGGCAACATCCGTCGGGCCGGCGAGTGGATCGAGACCCAGATCATCGCGTCCGGCCCGCGTACGAACCCGTGGATGCAGGAAGCATCGAGCCGGGTCATCGAGAACGGCGACATCGTCGCCTACGACACCGATCTGGTCGGGGCGTACGGGATGATGGTCGACATCAGCCGCACCTGGATCTGCGGCGAGGGTCGCGGCCCCGGTGGCGAGCCGACCGCCGCCCAACGCCATGTGCACGACCTCGCGTGCGAGCAGCTCGACCGCAACCTGCAGCTGCTGACCCCGGGGCGCAGCTACCGGGAGTTGACGTTCGACTCGTGGCATCCGCCGACCGATGCGTACCGCCACTACTCGTGCCTGTACCACGGCGTCGGCCAGTGCGACGAGTACCCGGAGATCTACTTCCCGGAGATCTGGGACGAGTGGGGCTACGACGGCGTGCTGGAGGAGGGCATGGTGCTGACCGTCGAGGCGTTCGTCGGTTCGATGCGAGGCGGCGAGGGGATCAAGCTGGAGAACCAGGTGCTCGTCACCGAGCACGGCCCCGAGCTGCTGACGGCCAACTCGTTGGACCTGCAGCGCGGCTGAGCCCCGGACCGCCGAACCGGGCCCGACCCGAAAACGCAGACCGCCCCGGCCGGAGCCGGGGCGGTGTACGAAGAATCTGTTCCCGAAGGTCAGTCGGCCGACTGAGCCGCTTCGTCAGCGGCGTCGGCGGCATCTTCGCGAGGTTCCGGGGGATCACCCAGACCCATCGCCGCGAAGATCTCGGCCTTGCGGTAGTCGAAGTCGTCCTGGCTGACCCCGCCGTCGGCGAAGGTCTCGTTGAGCACGCGGAACTCCTCGAGCAGCGCGTCCTCGTCGGGACCGTCGTCGTTGTCGTCTTCTTCCTTCTTCGCAGCGGTCTTTCCGTGGCGAATGGCCTGTTTCTCGGCCTTCTTCTCCTTCTTGCGGAGTTCGCGCTGACGCTTCTGGTACGACTGGGGGCTAGAGGCCAATCAGATCGCCTCCTCAGACAACTTTGACGTCGACGGCCTCCGGGCCCTTGCGGCCAGGTGCGATGTCGAACTCGACCGTGTCGCCGTCGTTCAGTGAACGGCGGCCGGTTCCGGCGATGTTGGAGTAGTGGACGAAGACGTCGTCGCCATCATCGCGAGAGATGAAGCCGAAGCCCTTCTCATCGTTGAAGAACTTGACGGTACCCGTGGTTGCCATTGCGGCTCCTTATTCTTTTTCAGAGCCACTGTTGGCTCATGTTGCGCTGCCCACCCTAATGAGCCGGACGGCAGAACCCACCACGGGCAGGGCAAGGCGGAAGATGATGGCACCGGCCATGACGATGCCCATCACCCCGCCCGCGACGAGCGCCCTGTCGCCGATGCCCACCCCGTAGCCCAGCCACAGCGCCGCCTCGGTGAACGAGATCGCCCACGTGGCGGGGGAGATCCCGTCGACGGTGGGGGCGCGATACGCGGCGGCGACGGCGGGTGCGAGCTGGATGCCGTAGCAGAGGCCGACCGTGACGCCGGCGACGGTCCAGCCGCCCACCAGCAGCGCGGGGAGCGGTGTCATCCCGAGACCGAACGCACCGCCGATGACGGGCAGCAGCGCAGCCCGGGTGACCCGGAGGAAAACGACGCCGATCCAGACGTAGAGCAGCAGCGAGACGACGGCGACCGGGAGCAGCGTCCACAGGGACACCGCGACGGCATAGGCCGCCCACCACGCATTGATCGCGACGCTGACACCGATCCACACCGGCGACACGCCATCGGTACGTCCGGTGCGGAACAACCGCAGGGCCTGCGGGAGCGCCATCCCCGAACCGAGCACGCTCGCTGCCACGGCCACGACCGTCAGTGTGATGTTCATCTCTCGCCTCCTCCATGTCGGAACTGTAAGGTTCTATTAAGCTTTCGTACCTTACACGAGGCATCAGCGGTACGCTGGGAGCGTGTATGTGACGTCTGGCATCGACACCGAGGTGCAGCACACCCTCGAAACCCTCGTCGAGTTCGTGAATGCGCTCGCCGATGCCGACACCGCAGACGACGACGTCGACGTCGACACCCGGGCACTGCTCGAACAGCACGGCTTCGGGCGGGCGGCGGCGGCCCCCGAAGCGGCGATCCGGCGCACGACCGCCCGCGTCCGGGACCTCACTCCCCGCGTCATGTCCCTGCCTGACAGCAATGTGTCGGCCGCCACCGACTGGATCAACGCCGAGCTGACCGAGTTGCGCGTCGCACCGGCGCTGAGCGCCCACGACGGGTCCGAACTGCACATCCACTGGACGCCGCCGTCGGCCACGTTCGACGACCAGGTGCTCGCCGACGTGCTGATGTCACTCGCACAGGAGCTGTGCGACCACGGCACGGAGCGGTTCGGGCGGTGCGCCGCGACCGATTGCGAGCACCTCTTCTACGACGCCACCCGTAATGGGTCTCGACGGTTTTGCTCCGACCCACGCTGCGCGAGCCGAACCCACACCGCCGATCACCGCAAGCGCCGCAAGCGCCGCGCAGCGTCCTGACCGATCACCGGTCCGGGCAGCTGGATCACGCTCCGAGACGGATGATCTGATCGGCTCGCTCGAGCGCGACGGCGCGGTGGGACACGGCGATCACGGTCATGTTCACCGCCGAGAGGTTGCCCCACAGCCGCAGCTCGGTCTCGACGTCGAGCGCGCTCGACAGATCGTCGAGCACGACGAGTTCCGGCGCGTGCACCAGCGCCCGCGCCGTTGCGAGGCGCTGACGCTGGCCACCGGACAACCGCAGCCCACGGGGCCCGATCAGCGTGTCGAGACCGTTGCGCATCTCGGCGACCTCTGCGGTCAGTTCCGCGAGTTCGAGTGCGGTCGTCAGCTGCGCCGGATCGACCGGCCCGAGGCCGACGTTGTCGGCAACCGAGTCGGAGATCAGCTGCGGGACCTGCGGCAGGAATGCCGCGTTGGGCGGCACGAAGAAGGCGGCCCGGTCGTCGATCTCGGCGCCGTTCCAGCGCACCAGCCCGGTCACGTCGGCCTGCCACGCGAGGCCGAGCATCGCCCGCAACAGGGTGCTCTTGCCCGATCCGACCTCGCCGGTCACGACAACGAACTCGCCCCGCCGCACCGAGAACGACGACGGACCGACCGCCGGCCGCTCACTGCCCGGGTACCACACGGTCAGGTCGACGACGTCGAGCCGGTCGAGCGGTACACGGGGGCGCCGCAGTACGTCGGGTCGAACCCGGACGTCGGCCGGGCCGATCGGAAGCGACCGGGGCCGCACAGCGTTCTCCACTTCCCGATCCGCGACGAGACCGCGCATCCGGTCGTACGCGACCGCCGACTGCTTGCGGCGGGCAAGCAGCCGGCCGACCATCCGGGGCAGGAAGCTGAGCCAACCGAGATATGCGACGAACAGCGCGAGCCGGCCGACGTCGAACGCCCCGGACGCGAGTGCCCCCGCGCTGACGAGCAGCACGAGGCCGAGGCCGACGTCAGCGGCACCCTGGCTGAACGCCTGCACGCTCTCGTCGAGCACGCGGTCGCGCACCGCTGTCGCACGGCGGCGCTCGACGAGTACACCGAGTCGCGCGATCAGCGAGTCGGCCGCATCGTTGACCTTCACGGTGGTCGCCGCGGCCATCACGTCACCGAGCAGACCGCTCACCTCACCGGACGCCTGACGGTCTGCGGCGCGGTACTCCTTGATCCGCCGATCGAGCGTGCGCGTCGCCGCGGCGACCGCCACGAGCGGGATCACGAGCACCGCCGCGGCGCCGAGATCTGCGGCGCCGAGGACGAAACCGGCCGCGACTGTGAACATCAACGCCCCGGTGCAGTCGAGCATGATGTCCACGAAGTTCGCGGCGTCCTCGGTGTCGTCGCGGAAGTGGGTGATCGCGCCGCCCGCCGACCCGACCGGCTGACCGGCCTCCGGACCGCCACTCGCCATCTGCGCCGCCAACATGTTCGCCCGCAGCAGCGATTGCATGTGCAGCCACGCCCTCGTCCAGATCAGCGCGCCGTAGTGGACCGACATCATCCGGGCGAATTCACTGGCACCGACGGCGGCGGCCCACCAGTACGTCTCGACCCGGTCGCGGGCTGCGAGCGACTCGTACCCCTGGCTCAGCAGGTAGCCGCTCAGCGCCGGCAGCACGAAGAACATCATGAACAGGGCCGACCCCAGCCAGAACTCCTTCGGGCGATGCTGTGCGATCCGCCACGACAGCTGCCACACGTTCAAGGTGCGCGGCGGCAAGTCCGCGGCGGGGTCCGCAGCGGCATTCACCTCGGAGTGCGGGCTCGGCGTCTCGACGAGGTCAACGCTCATCGGACACCTCCTCGGCGGTCGGTTCGAGCGCGGTGCTCAGCAGACGCGCATACCGGCTGTCGTCGTCACCGGCCAGGGCCGCCCGCGGACCGAACTCGACGACCCGGCCCCGGTCGAAGACGAGGATGTCGTCGACCCGACGCAGCGTCGACAGGCGGTGGGCGATCACCAGCGCGGTCCGGCCGGCGATCAACTTCGCGATGGCCGCCTCCAGCCGCTGCTCGGTCACGGGATCGACGCGGGCGGTCGCTTCGTCGAGCACGACGAGGTCGGGTTCGCGCAGCCACACGCGCGCCAGCGACAGCAGTTGTGCCTCACCCGCCGACAGCCCGGCGCCGCCCGATCCGAGCGCCCGATGGATGTCGCCGTCGGCCAGTTGGTCCAGCCCGACGGCGCGCAGCGTCGCGACCACCTCGTCGTCGGTCGGCCTGGGATCGAACAGCGTGACGTTGTCGCGGACCGTGCCGGCGAACAGCTCGACCTCCTGCGACACGAGCGCCACCCGTCGCCGGAGTTCGTCGAGCGGGATGTCGGCGATCGGCACGCCGCCGAGGCAGACCAGGCCCCGCGTCGGCTCGACCAGCCGCAGCACGAGTCTCGAGAACGTCGTCTTGCCGCTGCCGGTCCGCCCGACGATGCCGACCGAGCGGCCGGCCGTCAGGTCGATGTCGAGGTCGTGCAGCACCGGCTGGTCGTCGCCGTAATCGAAGTCGACGCCGACGCACTCCACCGACAGTGGCCCGGTCGACGGTGAGGTCGTCCCGTCGTCGACGATCGTCGCCGAGGTGGCGAGGAGATCCTGCACCCGGACCATCGCGCCGTTCGCCTTCTGCACGGTCTCCAGCATGTGGACCACGTCCTCGAGCGGGCGTGACACGGTGAGCACGTACTGGTACAGCAGGAACGCCGTTCCGATCGTGATCGCATCCGCCGAGACGAGCGTGACACCGACGACGAGCACGATCACCCATCCCGCAGTGACCGCCGACTGCACGATCCACCACATCGTCAGGAAGGCGCGTTCGCGCCGCACGCTGGTCGTCATCGCGTCCGTGCTGTCCTCGATGAACCGCCAGGCGACGTGGTCGGCGGCGCCGTTGGCGCGGAGGTCCTCCGCGGCGGTCAACCGCTCTTCGATCCCGCCGTACAGGCGCGCCAGCGCCCCCATCTCGTCGGAGGACTCGAGCACCGCACGGTGCCGCGACCGCACGACGACCGCGACCGCCATCGACAGGTAGATGGTCATCCCGATCGCGACTCGCCAGTCGATGAACACCAGCACCGCCACCATGCCGACGAGGGTCAGCACCGCGCCCGCGGCCTTCGGCACGACCTGGCTGAGGAAGTCGGACACCGACGTGACATCGCCGTCGACGCGTTGGATCAGCTCACCGGGCGTGTGCCGCCGGTGGAACTCGTGGTCGAGCCCGAGCACGTGGGCGGTCATCTGGATGCGCAGCGAGTTGGTGGTGCGCCACGCCGACACCGTGGCGAACCACGCCACCGCGACGGCGATCAGCTGCGTCGCGACCGCGATCGCCAGGAACAGCCCGGCGAGTCGGGTGAGTTCGGCGGCGGTGGCCCCTGCGGTGGCGCGGTCGACGATCCGCCGGACGATCAGTGGCCCACCGAGCGTCAGCCCCGCACCGGCGGCGACCAGCACGCCGAGCGCGACCCATCGCCCGGCGTCGGGGCGCAGCAGCGCGCCGAGCGCTCGCCAGCGGGGGTTTCTCGGGTTGGACACGGTGTCAGTCTCCCACCGCGCGTCGGCGGGTGCGCACGAGGTTTGCACGCCGCTGCCACACGTCAGCCACACGTTCTGTGGACCGATCGGTGCGGAATCCGCATCACAACGTCCACAGAACGCTCGAACGCCGACGCGCCGCCGCATCGTGGCGCCCGGAATAGCGTCATCGGTGCGACGTTGTATGGGGCATGGCGATCCAGCGTTTGAACCATGCAGTGCTGTACGTGCGAGACGTCGACCAGTCGGCGCGGTTCTACACCGACGTGCTCGGCTTCCACGTCGTCAGCGAGTTTCCCGGCGCGGCGTTCCTCCAGGCGGACGGTTCGACGAACGACCACGACCTCGGCCTCTTCCAGATCGGCTCCGAAGCCCGGGCCAGCGACGCCGGCCGCGGCACCGTCGGGCTGTACCACCTCGCCTGGGAGGTCGACACGCTCGGCGAGTTCGAGCGGCTCGCGGGCGTGCTCGCCGACGGCGGCCACCTCGTCGGTTCGAGCAGCCACGGCACCACCAAGAGTCTGTACGGGAAGGATCCCGACGGTCTCGAGTTCGAGATCGCGTGGATCATCCCGGCCCACCTGCTGACCGATGATGACCGCGGCGCCCGCGCCGGCGTCCACCCCCTCGACATCGCTGCTGAGATCGCCCGGTTCGGGCGCGACGAACGCAGCGGCGTCGGCATCTCGTCGCCCGCCTGACAGAGCGTCAGCGGCGCCGGCTCGCTTCGTAGAAGCCGATGAAGTCGTCGACGCTGATCGACCGCAACGCCTCGGCGACCGCCTCCTCGTGGAGGTCGTCGTACCGTTTGAAGCGCAGGCAGCTCTTGCCCATGTCGAACTTCTTGCCCGCCTCCGCGTAGGCATCACGCAGCGCGTCGCGCGCGGGGTCGGATGCATATGCACCGTTCAGGTACAGGGCGTAGTGGTGCTTCTGCGCGGCGAGCGCGGCGTACATCAGCGGCTGCCCGTTGTACGTCTCCGGGTAGCGCTCCAGCGGGATCTCGTACGCGATCATCCCGAAGTTGACCGTCTCCTCGACGCCCGGCGGAAGGTTGTCGAGCACGAACTGCCGGACTCGCTCGACCACGTCGGCCCGCTCGGGCGGCAACTCGGCGATGTACTCGTCGGCATTCGCCGCCCCGCTGTGCACCATCACGTCTCCTCTTCGTCACGTGTGTCTCGACAGCGTAGATCGCGTGCCATAACGTCGCGAGCCGATGGAGTGCTCAGGGGTGCATCACGTGTCGATCAACGTGACCGACGCCGCCGTCGCGGCGCGGTTCTACATCGACGTGCTCGGCATGACCGAGCGTTCCGACCGACCCGACTTCCCGTTTCGGGGGTCGTGGTTGCAGGTCGGGGCCCAGCAGGTGCACCTGCTCGAGGTAGAGGGTTTCATCCCGCCCGAGGGCCAGCACTTCGCGATCCACGTGGACGACATCGAGGCGGCCCGAGAGGAACTGGCGACGCACGGCGTGGCGCTGTCCGACACGATCGAGATCGCCGGCGTCTGCCGACAGGCCTTCCTGAAGGACCCGACCGGCAACCTGATCGAGCTCAACGAGCCACGCTGACACGGCACACGCGGCTCGTTCCCCGGCGCGGTCAGGCGATGTCGAGGATCACCTTGTTCGCCTCGCCCGCGAGGAGCGCCTCGAACGCCGCCTCGAATTGGTCGAGCGGGAAGTGATGGCTGATCACCGGGTCGATGGTGAGGCCCGAGTTGAGCATCGCCACCGCCTTGTACCACGTGTCGAACATCTCCCGGCCGTAGATCCCCTTGATCGTCAGTCCTTTCAGGATCGCCTGGTTCAGGTCGATCTCCGCCGGATGCGCGAACAGCCCGAGCAGCGCCACCTTCGCACCGTGGTTGGCGTGCTGCAGGATGTCGGACACGGCATGCGGACTGCCGGACATCTCCAGGGCGATGTCGAAGCCCTCGGTCATTCCGAGATCCTCCATCGCGTCGCGGATCGCGCCGGCCCCGGCCACGACGGCACGGGTCGCGCCCATCTGTTTCGCGGTTGCCAGGCGGGACTGCTCGACGTCGGTGACCACGATGTGCCGGGCGCCGGCATGGCGGCTGACCGCGCAGGCCATCTGGCCGATCGGGCCGGCGCCGGTGATCAGGACGTCCTCGCCGACGAGGTCGAACGACAGTGCCGTGTGCACCGCGTTGCCGAGCGGGTCGAGGATCGCGGCGATCCGATCGGGGACCGAGTCGGGGATCGGGTAGGCGTTGCGGGCCGGGATCACCACGTACTCCGCGAAGCCACCGTCGCGCTGGATGCCGACGCCGACGGTCGCCCGGCAGAGGTGGCCGTCGCCGGCCCGGCAGTTGCGACAGTGACCGCACACGATGTGCCCCTCGCCGGCCACCCGGGTGCCGGGCTCGATGTCGTCGACCTGTGCGCCGACCGCCTCGACGACGCCGACGAACTCATGGCCGACGACGACCGGCGGGGTCATCGTCTCCTGCGCCCACTCGTCCCAGTTGTAGATGTGCAGATCCGTACCGCAGATCGCCGCGTGCGTCACCTTGATCAACACGTCGGCCGGGCCGGGTTCCGGCCGGGGCACGTCGGTGAGCACGAGGCCCTTCGCCGGTTCGGCCTTGACGAGCGCCTTCACGTCGCGGCCCCGATGACACCGAGCTCGGTTCCGACTGCGGTGAACGCCTCGACGGTTCGATCGAGGTCGGCGTCGGTGTGGGCCGCGTTCATCTGCGTCCGGATGCGCGCCGTCCCGTGCGGCACGACCGGGTACGAGAACGCGGTGACGTAGATCCCCCGGTCGAGGAGCCGGGCCGCCATCTCGGCGGCGAGCGACGCGTCACCGATCATCACCGGGATGATCGGGTGGCCCTCACCCGACAGGGTGAACCCCGCCGCGGTCATCGCCGCACGGAACCGCGCCGCATTGGCGACCAGCCGGGCGCGCAGTGCATCGCCGTCGGCGACGAGCCGCAGCGCCTGCCGCGCGCCGCCGAGCAGGGCCGGCGCGAGCGCGTTGGAGAACAGGTACGGACGGGCGCGTTGACGCAACAGGTCGACGATGTTCTGCCGCGCGGCGACGAATCCGCCCATTCCCCCGCCGACCGCCTTGCCGAGCGTGCTCGTGACGATGTCGACGCGGTCGGCGACGCCGTGCAGCGCGGGCGTCCCCCTACCGTTCGGGCCGATGAAGCCGGTGGCGTGACAGTCGTCGACCATCACCAGCGCGTCGTGCCGGTCGGCGAGCTCGCAGATGCCGGCGAGATCGGCGATGTAGCCGTCCATCGAGAACACGCCGTCGGTGACGATCAGCACGTGGCGGGCACCGTCGGCGCGGGCCTGCCGCAGTTGGGCGTCCAGGTCGTCCAGATCGCGAGTCGCGAAGCGGTAGCGCATCGCCTTGCACAACCGGACGCCGTCGATGATCGACGCGTGGTTCAGCGAGTCGGAGATGATCGCGTCCTCGGCGCCGAGCAGCGGTTCGAACACACCGCCGTTGGCGTCGAAGCACGCCGCGAACGTGATCGCGTCGTCGGTCCCGATGAACTCGGCGATCTCGTGTTCCAGCGTGCGGTGGAGGTCGAGCGTGCCGCAGATGAAGCGCACCGACGCCATCCCGTAGCCGTACGTCTCCATCGCCTCGTTGGCCGCCGCGACCAGCGACGGGTCGTCGGCCAGACCGAGGTAGTTGTTGGCACAGAAGTTGAGCACCTCACCGCCGTCGACAACGGTGATCGTGGCACCCTGCGGAGAGACGATCGCCCGTTCGGCCTTCCAGAGCCCGTCGTCACGGATGCCGGCGAGTGTCGTGTCGACCTGTTCGTAGAAGCTGGCCCGGGTCATGGCGGAACCGTACCCAACATCCACCACATTGACCCGTGGCCGGCCGGCCCACCCGCCCCACCCCATGCGAACGCGTGAGGTTGTTGCGCATCTGGTGCGCAATTACCTCACGCGTTCGTGGTCGGCGGCGCGCGACCACCGGCCCCACGGCAGCATCAGCAGGCCGACGGCGAGCCCCGCGAGGGTGACCCAGACCCCCACGTCGGCACCGTCGAACGGGTCGATCGCTCCGGAGATCGTGATCGCGCCGGCGGCGATGGCGAGCACACCGAGCAGCGCGGACATGACGTCGAAGGGGTGGCGTTTCACGAGCTTCCTCGATTCGGGGTTGGCCTTGACATGGTCATCGTGATCATTCCTCGACGATCGAGGGCGAGTCCCCCGCGAGCGTGGTGACCGGTGCGCCCGCGCCGCGGATGTCGTCGAGTCGGAAGACCTGGAGGTCGGGCGTCAGCAGCACGTTGTCGATGATCAGGTACTCGCCGAAGGCCGTCGACACGGCGAAGCTGGCATCGCCGCGCCACGCCCCGTCGCCGAGGATCATCTCGAAGTCCTGCGTGACGATCGCCTCGCGCTCACCGAGTACCAGCCAGCCGTCCGGCGTCACCGCCACGCCGTCCGCGACGACGGTCACCTGGTCGATCGCGGGCGGGCCATCACTGATCAGCAGGTCATCGGCGTCGACGTCGTCGACGACGGCATCGGAGAACAGCTGCCGGATCTCGAGCTTGCCGCGAAGCAGGGTTGCGATGACGATGACGTCGGGCTCGCGATCCGGCCCGAGCGTGACTCGGTCACTCGTGATCCGTTGGCCGTCGCGGCGGACCGTCACGTGGTCACTGACGATGCGGATCTCCATTGCGACGTCGTCGCGTGCCTCGACGGTCAGTTCACCCATCGCCATCCGGGCGTCGACAACCACCTGTTCGCGTGGCGGCTCGAAGGCGGACACGAGCGATCGTCCGAAACCCACGTCGGTCGACAGTTCACGGGGCGAGTCGGAACTGACGTAGAGGTACTGGTCGCCGAACGCATCGGCGACGCTGACGCCGGATCGGGCGAGCAGGCCACCGCCGTACCCGACCACCGCGAACAGGAGAGCGGGGACGATCAGCCAGCGGGCGTGCCCGCGCACCGCGCCGACGAGCAATCCCAGACCGCACACCAGGCCGGCCGCGCCGAGCCACTGTTCGGGGTGCATCCGGCCACCGTTGAGCTCGTCGATCAGCGCGCCTGCTGCCGCCACGATCACCGCGAGTCCGAGCGTGAGCTGCCCGAGAAACGTGGGCTCGCGTCGGACACGCGGTGACCGCCGGGGGGAGGGCGTCGGCGAGTGGGGGGCGGTGACCGTCGACTCGGCGTGGCGGGTGATCGCGGGTGCACGCCGTTCGGCGTCGGGGGCGCTGCGCCACAGTGCAACCGCCAGGCCGCCGAGCAGCGCGATCAGTGCGAGGGGGCCCGACGCGAACTCGACGTCGGCCGCGGCAATCATCAACGGCACGGCGACGAGGAGGATCGCGCCGCCGCCGATGCGAGCCAGGACGGCTGACTCGTCGCCGCCGACGACGAGCACGAGCCACAACCCGAAGTAGACGAGCAGCCCGAGGCCGCTGATCAGCGTGAGGACGACGAAGCCGAGCCGGATCCACAGCGGGTCGAGCCCGAGACGATCCGCGATGGTGGCGGCGACGCCGGCGACGATCGAGTCGGGATGGCGGGTCGACACGGCGACGCCGTCGGCCTCGGCGGGCACCTGGTCCTCGGTGAGCAGGTCGCCTTCGGGAGGGGAGAACGGGCTGTCCATGCCATCGAAGGTACGGAACCGCGACGATCGGCACATCGGGGATGACCCTGGAATTCACCCTGGAGTTCCCAGGGGACATCCCGATGTCGGATCACCGCGGAGGTGCCAGAATTGACGTCGTGGAAGATCTCGAACCCACCGCCGTCGCGTCGCCGCGACAGGACGTCGCAGGGCGGCTGGCGCGGTACGGCGTCGTTCCCGCTGCGCGCAGCAGCGACCGGGTTCTGACGGGTGCGGCGGCTGGGTGGGCGCAGCGATGCGGCGTCGAGCCGGCGGTCTTCCGTGCCGCGCTCGGGCTGCTCGGCCTCGTCGGTGGCCTCGGTGTCGTGCTCTACGGTGCGCTCGTCGTCGCGTCGGAACCGACGTCGTCGTCGACGCCCCGCCCGACCCCGCCGAATCGGCGCCGGGACGTTGCGATCGGATGCATCACGGCGCTCGTCCTGATCGCCGCCCGCGAGATCGGCGTGTGGCCGAGCGACGGCATCATGATCGCGGCGTCGGCGGTGGCGCTCGGAATCGGCCTGGCCTGGGCTCAGCCGGACAGCCGGGTCGTCGCGTGGTCGCGTCGACAGCGCATCCGACAGCTGCTCCAACTCGTGGCCGGCCTCGGTCTGCTCGGCGCAGGTGTCATCTCGCTCGCGAGCCGGACCGGGGGTCTCGGCAACGTCGGTGCGTCGGCAGCCGCGATCGCGGTCTTCGTCGGTGGTCTGGCGATGTTCGGTGCGCCGGCGCTCGGCCGCCTCCTGCGGTCGCTGGACGAGGAACGTTCAATGCGCATCCGCGAGGACGAGCTCGCCCGGGTGTCCGCCCATCTCCACGACTCCGTCCTGCAGTCGCTCGTGCTCATCCAGCGGAGTGAGGACCCGCGGCGGATGTCCAGCCTCGCCCGCCGCCAGGAGCGCGAGTTGCGCGCATGGCTGTACGGCATCACCCCGGCCGGCGACCCGAACTCGGTCCACGAGGCGGTCGCGGCATTGACGAGTGAGATCGAGGCCGACCACGATCTGCGCGTCGAGGCCGTCGTCGTCGGCGACCAGCCGCTCGACGACGCGGCGCGATCGCTGGTTGCGGCGCTGCGCGAGGCGATCGTCAATGCAGCCCGCCATGCCGGCGTCGATCGGATCGACGTGTTCGTCGAGGCCGACGATGCGGAGCTGACCGGGTTCGTACGCGACACCGGTGTCGGCTTCGACACGTCGGCGAACCGGGAGTCGGCCAACGGCCACCGAGGCATCGCCGACTCGATCGTCAAGCGCATCGAGCGGGCCGGTGGTACCGCGGTTATCGAGTCGCGGCCGGGTGTCGGGACCGAGGTCGAACTGCGGGTCCCGCGGGTGCGCGCATGACGACCCGACCGATCCGACTCGTCCTCGTCGACGACCACGCGCTGTTCCGAGCCGGTGTGCGCGGCGAGTTGACCGAGCTCGCGGCATCGCGCGACGACGGGCCCGGCATCGACATCGTCGGCGAGGCCTCGGACCGCGACGCGGCGATCGACGTGATCCGGCGGGTGCGGCCCGACGTCGTGCTGCTCGACGTCCACCTGCCCGGCGGCGGGGGCCACACGGTGATCGCAGAACTCGCCGGCGACGACCTTGCCTGCCGGTACCTCGCGCTGTCGGTGTCGGACGCTGCCGAAGACGTGATCGCCGTCGTCCGCGCCGGCGCCCGCGGCTACGTCACCAAGACGATCACCGTCGACGAGCTGCTGGACGCAATCGTGCGCGTCCACGGCGGCGACGCAGTGTTCTCGCCGCGCCTCGCCGGGTTCGTCCTCGACGCGTTCTCCGGCGACGTCCCCGCGCCGTCGAACCCCGAACTCGACCAGCTCACTGCGCGCGAGCAGGACGTGCTGCGCCTGATCGCGCGCGGCTACACGTACAAGGAGATCGCCGGCCGGCTGCACCTGTCGGTGAAGACGATCGAGACCCACGTGTCGGCCGTGCTGCGCAAGCTGCAGCTGTCGAACCGCCACCAGATCACCGCCTGGGCCAACGAACGCAAGATCGTCTAGCAGGGAGCCCGACGAAACGCCGGGCGTAGGCGTGCTCGAACGACGGCGGCCGGCGGTCGAATTCTTATTGCGAGACGTCAGTGCTGAAACTCGTGCACATAGTGCTCGAAGGGTTCGGGACGCCGCGGAACATGATGACCGGCGTTGTCCTCCCACACGTGCGTTTCCGTCCGATCGGCGTAGCTATACGTGATCGAGCCGAACAAACTTGCAGACCCAATGTCGTTGAACGCTTTCACCTCGAGCTTGTTCGCGCCGCCTTGTAGCTCAAGCGTGTGCGTTTGGGCTTCGTCGGTGTGGCGAAGAATGCCGTGCTTCCAGACTGGATCCTGGCTGTCGTTGTGAAAGACCTGTACTTCGTCGTCGATCTGGGTGAACTTCAGCACGACCTGGGTCACCTCGGACGCCGGCGAATCTTCAACGCGGAGAACGAT
>JABDKP010000133.1 GCA_013002175.1 Ilumatobacter sp.
CCGCTGGGCGGCGCGCGGCGAGTGCTCGTAGTAGTAGTCCAGCCCCGCTTCGCCGACTGCGACGATGCCCGGCGTGTCGAGCAGGTCGACGATCGTGTCGACGCCGTGGCTCGCTTCGTGCGGGTGCAAACCGACGGTCGCGTACACCTGGTCGTGGGCGGCCGCGGCGGCGATCGCGGCCTCGGAGGTGGCCCGGTCGCACCCGACCGTGACGAGTGTGGTCACGCCGTGCGCCGCAGCGGCCGCGACCGCCCCGGCGGTGCCGTCGGGGATCCGCTCGTCGTGCACATGGCAGTGCGAGTCGATCCATTCCGGCTCGGTCGCCACGGCTGTCAGACCTTGATCCGCGGGAAGAGCGGTTCGCCCTTGGTGACCGTTGCGCCGCCCGCGTACTGGCCCCACTCCGCCGCCTGCGGCAGGCGCTGGTCAGCGACCTCGCCGGTCATGCCGATCCGCTCCCACAACGTCTGCGCGATGTCGGGCATTGCCGGCGAGCAGAGCACCGCGACGATCCGCAGCGCTTCGAGTGCATCGCCCATCACCGTGTCGACGGCCGGGCCGGGGTCGGACTTCCACGGCTCGTGGGCCTCCAGGTGGCTGTTCGTCGCGCGGACCAGCGACCAGGTGGCGTCGAGGGCTCGGCTCGGCTGCACGACGTCCCACTGCGCGGCGGCCCCCTCATATGCAGCCGCGGCGGCCGCAGCCAGCGCGCTGTCGGCGTCGGGCGCGGTACCGATGCCGTCGCACTTCTTGGCGACGACCGTTGCGACCCGCGCGGCGAGGTTGCCGAGGTTGTTCGCGAGGTCTGCGTTGTACCGGCTGACGACGCCCTCGTAGCTGAAGTCGCCGTCGTTGCCGTACGTCGTGTCGGCGAGCAAGTAGTACCGGAACCCGTCGAGACCGACGTCGCCGATCACGTCGAGCGGGTCGACCGCGTTGCCGGACGACTTCGAGATCTTGTCGCCATCGCTGAGCAGCCAGCCCCCGATCGCCCAGCCCTTCGGCAGCTCGACGCCGGCCGACATCAGCATCGCCGGCCAGTAGACGCAGTGCTGACGGACGATGTCCTTGCCGATCAGGTGGTAGTCGACCGGCCACCAGTCCCGGTAGCGGTCGGTGCCGTCGCCGAAACCGACCGCCGCGAGGTAGTTCGTCAGCGCATCGAACCAGACGTACGCGACATGGGTCTCGTCCCACGGCAGCGGCACGCCCCAGGTCAGCGACGTGCGACTGATCGAGAAGTCGCGCAGGCCGCTCTTGATCAGGCCGATCGCCTCGTTGCCGCGATGCTCGGGGGTCATCGCCGTGGGATGCCGCGCATACCAGTCGAGCAGCCGGTCCTCGAAACGCGAGAGGCGGAAGAAGTAGTTCTCCTCCTCGAAGTACTCGGTGACCCGGAGGTGGATCGGGCACCGGTCGCCGTCGACGAGTTCCTCGTCGCTGTAGTACTCCTCGCAGGCGACGCAGTATTTGCCGGCGAACGTGTCCAGCTCGATGTCGCCGGCGTCGTAGCACCGCTGGAGGAGTTCTGCGACCGCTGCCTTGTGACGCGGTTCGGTCGTGCGGATGAAGTCGTCGTTGGCGATGTTCAGCCGGTCCCACAACGCCGCGAATTTCGGGGCGATCTCGTCGGTGAAGGCCTGTGGCTCCATCCCGGCCGCTTCCGCCGACTGCTGGACCTTCAGCCCGTGCTCGTCGGTGCCCGTGACGTACGTGACGTCGTCGCCGAGCAGCCGGCGCCACCGCGTGAGCGCATCGCCGACGATCGTGGTGTACGCGTGGCCGAGGTGGGGCTCGGCGTTGACGTAGTAGATCGGGGTGGTCACGTAGAACCGGCTCACGCCTGCACGTTAGAGGTTCGGCCGGTGGCCGCCACGGGTGGTTCCCGAGTCAAAGTTGTGCCTGGCACAACTTTGACTCAGCGGCGGAAGCGTGACTTGGGGGAGCGGGCGTTGGTGACGACGGTGCCGGCGGCGAACCCCGCGCCGGCGACGCCGACCGCAGCGGCCGACGCGACCGTCCGCCGCAGTACCGACTTCGTGCGCTGGCTGAAGATGACGATCGGCCAGCCGTGGCGGCGGGCGTGCCGTTCGAGCTTGGCGTCCGGGTTCACCGCGACCGGATGTCCGACCGCCTCGAGCATCGGCAGATCGCTGGCCGAATCGCTGTACGCATAGCACTGGGCCAGTTCGTAGCCGTGCCAGCGGGCGAGCTCGGTGATCGCTTCGACCTTGCCCTCGCCGTAGCAGAACGGCCCGTCGAGGTCGCCGGTGTAGACGCCCTGGTCGAGCCGGCTGCGGGTACCGATGCCGGACGTCATGCCGAGCGAGTGGGCGAGCGGTTCGACGATCTCCTGCGGCGCCGCTGACACGATGTACGTGTCGCGGCCCGCTCGACGATGACGGTCGAGGAGGCGACGCGCCTCCGGGCGCAGCCGCGCCAGCAGGCGGGGGAGCACTTCGGCATTCAGCCCCTGGAGGTCGCTCTGGCGCATCCCGGCGACCGCGCTGAGGATGCGGGTGCGAACCTCGTCGGACGTGTCGTCGTCCGCGCCGAAGAGCTTGAAGGCGAGGGCACCGAACGCATCACGCGCGAACTCGCCCGGCTTGACGAGGCCGGCGCGCCGTGCCTCGATCGCCAACGTGAACGCGGATGAACCCGAGATCAGCGTGCGGTCGAGGTCGAAGAACGCTGCGCTCGGGCCGGTGCTGGCGAGCCCGGCGTACTCACTCACCGCGCCGCTCCTTCACTGCGAGGGCGAGGTTGTAGACGAGGCGGCGGGACCGGCCGGTGGCGGCGGCAACCTGGTCGGCGGCATCGCGCGTCGACGTGCCGGCGGACAGCGCGGCGTCGAGGGCCGCTTCCACCGTCGCGTCGTCGGCGGGCTCGTCGTCGGCTGCGCCGGCCACGACGAAGACGTACTCGCCGCGCGGTTCGCCGATGTCGATCTCACCGAGTCGCCCGCGGACGACTTCCTCGTGGAGCTTCGTCAGCTCGCGGGTGATCACGACCCGGCGGTCGCTGCCGCACGCCGAGCGCAGGTCGTCGAGCGTCCGCAGCGCCCGGTGTGGTGCCTCGTAGACGACGACGGTCCGCGGTTCGGATGCGATCAGCGACAGCCGGTCGCTGCGGTCGCGGCCCTTGCGCGGGAGGAACCCCTCGAACACGAAGCGGGTCGCATCGAGCCCGCTGATCGTCAGCGCCATGATCGCCGCGCTCGGTCCGGGCACGGCGCTGACGTCGTGCGCGGTGCCGACGACCGAACGGACGATCCGTTCGCCGGGGTCGGAGATCCCCGGTGTCCCGGCGTCGCTGACGATCGCGACGTCGCCACCGGAGTCGAGGACCCGCCGGACCTCGTTGATGCGGTCGTGCTCGGTGTGGTCGTTGCAGACCGTCAGGCGCTTGGCTCGGATTCCCGCATGCCGCAGGAGCACCCCGGTCCGCCGGGTGTCCTCGCAACACACGAGGTCGACCGAGGCGAGAACCTCGGTCGCGCGTGGCGCGAGGTCACCGAGATTGCCGATCGGCGTTGCCACGAGCCACAGCGTGCTCACGAGCCCGGCTGGTCCTCGCGCACCTCGATCACGTCACCGACGCGCAGACCCCACCGGGCGAACGCCCCGGCCTCGGCCTCGATCACGACACGGGAGCGGCGCACCGGCGCACCCATCCGGTGGCGCCCCATCTGTGCCGTCTTGAGAACGACGCCGTCGCCGTCGAGGTAGGCGACGTCGATCGGGAACTTCATGCCGATCGTGTGCACGGCCCGGCACGGGCGCAGGACGAGTGCCCCCTCCAGGTGGTCACGGCCGAGCAGGCCCCGCCGCCGCTGCGCCCGCGTCGCGGCGATTTCGGCGGAGGCGAGCACGTGAGCACCGCTGACCAACCACGCCATGGATGAAGCATGCCATGGCGGCGACGGGTTGCGTCGATCACGGCGTTCGCCGGCACGCTGGCGCGCCGACGGCGTGCACTACCGTCCGGAGGGTGACGGATGCTGATGGCTTCTCGCTCCGTTCCGTCGCCGCCGGCCCGCCGGCCACGCCGATCCTGCGTGACGTCACCGTCGACATCCCGGCGGCCGGGATCACCGTCATCGTCGGTCCGTCGGGGTCGGGGAAATCGACGCTCCTGCGGCTGCTCAACCGGCTCGACGACCCACTCGGCGGCGAGGTCCGCTGGCACGGCGAGCCGCTCGATTCGATCGCGCCCCAGGCACTGCGCCGTCAGGTCGCCACCGTCTTCCAGCGGCCGCCCCTGTTTCCTGGCTCGGTCCTCGACAACTTCCGCGTCGCCGATCCCGACGTCGATGCCGACCGTGCCGTGCACGTCATGGCGCACGTCGGGCTCGACCCGGCACTGCTCAATCGGGCGGCGTCGGCGCTGTCGGGCGGGGAGGCCCAACGGATGTGCGTGGCGCGGGCGCTGCTGACCCGGCCGCGGGTGCTCCTGGCCGACGAACCGACCGCCGCGCTCGATCTCGACGCGCGGTTGGCGATCGAAGCGCTCGCGCGGCAGCTCGCCGACGAGGGGTTGGCCGTCGTGTGGGTCAGCCATGACACGGAGCAGTTGCGGCGGTTGGCCGATCATGTGCTGGCGATCGTCGGTGGCGCCGTCGCGGCATTCGGTCATCTCGCCGACCTCGACGCCAGCGACGACGCGGTCGTGCGCCGGCTGGTCGGCGCGCCCGAGCCGGGGGAGCGGTCGTGACCGTCGCGTCTGTCGCATCGGCGCACGCCAGCATCGGCCTGGGCGGCCTCGCCGCGTCCGGCCTGCTGATCGCGGTCGCGGTCGCGATCTCGCTGTGGCGGCGGCTCGGTCTCGAACGGTCGGTGCTGTGGGCGGCGACCCGCGCGCTCGGGCAGTTGCTGATCGTCGGCTGGGCGCTGCAGCTCGTCGTCGACCCGGACGACCCGTTGATCTGGTCGGGACTCTGGCTCACGTTCATGCTGCTGTTCGCATCGTGGACGACGGCGCAGCGCGCCCCCGGCGTCCCGCGCGTGTTCGTCCTGTCGATGGTCGCCTACCTGATGTCGGGTCTGGTGACGCTCGGCGTGCTGTTCGGATTCCAGATCTACGAGATCGAGGGGCGGACGATCGTGCCGCTGGCCGGCATCGTCGTCGGCAACTCGCTGTCGGCGACCGTGCTGGTGTCGCGTCAGTTGCTGATCGCGGCCCACGAGCAGCGGGACGTGATCGAGGGGCGGCTTGCGCTCGGGCTGTCCGCCGCGGATTCGTTCCGGCCGCACCTGCGCCAGGCGTTGCGCACGGCACTCGTGCCGCAGGTCGAGACGACGAAGGCGGTGGGAATCGTCGCGTTGCCGGGCGCGATGGTCGGGCTGATCCTCGCCGGTGTCGACCCCGTCGATGCCGTCCGTGTGCAGATCTCGGTGATGTACCTGGTGCTCGGGAGCGTCGCGACGACGACGACCGTGATGAGCCTCGGCATCGCCCGGCAGCTGTTCACGTCCGCCCAGCAGTTGCGGCGGTTCGAGCCGGCGGCGTGACGCGCGCGCACGTCCGGTCGGGATTCACCCCTGGTCACGGTCGAGGGTTACCCTCGGCGCTGGGAACGAACAGGAGTGTTTCGGGGGTGTGAGGGTGGAATTCGCTGCGACACTGGTCGACGAGTTCGGCGACGCTGCACGCGAAATCCGGCTCGGCCACGGCGATGTGCTGGTGACCGAGGGCGACGAGGCGGCCGAGGTGTTCTTCGTGCTCGCCGGCAGCCTGCAGGCCACGACGACGACGGCGTACGGCGAACTCGTCGTCGGCACGATCGATGCCGGCGCGATCGTCGGCGAGGTCACCACGATCGCGGGTGGCCGCCGCACCGCGACGCTGCGCGCCGATGGTGACGTCACGGTGCTGGTGATCGCTCGAGCCGATTTCGAACGCTGGCTCGACGAGCACCCGGCGTACGCGGACAGCGTGTCGGCGCAAGCTCGTGAGCGGATCGACCGGAGTCAGGTCGCGACGATGGTGACCGACCTGATGCAGACGAACGACGACGAGTTGATCCAGGAGGTCGTCGATCGGGTGGGCTGGCGCCGGTTGGACGCGGGCGACACCCTGTTCGAGCAGGGCGACGAGTCCGATGCGGCGTATTTCATCGTCGGCGGTCGGCTGATCGTGCTCGTGCGCGACGACGACGGCAACGACGAGCTCGTGCGGGAGATCGGCAGGACCGAAGTCGTCGGCGAGCTCGGCCTGCTCGACCGGCGGCCCCGCTCGGCGACGGTGCGGGCCGTGCGCGACACGACGCTGGCCGCGTTTCCCACGGCGCTGTTCGAAGAACTCGTGTCGAAGTCGCCCGCGCTGATGCTGCACGTCACGCGCGGCATCCTCGGACGCGCCACGAAGCCTCGACGGCTCATCGACCGCGCCGCCTCGGTGACCGTGGCGGTCACGTCCGAGATGGACACGGGTCCGCTGCTCGACAGCTTCGTGACGGAGGTGGCCCGCCACGGCACGGTCCGACACCTGTCGAGCCGGCGGGTCGACCAACTCCTCAACCGGACCGACATCGCGCAGGCGACGGTCGACAACGTCGGGGTGCCGCGACTCGCCGAGTTCATGCACGAGGCCGACGTCGGCAACGACTATGTCGTCCTCGAGGCGGATCGCGAGATGACGCCGTGGACGCGCCGGGCGTTGCGCCAGGCGGATCGGCTCGTGCTCGTGTCGTCGCCCCATCCGGACGCGGCTGAGCGGGCGCGGATGGCGGCGGTGCTCGCAGCGATCGAGGGATCGAGCCACGTCGCGAGGATGCTGGCGGTCCTCCACCCTGCGGGCACCGATCGGCCGCGCAACACGTCCGCACTGCTCCGCGAATTCACGATCGACGAAGTCGTCCACGTGCGCGTCGGCTCGACGGACGACGCGGCCCGTCTCGCCCGCCTGGCGAGCGGCAACGGAGTGGGTCTGGTGCTCAGCGGCGGCGGGGCCCGCGGGTTCGCCCACATCGGCGCCTACCTCGCGCTGCGCGAGGCCGGCGTACCGATCGACCAGGTGGCCGGCTGCTCGATGGGCGCGCCGATCAGCGGCGGCATCGCGATCGGTACGCCCGACGACCGGCTCGTCGAGGAGGTGCAGGCCCAGTTCCGGCGCCTGCTCGACTACACGCTGCCGATGGTGTCGTTGATCAAGGGCGAACGGATCAGTGGCAACATCGACGCCACGTTCGGCGACTGGGCGATCGAGGACATGTGGCTGCCGTACTACACGGTGTCGACGAACCTGACGACGTCGCAGATGGAGGTGCACCGGCGCGGCGACGCCGCACTGGCGATCCGGGCGAGCGTGGCGATCCCCGGCGTGCTCCCACCCGTGCCGTACGGCGGCGATCTGCTCGTCGACGGTGGGGTGCTGAACAACCTGCCGACCGAGGTGATGAGTCGCGACGCGACGATCGGGACGATCATCGCAGTCGACGTCGCACCCGAACTCGGGCCCCGATCGAAGCTCGACTACGGTTCGCACGTGTCCGGCTTCCGTGCGCTCGCCGCCAAGCTCCGCGGTCGGGGTCGGGACTATCCCAGTCTCTCCGCCGTGCTGCTGCGGAGCATGCTCACCGGTGCGGTGCGCAACCAGCAGGCCGCGCTGCAGGACGGGACGGTCGATCTGCTGCTGTCCCTGCACCTACCCGGCGTCGGGCTCCTCGACTTCGACCGCGTGCGACCGGTCGCGGACGTCGGCTACGAGGCGTCGATCGACGCCGTGCGCGAGTGGGCGGCCGACCAGCCGTGGCTGCGGAGCCCGGCGTGATCCTGCTGACCCTGCGCGACCTGCAGCATCGCGCCGTCCGGTTCGTCGTCGTGACCGTGCTCGCCGCGGTCGTGTTCTCGCTGCTGTTCGTGATGACCGGCCTCGTCGAACAGTTCAACCGTGAACCATTCGACACCGTCGATGCGTTCGGGGCGACCGTATGGGTGATCCCGGAGGGGGTGTCCGGGCCGTTCACCGCCTCGTCGACGATGACCACGGATGCGGCCGCCGAGGTCGTCGCCACCGTCACCGCACCCGCGGTCATCGCGCGTTCGAGCCTTGCCCGTGGCAGCTCGATCGAGGAGGTGATCCTGATCGGTCACGACGCCGGAGCGCTCGGCAGCCCCCCGACGACGTCGGGACGCGCCGCGGCCGCGCCGGGCGAACTGGTCGTCGATGCGACGATGGACGTCGACGTGGGCGATCGTGTCTCGGTTGCGGGGGCCGAGTTCACCGTCGTCGGCCGCTCGGACGACACGACGCTGCTCGCCGGTATCCCGCTCGTGTTCATGGTGACCACCGACGCCCAGGACCTCGTGTTCAAGAGCCGCGACGTGATCAGCGTCGTGCTCGTCGCGGGTGCGGTCGAGAGCGTCCCCGCCGGCACCGTCGCCACCGAACCGGACGCGATCGCCCAGGACGTGCTGGGCCCGCTGGAGAGTGCGATCGCGTCGGTCGACCTCGTCAGGGGCCTGCTGTGGATGGTCGCCGCGCTGATCATCGGCGCGGTCGTCTATCTCTCGGCCCTCGAACGCCAACGCGACTTCGCCGTGCTGAAGGCGATCGGCACGTCGAACTCGACCCTCCTCGGCAGCCTCGCGCTCGAAGCGGTGCTCGTCGCACTCGGGTCGGTGCTCGTGGCCGCGTTCGTGCAGTACCTGCTCGTGCCGGCGTTCCCGCTCGAGGTACGGGTCCCGATGCGCGCGTTCTGGCAGGTCCCGCTGCTGGCCGTCGTGATGGCGCTGCTCGCCGGCGCCGCCGGCATGCGCCGCGTGGCAACGTCGGATCCGGCGCTCGCGTTCGCAGGGGCGGGGGCCTGACGTGACGGCGCTGCACGTTCGCGATCTGGTCGTCGAGTACATCCACGACGGCTACGCGGTGCGCCCGCTCGACGGCATGTCGTTCACGGCCGAGCCGGGCGAGCTCGTCGTGCTGTTGGGCCCGTCGGGCTCCGGCAAGACGACGTTGCTGTCCTGCCTCGGCGGCATCCTCACGCCGACGTCGGGGTCGATCCTGCTCGGTGACACCGAGGTCACAGCTCTGAACCAGAACGACCTGTCCGACTATCGCCGCACCCGGATCGGGTTCGTGTTCCAGGCGTTCAACCTGATCCCCTCGTTGAGCGCGAGGGAGAACGTGGCGCTGCCGCTGATCCTGACCGGCCACGCGCGCAATGCAGCGTTCGGGCGGGCGGACGAGTTGCTCGACCTCGTCGGGCTGTCCGAACGCGCCGACCACAAGCCGGCGAAGTTGTCCGGCGGCCAGCAGCAACGCGTCGCGGTGGCCCGCGGGTTGGGGCCCGACCCGGCACTGCTCCTCGCCGACGAACCGACCGCCAACCTCGACCACATCCAGGCCGAGGCGATCATCGCCTTGCTGAAGGACCTGCGCGCCCAGGGCCGGCAGATCATCGTGTCCACGCACGACGCGCGCCTCGTGCCGATCGCCGACCGGATCGTGCAGATGGTCGCCGAGACGTCGGAGGCGGACGCCCCGGCGCACCCCGTCCGGCTCGGACCGGGAGAGTCGCTGTTCGAGCAGGGCGACCACTCCGAACTCGTGTACACGATCACCGCGGGCGAGGTCGACATCGTGCGCGTCCTGGCCGACGGCGGTGAAGAGACGCTGACGCGGCTCGGCCCCGGGCAGTACTTCGGCGAACTCGGGCCGCTGCTCGGCTTTCCCCGTTCGGCGTCGGCGCGGGCCCACGGCGACGTCGAACTGATGGCGTACAACCCGCGCGAGTTCCGCGAGCAGGTGCTCCACGAGCACGGGTGAACGATCTGCGCCGGCGCCGGCCGACGCGCTTCAGACGTTGAAGCGGAACTCCATCACGTCGCCGTCCTGCGCGACGTAGTCCTTGCCCTCGACGCGCATCTTGCCGACGTCCTTCGCGGCGTTCCACGAGCCGTGCTTCAACAGCTCGTCCCACTGGATCACCTCGGCGCGGATGAAGCCGCGCTGGAAGTCGGTGTGGATCCGGCCGGCGCAGACGGGCGCAGTCGAGCCTTCGTAGAACGTCCAGGCGCGGCTCTCCTTGTCGCCGGTCGTCATGAACGTGCGCAGCCCCAGGAGGTGGTAGGCGCTGCGGACCATGCGGAACAGTGCGCCCTCGCCGAGACCGAATCCTTCGAGGATCTCGCGGCGCTCGTCATGGTCGGTGATCGCCGCCGCCTCCGCTTCGAGCTGCACACACATGCCGATGATCTCGACGTTGTCGCCGGCGTTGTTGAACTCCGCGGCGACGAGCGCCTCCTTCTCGGGGATCGAGTCGAGGTCGTCCTCTCCCACGTTGACGACGACGAGCACGCGACGATTCGTCAGGAGGAAGTGCGGCGCGAGCGTGGCGCGTACGTCGTCGCTGAGCCCGGCGCGGTAGAGCGGCAGCCCCTCGGACAGCGAGTCGTAGGCGGTCTTCAGCGCCGCGGCCTCCTCGACCATCGTCTTGTCCAGCTTGGCCGCCCGCTCGGTCTGCTTCAGCCGCTTCTCGACCGTTTCGAGGTCGGCGAGCGCGAGTTCGATCTCGACGACGCGGAGGTGTTCGAGTGGGTCGGGCGAGCCGACGATGTCGTCGTCCTCGAACGCGCGGAGCACGAAGACGATGGCGTCGACCTCGCGGATGTTGGCGAGGAACTTGTTGCCGAGACCTTCGCCGGTGCTGGCGCCCTCGACGAGCCCGCCGATGTCGACGACCTCGACCTGCGCGTGGATCGTCTTCTTCGACTGCGACATCTCGGCGAGCTGGTCGAGCCGCTCGTCGGGCACCATCGCCACACCGATGTTGGGGTCCTTCGTGGCGAACGGGTACGGCGCGGCCAACGCGCCACCACCCGTCAGCGCGTTGTACAGCGAGCTCTTGCCCGCGTTGGGGAGCCCGACCAGTCCGAAACGTTCCATGCGGCCCGCCACGCTATCGACGTGCCCGCGCCGCCGGTCGGGTGACGTGACCTTCTGCCCTGTTCACGATCTACGTCGTTCGGTACATCTGGCACCGACGGGGCGTGACACTCGAGTCGCGAATGCGCACGACGCTGGGCTGCGTGTCGTCCGACAGCCGAGAAGAAGGGACGACATCATGTCATCAGCGCGTGGAAAGGTGGCGCTGGCCTCATTGGCCGCGCTGACGGGGGCGATCCTGGTGATCGGCCCGCTCGACGGAGCGGGGGCGGCCCCACCGGCCGAGCCCCCCGGGTCGTTGTCGGTTGCCGGTGCATTCACTGCCGCCGACGGGTACGGCTATCAGGTCGAGCTCGGAGCAGAGGAGACGCCGTTCTTCGAACTCCTGCCGAACGGAGGCTTCGACGAGGGCGTCGACTTCTGGGGCGGCTTCAACAACGCCACGCTCACGATCGTCGAGGGGGCCGATCCCGAGAACCCGGCCGGTGAACTCACCGCCGACGATCCGACGTCGGACGGCGGGATGGTCAACTGCTTCGGCAACGTGGCCGATTTCGGCGTGCCGACCGGAGGCTTCGATGGTGACACGTTGAGCGGATCGGTCGAACTGCTCGCACTCGAACCCGGCGTGCGCGTCGATCTGACGTTGCATGCGTGGACCGATCCGGACTGCGCAGACGGTCCGGTACCGATCGAGACGTTCTCGGTCTTCCCCGGAACTTCCTGGGCACCATTCGACATCGGTCCGAGCACGGTGCCCGGCGGGACCACGTCGCTGGGCATCGTCGTCGAGCTCATCGCCGTGGCTCCTGCGTTCCCGAACGGCGTCGTGATCGACAACGCCCGGGTCGTCAACGAGAGCGAAATCGAAGAAGGCGTCGGCAACACGTTCTTCTACCTCGCCGGACCCACGGCCGGCTGCGATCTGAGCGGCCCGGGCACGGAACCCGGAACGGCGATCCTGGCCGAGGCCGTGTGCGGTGGCGCCAGTCATCAATCGGTGGTCATCGACGGGTGCGACGCGGAGCTGCAGTTCCACGGGGCGGTGCATTCCGACCATCCCAAGCTCAACTACCTCGGCTCGGTCACCGTCGATGTCGATCTGCGCGCGAAGTCCGCGACGAAGGTCGATCTCGACATCACCTTCCACACGCCTGGCGGCAAGATCCCGGTGTCGGTCAAGGGGTTCGCTCCCGACGTCATCGAGATGGAGACCTGCTTCGGCGAGTAGCCGAGGTCGCCACGGCGCGAGGACGTGGCCGGGGAGCGCGCCGCATCGCGTGCGCTCCCCGCGCCCCGCCCCGGTCTGTGGGCGGATCATGGCGGGTTCCGGCGCTGAGCGTCCAGAGAAACGTCAGGCGGCGTCCGGCGGGGCGACGCCGGCCCAGCGGGAGTAGGTGCCTTCGATGCGCGCGGCGACCAGTGCGGGCGTCGACGTGATCGAACGGTAGGTGAACCGGACGATGATCCAGCCGGCCTCGATCAGGCGGACGTCACGGGTCCGGTCGCGTTCGAAACCCCGGCGGTCCGGACCGTGGTGGGCCCATCCGTCGCATTCGAGGATGATCGGGGTGGCACACACACGGAAGTCGACCTTGCGGCCCTCGATGATCGGATGGAACTCGATCGCGGGCAAGGTGTATCGCTCGATCAGCGACGACATCGCGGTTTCGAGGATCGAGTCGGCCGGTTTCGAGTCGATCGACCATTCGTCGATCGCCCGACGCAGCGCGACGATCCCAGGCCTGCCGCGCCGGCTGTGGCGGGCGGCGGCGGCTTCCAGCGCGTCGAGGCTGGCCCGCTCGGTCGCCAGTACGTGGCCGACCGCGGTCGACAGGCCGGTCGCGTCGACGGCACCGAGATCGCACGCAGTGCGGAGGACGTTCGTGCAGGCGATCCCGCACTGGCGTTGCGGGCGGAGGTCGCCGCGGTCCCGTGGACGGTGGACGACCACGCCCTCGAGACGCGGTCGCCGGCCCTCCGCGACGATCACATCGACCGGATCGTCATCGGGTCGCGGCACACCCCACAGTCGAGCGGCCGAGCGATGCGATGCCAGCGCGCCGGGGCCGGCGGCGAAGACGGCCGCGGCGATCGCCTGCTCGGGCGTGCGCGGTGTGCCGGCGAGCCGGGCCACGCCGGGATGGAGCTGCTCGATCTGGCCCGCCCGCACCGCCCGGTGCCACGCCGCGTTCGGCAGGCCGCTCGTTTCCTGGGTGATCAGCCCGTGTTGTGAGCAGGCGAGGGCGTCGACGTCGAGGAGCCGCATACCCGAACAGTGGGTCGACGACGGCCGTGATCCGGAAACTCGGTCCCGGCGAGGCGGTTCTGTGGACCGATCGACTCGGAATGCGGCGCCGGGTGTCCGCAGAACCGGTCGCGACCCGGACGACGTCAGGACGCCGGGCGGATGAGCAGGGCGGTCCCGAGCGTGCTGGACGAGGCCGTGACGATCGCGCCGTCCGCGAGGACCGCGGCGCCGGTCTGGCACGGCCCGATCGTGCCCGCCCGTTCCAGCCGGAGCCCAACCACCCGGACGCCGTTGTTCTCGGGGCCGCGGTCGGTGATGGGCTCGTAGGCACGCATCTCGTTGTCGACGAACCCGCACACGCCCAAGCGACCGTCGGGCAGTTCGATGATCGCCGCGGGCGCGCGCTGCGGTGGCGGCTCGGCGAACAACGTCGAGAACTCCGCCCCCTCCGGGCCGGCGATGCCGATTCGCTCCGAGGCCCGTTCGGCGACCGGGAGATCTGCGCCGTCGGGTGCGTTGTCCGCCACCCAGACGTCCCCGTCGGCAGCGACGGTGAAGGCGAAGGGGTTGTTCCAACCATCGGACATGACGACCGGCACCTGCTCGGGTCCGCCGTCGGGGTCGAGGATGACGAGTGCCCCCGATCCGTGCCCGCGAGCCCACCCGGTCAGTTCACCGAGCCCGAGGAGCAGCCGGCCCTCGAACGCCTCCAGGTGCCCGCCGACCGCCTTCGATTCGGTCGTCGTACCGGCCCAGACGAGCCGGTCGACGGCACCGCTCGTCACCTCGCCGACGACGAGGTCCAGCGTGCCGGGCTCGGTCCATGCGGCGAACCGGCGCCCGTCGACGACCGCATGGCCGAGCAATCCTCGCTGCTCACCTTCGGTCGAGACGGCGATCGTGGCGAGCAGCTCGACGCGCGGAGCGCTCCCGTCGGGCGAGTCGCTGACGCGGCTGATCGTGCCGTCGCGTCGGTGCACGTACTCGACCGCAGTGCCGTCGGCCCGGAGCGCGATCAGGTCGCCCGGCGCAGCGTCGGGAACGTCGAGCAGCGTCTCGAAGGCCGGCGGGTCTGACGAGCACGATGCGAGCGCGAGCGCCGTGGTCGCGAGCGCCGTCCCGAATCGTCTCACCGTCGGGACCGTACCGGTCGGCGCCGTCCCGAATCGTCTCACCGTCGGGACCGTACCGGTGTCGGATCGGCGTGTCGGATGGGTCTGTCCGTGTTCCGTGGACGTCCACGTGCGGAATCCGCACCGATGTGTCCTCAGCATGGCGAGGCCATGGGGAGCAACGAGCAGGGCGTTACGATTCGGGACATGACGCCAGAGCAGGCCCTGCTGCGGGTGATCCACTACCTCGACCGGGCCCATGAGACCGGATTCAAGGCCAAGGCGTTCATCCGGGCGCTCGACGTGGTCCACAACACGCCCGCCGACGAGATCGAGCGCCGCGTCGTCAACGACACGCTGACCGACGTCGACGGCATCGGGAAGTCGACGGCGGCGGTGATCAGCGACGCGATCGAGGGTCGCGAACCCGCGTACCTGCAGAAACTCCAGGAGGAGTCGAAGGTCGACATCACGCCGGAGGGGCAGGTGTACCTGGACGCCCTGCGCGGCGACTGCCATCTGCACTCCACGTGGAGCGACGGCGGCGCGCCGATCGAGGCGATGGCCGAGGCGGCGATCGCGATCGGCCACGAATACATGGTGCAGACCGACCACTCCGCCCGGCTGACGGTCGCCCACGGGCTGAACGAGGAGCGCCTCAGCGAGCAACTCGAGCAGATCGAGCAGGTCAACGC
>JABDKP010000147.1 GCA_013002175.1 Ilumatobacter sp.
CGCCGGGCGCTACGCGGCCTGTACCGGACGTGTGCGATCCCCGGCTGTTCCACCCACTACGACCGCTGCAAACTCCACCACATCATCTGGTGGCGCCACGGCGGCCGCACCGACCTCGCCAATCTGATCCCGGTCTGTGTGCATCATCACCACAAGATCCACGACGCCGGCTGGAACATCACCCTCGGCGCCAACCGCGAGTTGACGCTGACGCTGCCCGACGGCACGATCCACAACACCGGTCCACCCAACCGCCTCGCCGCCTGACGGGGTGGGCGAAGCCTGCGTCAGCGCGGGCTTGGCCTGGCCCGCTCAGATGATCTTCAGGGCGTCGGAGTAGACCTTCTTCGGCTTCATCTCGACGGCGATGTGCTGCGCCATCTGCGCGAAGACCTGCGCCGCCTCGGAGTCCGGGTCGGCGACCGTGATCGGCGTGCCGTCGTCACCGCCCTCGCGCAGCGCAGGCACCAGCGGCAGCTTGCCGAGCAGGGGGACACCGAGGTCGTCGGCGAGCTCCTGGCCGCCGCCGGAACCGAAGATCTCGTACCGCTTCCCGTCGTCACCGGTGAACCACGACATGTTCTCGATCACGCCGCGCACCGGCAGGTTGACCTTCTCGGACATCGCGGCCGACAGTGCCGCCACCTTCTGCGCGGCGGGCTGCGGGGTGGTGACGACGAACACCTCGCCGCGGGGGAGGTACTGCGACAGCGACAGCGCGATGTCGCCGGTGCCGGGCGGCATGTCGATCAGCAGGAAGTCGGGCTCGTCCCAGAACACGTCGGTCAGGAACTGCTCGAGCGCCTTGTGCAGCATCGGGCCGCGCCAGATGACCGCTTCGCCCTGCGGCACGAAGTAGCCGATCGAGATGCACCGCACGCCGTGCTGCTCAGGCGGGACCAGCATCTCGTCGATCACCACCGGCGACCGGTCCGTGCCCAGCATCCGCGGGATCGAGTAGCCGTAGATGTCGGCGTCGATGATGCCGACCGAGTGGCCCTGCGCAGCGAGCGCGACCGCCAGGTTGGTGGTGACGCTGGACTTGCCGACACCGCCCTTGCCGGAAGCGATCAGCAGTGGCCGCGTCTTCGACGTGTTCTTGGCGAACGGCACCTCACGGCCCTCGGCGTGGCCATGCGCGTGCCCCGACCCCGCGGTGGCGCCGGCGTCGCCGTGCAGGCTCTTGCGGAGGTTCTCGCGGTCCTCGTCGGACATCACCGTGAATTCGAGGTCGATCCGGTCGACGCCGTCGAGCTGCGTGGCGGCATCCGACACCCGCCGCTCGATCTCGGCCTTCAGGGGACACCCCGGGACCGTCAGCGCGATCAGCACGCCCACCGTGCCGTCGCCCTTCAGCGTGACGCCGCGCAGCATGCCGAGGTCGACGATCGAGCGGTGCAGCTCGGGATCCTCGACCGGGCGAAGTGCGTCGACGATCTGCTCTTCGGTGACGACAGGAGCGCTCATGCGCCCAGTGTGGCGACCGGCCGCAGAATTTGCACTACGCGGGTAGGTAATATCGACCCATGAGTTCCGAGACGTCGTTCACCGCCACCGTGTCGGCGATCACCGACGCGTTCGGTGACCCGACCCGGCGCTCGATCTACCTGCTCGCCCGCGAGCACTCCACCGCTTCCGACCCGAGCGAGGGCCCGCTGGGGGTGACGGCGTCGATGGTCGCCGACGAGATCGGCGTCCACGCCAACGTCGCGCGCCACCACCTGGACAAGCTCGCGGCCGGCGGCTACCTCGAAGTCAGCTCCGCCAAGCCGACTGGCGCGCACCGCGGCGCCGGCCGTCCGTCGAAGCACTACATCGCCGTCGGTGACGCGCTCGACGATGCGAGCTTCCCGGTGCGCAGCGACGACCTGCTGCTGTCGCTGCTCGGCCGCACGCTCAGCAAGCTGCCCCACGACGAGGCCGAGCACCTCGCCGAGGAGGTCGGCGCCGAGTACGGCCGGGCGATGGCAGCCGGCCTCAGCGGCGACGCGCTCAAGGCCGGGCGCCGCTCACTGCGGTCGGCGATCCAGGCGGTGGCCGATGCGCTGTCCGCCCACGGCTTCGCGGCGCACGCCGAGGGCCGCAACGATCAGCTGAAGATCATCAACAACCACTGCCCGTTCGGCGATGTCGCCGCAGAGCACCCGGTGATCTGTGCCGTCGACCGGGGGATGGTGCGCGGCATGCTCAGCGAGCTGTACCACGCCGAGCGCGACGACGAGTTCGGCGCGATCACCACCGAATCCAGCCTGGCCGCCGGCGACACGTTCTGCACCACCGCCGTCTGACGGGTCCGTTCACGCGATCCGTCGGGGGCGCATCGCCGGCTGCGCGCGGTGGGCGGCGCCCGGGCGGTCCCGATGATGCAGCCGCCTGAGGCCGGTCGGCGCCGTCTGGTCTTTGTCGATGATGTCGAACGTGGACACCGGCCGGATCAGCGCGTACACCACCGCCGCCGCCTCGATCACCGCCGAGATCGGCATCAGCAGCACCGGCAGCACGAGCATGCTGGCGCGGCCCAGCGGCGTCGGGTCGAGGTCCCGCAGGTTGCGGTACGCCCCGATCACGTAGATCGCGGCGAAGCTGCCCTGGGTGACCGTCGCCATCACGAACAACATCATCGGGAGCGTGCCGGTCAGCACCAGGCTGACGATGATCATCAGCGGGCTCAGCCAGGACACCGCCCAGCAGGCCATCGCGACGATCAGAGGGAGCCGGATCCGGAGTCGCAGCGTCCGGTCGAGCGACAGCAGCAGCAACCCGTTGAACCAGCGCCGGCGCTGCAGCACCAACTCCTTCACCGAGAACGGGGACTGCTCGCGGACATAGCCGTCCACCCAGCCGAACTCGTAGCGCTGTGAGCTGATCAGCGCGAAGTAGGCGTCCTCGGTGATCGACCCCTTGCCGCCGAGGTCGAAACCGATCGCACTCTCGATGTGCAACGGCACCAGGATGTACGACCCGTGCATCCCGAACAGCGGCGCACCGAGCAGCTTGTACTGCAGCCGGAAGCGGCCGAGGTCGTCGCCGGTGCGGATCGCGTCGATCGCCGTCACGAGCGGGTTGCGGCCGTATCGCATCGAGTTGTACTTGATCTCGCCCTGGCCGATCCGGCGGGCGTTGCGGGGGTTGTCGACGAACTTGGCGATGCCGGCCACGGCGCTGGGGTGGAGTTGGCTCTCCTCGTCGAGGTGCAGCAGCCATGTGCCCTTCTTGCGGAGCCGATCGAGCGCGTGGCGCAGGAGATACTCGAGCGCTCGTGCCTTGTACTGGGCGCCGTTCGGCGTCACGTAGTTCTCGGGCACGACGTGGTGATGGAGCGTCGACGGGACCTCAGACGTCAGCGAGACGTCGATGTCGGTGACGACGAAGACGTGGTACCGCACGTTCATCTGTTCGAGCAGCCGCGTCGTCCGGTCGACCGACCGCTGGAGGGCACGGACGTTGGTACCTCGCGACACGTACACCACCGCGAGCCGCCGGTTGCGGCTCCAGCCGACGTGGCGGAAGCGCCGCATCGCGCGGCGGTTGGCGGGCTCGGGCGAGCCGTAGAGCAGCAGCCCGGCGAGATTGACGAGCGCGACGGCGGCGCTGGACATCCACACGACGCGTCCGTTGCCGTGCCAGCTCGCCTGCCCGTGGTACTCACCGAGGCCGAACACGACGACGGCGAGCACGCCGGCAAACGCGATCGGGGTCGCGATGCACAGGGCGAACGGTCCCTGGTCGCGCCACCACCGCACGGCGCGCGGGCCGAGCCGGTCGGCGGTGGCGTGTGCAGTGTGCTGCGCGGACCGCAACCCCCGTCGGGTGCGGCGCGCGAGGTGCTGCACCCACGGCGGCGCCTGCGCGGCTGCGGTGCGCTCGCGGCTGTCGGATTCGATCACTCGCCCGGCCATTGCCCCGGTCATCCGCTCGGAGGGATCCACCACTGTTCGTGGCAGTAGGACTGTCTGTTGAATCGTATTGTCCGAGAATCGAGGAAACAGGGACCGCTCTTTGTCACCGCATGCCCCGAAATCTCACGCTGAGTGTTCGACGTCGCCGAGGGCGCTCGCCGGTAACCTTCCCTGGTGGACGTACGTATCGGAGTGACCCAGGCCCCCCGCGAGATCAACCTCGAACTTGCGGACGACGCGGATCGCGACGACCTCAAGGCACGAGTCGAGGCTGCCCTCGCCGGCGCCTCCGACGTGCTGTGGGTCGCCGACAAGCGCGGCAACGACGTCGCCATACCGTCCGCCAAGATCGCGTACGTCGAGATCGGCTCGCCCGAGAGCACCCGCAAGATCGGCTTCGGCGACTGACGTGCTCGTCGGATGCCGGCCATCGGATCCGACCGCACCGGAAAACGGCCGCGCGCTGACGCAGGTGATCTGAAGCCGCGATGACCGGACTGCTCGACCTCGACCTGCTGTGGGTCACGGGCAAGGGAGGCGTCGGCAAGACGTCGATCGCCGCCGCGCTGGCAGAGGTCGCAGCCCGCAGCGGCCGTCGCACGCTCGTCTGCGAGATGGACGCGAAGGGGGCGCTCGCCTCCGCGTACGACGTCGACGAGCTGTCGTTCCAGCCGACGCGGATCGCTCCGGATCTCGAGGCGATGACGATGAGCACCGAGGACTCGCTGCGCGAGTACCTGAGGTTGTTCGTGAAGATCCCGTTCATCGGCCGCATCGGTCCGCTTGCCAAGACGTTCGACTTCGTCGCCGACGCCGCGCCGGGTGTCAAGGAGATCCTCGGCGTCGGCAAGCTCTGCTACGAGGTGCGCGAGCGGCACTACGACCTCGTCGTGGTCGATGCCGAGGCGAGCGGTCACATCATCAGCCAGATCGGGGCGCCGAAGGTGATCGCCGAACTCGTCAAGGTCGGACTCGTCCGTGATCAGACCGAGTGGATGCTCGAGATCCTCAACGACCGCGACCGAACCGGCGTTGCCGTCGTCACCACTCCGGAGGAGATGCCCGTCACCGAGTCGATCGAGCTGTTGCGCCGACTGCGCCGTGAAACGGGAGCGCACGCGGCGGCCGTGATCGCCAACCGGGTGCTCCCGGTGATGTTCGACCGGCGCCAGCAGGAGCTGGCGGACCGGCTGGACGAAGCAATCGACCTGCTCGTCGATGCCGCGGGCGAGGGCGCGCCGACCGTCCTCCAGGCGGCGCGGCTCACCGAGGCCCGCCGCCGCACCGGCGCCGCGCATCTCGACCGGCTGCGAGACTCGCTGACCGAGTCCGACGATGTCGCGGATTCGCTGCCGATCGTCACCGTCCCCGAGCTGTTCGCACGGGGGCCGGGTCGTCGCGTGGTGGCGCAGATCGCGGAGACGCTGGTCGAGGAACTGGACGTCGAGGTCGGCCGATGAGCGACCTCGACAACCTGCTGGCAAGCCGCGAGATGGTGCTCGTGGCAGGGTCCGGTGGCGTCGGCAAGACGACGATCGCCGCCGCGATGGGCATCGCCGCGGCGCAGCGCCAGAAGGGCAACGTCCTCGTGCTCACCGTCGATCCGGCCCGCCGGCTGGCGAGCGCCCTCGGCCTCGATGAGGTCGGCAACGTACCCGTGCGCATCGACCCCGAGACGTTCGCCGCAGCCGGGGTCAAGGCGCGGGGCGAGCTGTACGTCGCGATGCTCGACACCAAGGCGGGCTGGGACGAACTGATCCGCCGCCATGCTCCCGACGTCGAAGTCCGCGACGCGGTACTCGCCAACCCGCTGTACCAGAACATCACCAGCCGCTTCGTGCAGAGCCACGACTACCTCGCGATGGAGCAACTGCACGACCTCCACGCGACCGGCGAGTTCGACCTGGTGATCGTCGACACGCCGCCGTCCCGGAACGCGCTGTCGATCCTCGACGCCCCCGGCCGGATGGTCGACTTCTTCGGGAGCAAGCTGCTCCGTTGGCTGACCGTCCCGTACCGGTCGCGCATCTTCACGGTCGCATCGAAGCCGTTCTACCAAGTCGCCGACCGGGTGCTCGGTTCGCGGTTCCTCCAGGACATCGCGGACTTCTTCGTGTTGTTCCAGGCGATGGAGCGGGGCTTCGTGCGGAGGGCCCGCGCCGTCGAGGCGTTGCTCGTCGACCCGCGCACCGCGTTCGTCGTCGTCACCACGCTGGAGACCGCGCCCAGTCACGAGGCGAAGTTCCTCGTCGGCGCACTCGACGAGCGCAAGATGTCGTTGGGTGCCGTGGTCGCCAACCGGGTGCTCCCCGCCGAACTGGCCGAGCCCGAAGCGGCGGCGAGCGCGATGGCGCTGCTCGAAGCGGCCGACGGCCGGTTGCCCGCTCGGATCGCGAAGCGGCTCGACGGCACCGAGCGGGCCAAGAAGGCCACCACCACGACCGCAGCTCACGTGCTGCGCGAGATGGCGTCGCGGTTCGACGACGTGGCGCTCGTGGCAGCGCGCGAGGCCGAGCGGCGACACGAGCTCCAGGCAGCCGCACCGGCGATGCTCACGGTGCCGTGGCTCGACGGCGACATCCACGACGTGCGTGGCCTCGGCGAACTCGCGGAACACCTGCGGCACGCCGAATGAATGCGAGGTATGACCGTTGATCGCCATCGAAATCGGGCAGACTCAAGACCGATGACCACACTGGCCGATCTGTCCAGGCAGCATTCGTCCCTCGACGACGACGACATCGATCATCTCCACCGGCTGCGAGCAGAATGGGCGTTCCTGGCCGACTTGTGCTTTGCCGACCTCTTGCTCCACGTGCCGTCCGCGGATGGCAAGTGGTTGGTCGTCGACCAGGTCCGGCCGGCGACGAGCCAGACGATCTACGTCACCGACAACATCGGCACGTGGGCGACGCCCGAGCGCGCCGAGTACCTCGACAAGGCGGCGTCGTCCGGATCGTCGGTCGACGGCGAAATCTCGGTCGGGTCCGAGGCCAAGCCGAAGGCGGCCCGGATGCGCGCGATCCCAGTGGCCCGCAACGGGCGGGTGATCGCGGTGCTCAGCAAGGAGTGGATCGTTCGTTCCGGCCGCACGCTCGGCGAACTCGAGCGCGCGTACAAGCAGATCTTCGACCAGTTCGTCGGCATGATCGAGACGGGCCTGTTCCCGTTCAAGGGGCTCGTCGCGGACTCGAGCGCGGCACCGCGCGTCGGCGACGGCGTGATGATGCTCGATGCCGCAGGCACGGTCACCTACGTGTCTCCCAACGCGAACTCAGCGCTGCACCGCGTCGGCATCCAAGCCAATCCGGTCGGGATGCGGCTGGCGGAACTCGGCTTCCACGACGGTCCCGCCCGGCAGGCGTTCGAACGGATGGAGCCGGTGATCGAGGAGTTCGAGCAGGGGACCGAGGTGACGCTGCTCAGCCGCTGCGTCCCGGTGATCACCGACACGCCCGAGGGCCACGTGGTGACCGGCGGGTTGATGCTCGTGCGCGATGTCACCGAACTGCGCACGCGTGATCGACTGCTGCTGTCGAAGGACGCGACGATCCGCGAGATCCACCACCGGGTGAAGAACAACCTCCAGACGATCTCGTCGCTGTTGCGGCTCCAGGCCCGGCGCCTGACGAGCGTCGAGGCGAAGTCGGCCGTCTCCGAGTCCGTCCGCCGGATCCGCACGATCGCACTGGTCCACGAGTCGTTGTCACGCGAGCCCGGCGAGGACATCGCGTTCATCGAGATCGTCAAGCCGCTGCTGCGGCTGGCAGAAGAGGGCCTGCAGTCGCCCGATCGGCCGGTGCGGTTCACGGTGATCGGCGACGGTGGGCGGATTCCGGCCAACACCGCCACCCCGTTGTCGGTCGTGCTCACCGAGCTGTTGCAGAACGCCGTCGATCACGGTTTCCCGGAGGGCAGCCGCGGCGGCGAGGTGTCGGTCGCGTTGTCCCAGCGGCCGAAGGAACTGGACATCCGAGTCATCGACAACGGACGTGGTGTCGAGCCCGGCTTCGACCTCGACCGGGCCAACGGGCTGGGCCTGTCGATCGTGCGGACACTGGTGACGACCGAGCTGAACGGGTCGATCACGATGCGGCCCGCGACGCCGGCAGACCTGGACAGCGTCGGCCTCGGCGACGGAACGAACCACCCGCACGGCACCGTCGTCGAATTGAACGTACCGACCGGCGCAGCCTGACGCTGGTGCGACCGACGTCGCCCCGTGTCAGCTGGCGGCGCGGGCCGCGCGGGCGGCGGCGACTCGCTGGCGGCGGATGACGCGCCGCTCCTCTTCGGTCAACCCACCCCAGATTCCCGAGTCCTGATTCGTCTCCAGCGCGAAGTCGAGACATCCCTGCGCGGCGGGGCACTCGCCGCAGACGTGCTTCGCGTGGTCGATCTGTACCAGCGCATTTCCGGTCGTTCCGACGGGAAAGAACAACTCGGGATCAGTGTCGCGGCACAGGGCGTGGTCACGCCAGTCTGCAGCTGCGGCTCCCAAAGCGATGCTGGACGCAAGGATCGACACGTTGGTGCTCCTCGGAGGTGAATTCGGGCGCTGGCGCGGGCCAGTCAGCGCTGTTGGTGAGGTTGTGCCGCCCGCTCGGCGGCGTAACCGTAGGCGCGAGATTCGCGAATGACAAGGGTCAGCTCGATGAACCGCGCGAGTTCCGCGATCGGGCGGACCGTGATGTGGACGTCGCGGGTGCACGAGCGGGTTGATGATCAGGCAATACTCGGCTGATGCTCGTCATCGGTCATCGCGGTGCCTCGGTCGCCGCCCACGAGAACACCGTCGCCGCCTTCCGGTTGGCCGACGAGATGGGCGCGGACGGCGTCGAACTCGACGTCCGTCTGGCGCCCGACCACCGGCTGCTGGTCAAGCACGACGCACTGCCGCGCGACGCCGCCGCGCTCGACGTCCTGCCGACGTTGGACGCCGTGCTCGAGGCGTGCGGGGAGATGCTCGTCAACGTCGAGATCAAGAACACGGCGGGTGAGCCGGACCACGACCCGTCCGGCGAGGTCGTCGCCCTGACCGTGGCTGCGCTGCGTCGCCACGGAGGCACCGAGCGCTGGATCATCTCGTCGTTCGATTGGGACACGATCCAGCGTTGCCGGCGGGCCGCACCGGACATCGCCACGGCGTTTCTCGTCACCGAGGCGACCGCCGACGCGATCGAGCGGACGGTCGCGGCGGGGCACCGGGCACTGCACCCGTGGGAACCGTCGCTGACCGGCGAACTGGTCGAGCGGTGCCATGCGGTCGGGCTGGCGGTCAACACGTGGACGTGCAACGACCCGGTCCGCATCTCCGAGCTCGCCGCGATCGGCGTCGACGGGATCTGTACCGACGTACCCGACGTCGCACTCGGCGCACTCGGCCGTGGGCCGGCGTCGGTCACGGCGCAGTGGGGAAGACCAGCCTGACCGCGTCGGGCACGTGCGCGAAGACCAACCGCGACGTCTCACCGAGTGCATCGCCGTCGACCTGGTAGGGAAACGGCGTGGCGTGTTCGACCGTGAGGTTCGAGACGTCGGTGCGGACGTCGAGGTGCGCCGCCGGCCGAACCCCGCCGCCCCGCAGTGCCCCGATCAGCGAGCCGAGGATCGCGCGGGCGCTCATCGTGGTGAACGTGATCGCCACGAGACCGCGGTCGAGGGTTGCCGCCTCGGAGAGATCGAGCGGGCGATTGCCGAGGTACGTGTACGGGTTGGTGTTGAGCACGATCGTGAAGAAGCCGTCGTCGACCGGCGGTCCGCCGTCGCCGCTGACACTGAAGTGCGGCTCGTGGCGGTCGTACCCGGCGAGCCACGTCGAGATGCCGGCGGAGATGAACAGCGGGTGCCCGAACCAGCGCTTCAGGGTGCCGCGCCGTTCGACGCGCTGCACGACCGCCGCGTCGAACCCGATCCCGGTGTGGAAGCAGAAGTAGCGGCCGTTCACCTGGCCGAGGCCGATCGGCCGGAAGTCCGCCGCATCGATGCCGCGCGCCAGCAACTCGACGGCGGCGACCGGGTCGTTCGGCATCCCGAGCGTCCGTGCGAACACGTTCGTCGACCCGCCGGGGAGCACGCCGAGCGCGGTGTCCGAGCCCGCGATTCCCGTGGCGACCTCGTTCAGCGTGCCGTCACCGCCGAACCCGATGACGACGTCGATGCCGCGGCGCGCCGCATCGTGGGCGAAGCGGGTGGCGTGCCCGCGGCGGTTCGTCTCGACGATCTCGACGTCGTGGCCCTGGCTCAACCGCCGGTGGACGACCACCGTGTTGCGTGCCGTCACCGACGACGCGAACGAGTTGACGACGAGCAGGACCTTCACCGCCGGAACCGTAACCCCTCCCCCCGAACTTCCGCCCCGCTGCACGACCCGCACGACCGCCGTCACAGGCGGCGACTTGGGTTCCAAGTTGACCCACCGGTAACTTGATCGCCCTATGAACGTGATCGTGTGTGTGAAACAGATCCCCGACCCGGCACTGCCGGGCGAGTTGGATGCCGACAACACGCTGAAGCGCGAGGGAAAACTCATCCTGGATGAGTCCGACAGCTACGGGGTCGAGATGGCCCTGCAGCTCGTCAACACCGCGGGCGAAGGCGACGTGACACTGGTGTCGATGGCCCCGAACGAGGAGGTGTCGGGGCTGCGGACGGCCCTCGCGATGGGCGCGGCCAAGGCGGTGCTCGTCTCCGACCCGGCACTCGCCGGCGCGGACGCGCTGACGACTGCCAAGGTGCTCGCCGGTGCCGTCGGCAAGGCCGGCGACTACGACCTGATCATCGCCGGTACCGAGTCCTCCGACGGCTACACGGGCACCGTGCCCGAGCAGATCGCCGAGGTGCTCGGTCTCCCGTCGGTCACGTTCGCCAAGACGGTCACCGTCGACGGCGACACGCTCAAGGTCGACCGCCAGACCGAGGCCGGCTACGACGAGGTCACGTGCTCGCTGCCAGCGGTCGTCTCGGTGACCGCCGGGGTCGTCGAGCCGCGCTACCCCAGCTTCAAGGGGATCATGGCGGCCAAGTCGAAGCCGGTCGACACGGTCACGGCCGCAGACCTCGGCGTCGAGTCGGTGTCCTGGGCACAGCAGATCACGTCCGTCGAGGACGCCCCCGCCCGCGAGGCGGGCGAGATCATCGAAGACGACGGCGAAACGTTCAACAGGATTGTCGAGTTCCTCGACAACCTGAAGGTCATCTGAGGAGCGACGATGGGTATCGACAACATCTGGGTGTTCGCACAGGTTGCGGAGGGCGAGCCGACCACCGGCACGCTCGAACTGCTCACCAAGGCCCGCAGTCTCGGCGCGACGACTGCATTCGTCGCCGGTGATGCGGCAGGCGCGGAAGCGGCGCTCGGCGACCACGGCGCCGCGAAGGTCTACGCCACCGGCGACCTCGGGGGAGCACTGCCGGGCGCCTCGGTGTCCGCCGCGATGCAGGCGGTGATCGACGGCGGTGACACTCCTGACCTGATCATGTTCCCGCAGAGCTATGAAGGTCGCGACGTGCTCGCCCGCCTGTCGGTCAAACTCGACCGCACGGTGCTCACCAACTCCACCGACATCACGCTCGACGGCGACTCGGTCGTCGTGCAGACGCCGATCTTCGGCGGCACGAAGCTCGTCAACTCCACGTTCACGGGCGACAAGCCGTACCTCGCGGCGTTCCGGCCGAAGAGCTTCGCGGCCGAGGGTGGCGCCGGCGCGTCGCCCGACGTGACCGCCGCTCCGGTGCCCGAACTCGGTGCGGCCGGTGGCGCCAGCGTCACGGCGGTGCACGTCGAGGAGCACTCCGGACCCAAGCTCGACGAGGCGGCAGTCGTCGTGTCCGGTGGCCGCGGGCTCGGCGAGGCCGAGAAGTTCTCGATGGTCGAGGACCTGGCGAAGCTGCTGAAGGGTGCGCCGGGCGCGTCCCGGGCGATCGTCGACGCGGGGTGGGTGCCGTACAGCTACCAGGTCGGTCAGACCGGCAAGGTCGTCAAGCCGACGGTGTACATCGCCGCCGGCATCTCCGGAGCGACACAGCACATGGTCGGCATGAAGGGCGCGAAGAACATCATCGCGATCAACAAGGACAAGGAGGCGCCGATCTTCGGTGTCGCCGACCTCGGCATCGTGGGCGACGTCCACAAGGTGATGCCGCAGCTGATCGCAGCTCTCGAAGCCCGCAGCTGAACCCCGCGCCCGGCCCGGCGGTGGGACCGGTGGGAAATCGGGCCTAACCTGCGGCATGGCTTCAGCGTTGATGGTTTGGATCGATCAAGACCTGTGCACCGGTGACGGGATCTGCTCGGAGATCTGCCCCGATGTGTTCGTCGCCCGTGACGACGGGTTGTGGGTCGTCAAGGAGGAGGCCGAGCACTTCGGCGAGACGATCATCTTCGACGGCGCCGACGGCCCGGGTCACGGCCCGGACATGGGCCGCGGTGTCGCCCGCATCCCCGACTCCAAGATCGACCTCGCCGTCGACGCCGCGGAGGAGTGCCCCGGGGAGTGCATCATGATCGAGCCGTTCGACCAGGCCACGATCGACGCCCGCGGCGCCTGAGCCTCAGGTCGCGTCGGCGGCGGTGATCGCCCAGGCGACCGATTCCTCGTCGTCCTCGACGGCGAGCTGCAGCGTCCACCCGACCGTCGGCTCGAACGCGTCCCAGCGATACCAGTCCAGTTCGTTCGCGAGACGACCGAGTTCGTCGGGGTCGACCGGCCAGTCGTCGAGGACGTCGGCCAGCGCGCCGAGCACCCACCACGCGCCGAACCGTCCGGATGCCGCGCCTCGGCGGCGACCGTGGGCACCCCCGCTGGCACCGGCCCACGCCAGCCACGCAATCGCATCTGCGGGTTCCAGCGGGGCGACGCGGGCGCGGCGCACGCCGACCGCACCGAGCACCTCCTCGATGCCGCCGGCGACACAGACGACCTCGGCCCGCCCGTTGGAGCTGGTCAGCCACGGTTCCACGAGCTGCTGCACGGCGAGCTCGACGTCGTCGTCCAGTACCTCGGCCCCGTCGACCGGGTCGACCTCGGACCAGTCGTCGGCGAGGTCCGGGCTGGGGAATTCGGCGCCGTTCTCCGAGTACGTCGCCACGGCGTAGGCCGGCTCCCAGCCCTGGAGTTCGGCCGGGATGTCGAGCACCGCCGGCAGGTCGGGCTCGACGAGCAGTTCGCCACGGACGACGCGTTCGTGGGCCACGAAGGCGGCCCGGGGTCCGAGGCTCAGCTCCGGCCCGAGTTCGGCCCACGAGTGGTCCTGGGCGGCCACTTCGCTGAGCGGGCCGAGCGTGAAACGTCCCGACATCCCGTCGGACTCGTCGAGGACCACCGCGACGAAGTGCGGTGGGGCGAGTAGCGCCAGTCGATATTCCGCCAGCGTCGCCGCGGGCCACAGCTGACGCCCGGTCGCGACCGCCGCCCGCGCCCGATCGCGGAGCCGCAGCAGGCCGGGCCAGTCGCCCGCCCCGCAGCGGTCGTCGATCATCCGGACGAGACCGTCCAGGTCTGCGGCGTGGACCAGATCGTCGAGACGCCGATCCGGTTCGTGACGCTGCGTGTCGGACACCCTCGCATCCTGGCACGTTCCGGTCAGACGAGCGGCCAGGGGTAACGCCGGCCGCTCGGGTCGGCGGGGAACGCCCGATGCGTCACGCACCACGTGGCCCGCTGCTGGATCGCTTCGACCTCGTCGTCGCTCAGCAATGCGGCGATCGGCAGTGGTACGCGTTCGACGAGCCGGTTGACGCGCTCGAGGAGATCATCGGGGATCGGTTCGTCGGCGAACTCCCAGATCACGGTGCGCAATTTGTAGTCGGCCGAGAAGCACAGCCCGTGGTCGATGCCCCAGACCTCCGGCGGGAGCGCGGCGCCGTCGTCGCTGGATGTCGACGGCACGAGGATGCAGTGACCGCTCTTGCGGTCGGTGTTGTTGCAGATGACGTCGAGCAATGCCATCTCTCGCAGCCGGTCGTGCAACTCGGGGTAGGCCTCGTAGATCGTGAAGTAGTGCTCGGTGTAGTCGCCGGTGACGAACCACTGCACGGACCCCTCGCCGAGCGGGCCGTCGCGGAGCACCGTGGGCGGCACGACATGCAGCCCCAGCATTTCGCTCATGAGGTAGGTCGCCACCTCGCGACGGTGCAGGCCGGGCCCGAAGTCCCACAGCGGGCGTTCGCCCCGCAGCGGCTTGTAGATCGCCGGGTGCGACCGGCCGTCGTGGACGACGTGGACGAGGAACGTGGCGTTGCTGCTGTACGGCATCCGGCCCTCGACGTCGACCTCGCCGCGCAGCAGGTGCTCGATCGGGTCGTCGACGTCGTCGATCCGCAGCTCGACGCCCGTCTCGTCGTTTTCGCCGTCGGCCCCGTCGTCGTCGGTCTCGTCGTCGCAGCCGTCGAGTTCGTCGCCGGCGTCGCCGTGCATCAGTTCATCCGCGGGCACGGGTGCCCCTCGGGGTCGATCGGGTTGCCGCACCACTGGCAGTCCGGCCGACCGGCGTCGACGATGCCGTCAGCGTGGTCGCAGAACGCGATCGCCTGCCCGCGCGACACGTACAGCCGCACGTGGCCACGATCGTCGTCGACGAACTCGCCGTCGTCGTCGACATCGCCGCCCTCCTCGAGTTGGATCAGCACCTTGTCGGTCGTGCGGTCGTAGCCGAGGCCGATCGGGCCGAGGACGAACGACGGCTCGATCGGCTCCGCGATCTCCAGCGCGCCCGGCAGCGGACGGTCGTCGGCGGGCGGCAGGTCGCTGAGTACCTTGCGCAGGTACTGCACCATCGCCGCCGTCTGCTGCTTCTCGCACTTCACGGTCACCCGCTGTCGGCCGGCACGTACCTGCAGGTAGAACGTGCGGTGCCCCGGTTCGCCGACCGTCCCGGAGGTGAACGCATCGACGTCGTCGAACTCGTAGAAGACGCTCATCACGCGGGACGCAGTTCCGTGAGGGGTCGGCCGGTGGAGTTGACCGCCAGCACGATCGGGCCGCCGGCGTGCCACGTCAGCGCGCTGACCGACGCCGGGCTGATCACGATGCGCTGGAAGAGGTCGATGTGCGTGCCGAGCGCGTGCGCGACCGCCGCCTTGATCGTGTCCGCGTGCGACACGCACACGATCGTGCCGCCGGGGTGACGCTGGCGCAGTCGGTCGAGCGTCGAGACCATCCGGGTCTGCATCTCGATGAAGCTTTCGCCGTTGGGGAAGCGGAACGTCGACGGCGCGCTCTGCACCGTGCGCCACTCGGGCAGCTTCATCAGCGCCTTCAGTTCCTTGCCGGTCCAGTCGCCGAAGTCGCACTCGAACAGGCCGCGGTCGATGCGCACGCGCAGGCCGACCGCGGCGGCGATCGGCGCCGCGGTCTCCTTGGCGCGTTCCAGCGGCGAGCTGTAGACGGCCTCGACACCCTGGAGTTCGCCGATCCGCAGCCCGGCGATCTTCGCCTGCTCGCGGCCCTGATCCGCGAGGTGCAGACCCGGCGCCCGCCCGGGCAGCACCTTGCCGGTCGTCGGTGTCTGGCCGTGGCGGACGAGCAGGATCGTCGTCGGCTTGTCGGTTGGGGGCCGTTTCGACGAACGCCGCGCCGCTGCCTTGGTGGCGGTTGTCGACTGCTTGGCGTCGGTGCGGGCGGATGCTGGGGTGCGGGTCGTTGCCATGAGCTGCCTCCAACCTACTGTCGAGATCGATGGGCGAGCCCGGCGAACACCACAGGACATTGGCCACATTGGAAGCGGAGATCGTCTCCTGCCGAGCGTGCCCCCGCCTGGTCGAGTGGCGCGAGCGTGTCGCGGTCGAGAAGCGAGCGGCGTTTCGTGACGACGACTACTGGGGCCGGCCGGTGCCCGGCTTCGGTGATCCGCGGGCCCGGATCGTCGTGTTGGGCCTCGCCCCGGCGGCCCACGGCGCCAACCGCACCGGGCGGGTGTTCACGGGTGACCGCAGCGGCGACTGGCTGTTCCGCTCGATGCACACCGCCGGGCTGGCCAACCAACCGGATTCGATCAGCGCCGACGACGGCTTGGCGCTGCACGACGCATGGGTGACGGCGGCGGTGCGCTGCGCGCCGCCCGGCAACACACCGCTGCCCGCCGAGCGTGACGCGTGCGCGCCATTCCTGACGACGGAGTTCGCTCTGCTCGACCGGATGCGGGTCGTCGTCTGCCTCGGCGGGTTCGGCTATCAGGCGGCGACGCGGCACTTCGGGGTGCGGCCGCGGCCGAAATTCGGTCACGGCGTGGAGGTCGTCGTCGACGGTGGTCCGACCCTGCTGTGCTCGTTCCACCCGAGCCAGCAGAACACGTTCACGAAGCGGCTGACCGAGCCGATGCTCGACCAGGTCTTCCACCGTGCCGTCGAGCTCGCCGGGAGGCCGTAGTCAGCCCAGCTGGTCGATCAGCACGATGAGAATGTCGGCTTCCTCCTGGGTGAGGTTGACCCCCGCCTGAGCGGTGACGTGGTTCTTGAACGCATTCACCTTCCCCGCCTCGGCGTTCGGGTTGGGAGCGTTCACGATGCCCCTCACCTGCTGCTTCAACGAGTTGGCCAATCCGCCGGTGCCCACGAAGTCGTCGATCATCGAACGCAGGTCGTCTTCGGTCAGTTCGACCACGACAGAGGTGGACGCAGTATCCGTTTCGAGTCCATCGTCGACGGTCAGCGTCACCGGGTAGATCCCAACCGTCAGCGGCGCAGTGAAGTCCACGGTCATGCCGGACTGCACCGATCCGTCGAAGGACCAGCGGTACTCCAGTGGGTCGCCATCCGGATCGAACGATCCAGTCCCGTCGACCGTCACGACGCCAAGTGGTGTCGCAGAGTAGGGACCGTTGGGATCGGCCACGGGCGGCCGATTGTCGATGACGTCGAGTTGGGTGGGGTATCCGAGGGCGGCGAGGGTTCCGGCGCTGTAGGTGGTGTAGTTGCCGACCTGGTCTTGGAGGGAGATCTCGACGGTCCAGGTGCCGGGAGGCCGGTACTGCGG
>JABDKP010000039.1 GCA_013002175.1 Ilumatobacter sp.
GCCCACACCCGGCCGAGGTCGGCCGGATAGAACATGGTGACGGTGAACTCGGTCCAGTCGTAGGTGTCGGCGTCGGACATGCCTCCAGTCTCGCCGACCGGCGAGTACCTACGCGGCGGCGCCGAGCGCAGCTCCGGACCGGATGACGGTCGTCTCCTGGCATGGCCGGGGCGCTCCGGGGCGAGCCGGGGCGAGCCGCCGTCAGCCACAGGTGGCGGTGACGGTGAACGCGACTGCGCCGCCGTCCGGGTCGAGATAGTCGGTCATCTCGCCGCTCACCTCGATCTCGTCGTCCGACGCCGAGTACTCGAGGTCGGCGTCGATGTCGGTCGTGTACACCTGACCACCGTCGGGCGTCGTGACGTCGCCGTACACGCGGTGCGGTTCCTCGTTCTCGAGGGTCTGCACCGTGATCGATCCGTCGTCGGACGAGAACGTTCGGTCGTTGGCCCGGAGCGTGCACTCCCCCGTCGCCGTGTACGTCACACCGTCGACGGTCGCGACCGCTTCCCCCGGTACCACGACGGGTTCAGCGGTCAGGTTGCGCAGCTGGTCGAGTTGGTCGTCGCTCCAGCGGTCGATGTCGACGTTGAGGGTCAGCTCGTCGAACAACTCCGAGGCGCGCACTCGCACTCGGCCGACGCCGTTCTTGGCGAACACCGGGAAGTCCTCGTTCGAGAGCAGCTCGTAGCCGGCGGCGGTGAGACCGGCGATCATGTCCGCCTCGATCTCCTCGATCGTGCCGCTCTCCAACGTGCCCGAGTACGAGATGAACTCGTCGCTGCTCGTTGCGAAGCCACGGGTGATGCCGGCCGGCAGGTAGAAGTCGGACGGCAACTCGTCGGGCACGTCGGCACCGTCGCCGGGGGCGCGGTCGGCGGCGTCACCGTCACCGGCTGCCGGATCGGGATTCGACACAGCATCGTCGTCGTCGCCCGAGCCGCCACAGCTCACGAGACCCCAGACGAGGACCGCGGTCGAAGCGATCGCGACCGCACGGCGCACTGCGCTCATGCTCGAACGGTACTGCGGCCGCACGCCGCCGTCGACCGGAAGACGCGAGGTCTTCAACCGCCGACGCTAGGTGTCTCCCGCCATCAGTACGGGCCATGGTCAGGACGCTGTGTTTCTGAGATGCTGGTGGGAGCGGACCACCGGTCGCCGGAGAGCCCGTGCACCGTGTCCGCGGAAGTGAGGCCCACGATGGCTTTCATCCAGTCGATCGAGTTCGCCACCGATCGCTCGGGCGAGATGCTCGAGCTGATGCGCAAGTGGAGTGACGATGCGATCGGGAGCGGCACCGCCCAGCGGGCGACGATGGCCGCCGACCGATCCGATCCCGGCCGTTACGTGATGGCGGTGTGGTTCGAGTCGGCCGAAGCCGCGGCCGAGAACTCGGAGCGACGGGAGACCGACACGTACGCCGCCGAGTTCTCGCAGCTGTGCAGCGACGGCCCGACGTTCCGCGACTTCGACGTGATCGAGACCTACGGCTGACCAGTTACGCAATGTGCCTGGCACATTGCGTAACTCAGCTGTCGTGGCCGACGACGTCGACGATCACGTGGACGTCGGCGAGCGTGAACACACAGATCGTTCCGGTCGGTGACAACTTGGCGACGAGCTCGTTCGGACGGGTCACGCCGGGCGCGTAGTTGATGCTCGACGCGAGCGGCACGATGCCGCACGGGTAGACGGTGGCATGACCGGGCGCGGTCGACTCGGTGACCGTGAGGTTGACCGTGGCGCTGCCGGCGCCGGCGGGCACGACCCCCCGACCGGCGATCGGGATCTCCCAGGTGGTGCCGCCGCCGCGAATGCCGGTGTGGCGCTGCAGATCGTCGAACGTCGGCTCGTCGCGCGAGTCCGCGTAGCGGGCCGGCACGATCGGCGTGTACGACAGTGTGGTCCCGAGGTAGCCGACGACGTCGACGATCACGTGCACGTCGGCGGACGTGTACACGCAGATCGTGCCGGTCGGAGACAACTTGGCGAGCAGCTCGTTCGGCCTGGTGATGCCGGGGCCGTAGTTGAGGCTCGACGCCAATGGCAGCGCGCCGCACGGGTGGACGGTTGCGAACCCATGGTCGGTTCCTGCCGTCACGGTCAGATTGACGGCCGCCGCCGTCGCCGAGGCCGGGACGATGCCGCGGCCGGCGATCGGGATCTCCCACGTCGTGCCACGGGCGCGGATGCCCGTGTGGCGCTGCTGGCTGTCGAACGTCGGCTCGTCACGGGAGTCGGCGTAGCGAGTCGGGTCGACCGGCACGTACGGAGAAGTGCCGGAGGCCCACCCGACGACGTCGACGATGACGTGCGCAGTCGTCAGCGTGGTGATGCAGAGCGCGCCATCGCCGGAGAGTTTGGCGATCAGCTCGTTCGGCTCGACCGAACCCGGCAGATAGTTGATGCTCGATGCGGTGGGCACCTTCGCCGAGCACGGGTACACGGTGGCATGCCCGGGCGCCACCGCGCCGACGACCGTGACGTTGACGATCGCTGCGGCGGCCTCGGTCGGCACCTGGCCCCGGCCGGCGACATCGATCTCCCACACGCTGCCACCGGCACGGAGCCCGGTGTCGCGGAAAATTCCGTCGAAGGTGTCCTCGCTGCGAGAGTCGGCGAAGCGCTGCGGCACCTGGGACGTGAAGACCACCTCTCGTTCGACGGAGCCGGAGTCCGCATGTGTGCCCTGCGGACGGGCGATGCCGCGCTGGTCGACGGTCGGTCGATCCTGGTACGTGCCGGTCACCCGGTCGAGCGCCGGCGAACCGCGCAACGGACGATGGGTCCGGGTCGGCCCACCGTTGTCGGCCAGTGGCCCGAGCAGCGGATCGCCGGTGCCGATGATGATGTCGCCGGGCCTGTCGAACGGCGCGCCGAGATCGAGTTCGCCCATCACGTTGTAGCCGCCGGAGGAGGCGGTTCCGCCGAAGTCGCCCATGTCCTCCACGGCGCCGTTGCCGGCGACGATCGACGCGGTGATGCTGAGATCGCCGCCCACCCAGATGCCGCCGGCGAGGTTCGGAGACGAGTTCGCGGTGACGGTCGTGGCGATGATGGAGAGATCGCCGGCCTCCTGATGGATGCCTCCGGACCGCTCGGCGCTGTTGTTGCTGATCGTGCTGTTCACGAACATCAACGGCGCGGTCGGCGACCCGCCGGAGAGCCAGACTCCACCGCCGTCAGCCATCGTGGTGGCGTCTTCGGCGACGGCGGCGTTGCCATCGATCGTGGAGTCGGTCACCCAGATCGGGCCGTCTCTGCGGAGCCCGCCTCCGAGGGCTTGCGCGAACCCACTTCCGATCGCCCGGTTCCCGCTCACCGTCGTCTCGTCGACGATCAGCTCGCCGCCGAACGCGACGATGCCGCCACCCC
>JABDKP010000185.1 GCA_013002175.1 Ilumatobacter sp.
GGTACAGCTGGCGAGCATCGACCACCGCAGTGATCGCGGCGATCTCCATGTCCGCTTCGTCGCGCTTCGCCTTCGCAGCCGCCAGCGCATCGTCGAGGACGGCGGCCGGGAGGCCGGTCAACTCGTCGATCAGCGTTGCGAACATGTGTTTGATCATACCGGACCGACGCACCCGAATCTACCCCTTGAACTGGGGCGACGCGATGCCCCCTGGGCAGTGCCGACGTCGCCGCTGGAGACCGGCCCGGGGCGCGACGTGGGCGGCGAGCCGACCTCCGACGGAGCGCTTCGGCGGGCGTGGACCGTCGACTCCGACACGCGCGCCCAGCGGGCTCTCCCGCCGTTGTGACGTCACAGAAATCCGAAAGAATTCTTCGCCGGACCTCGCCGAGCGAGCGCCCCGGACCCGCGGTCAGGCGTTGACGGTGTCCCGGTCGCTGTCGACGTGCCGCTCGTCGCGGGTCGCGCTGGCGAAGCGCATCACGCCGTCGACGATCGGGGCCTTCGCGATCAGCTGCTTGTCGACGCTGTACCGCTGCGGGTTGATCCACGGTTCGCGGTCGCCCTGGCGGGGGAGCAGCGGCATCATCCGTTGCATGTAGCCGGAGGAGAAGTCGGCGATGAACGGGCGCTCGGGCATGTCGTGATCGGACGGCCGCAGGCGCGGGGTCGCCTGCGTCGTCCCGGACTCGGTCATGTGATTCAGAAGCCGGCACACGAACTCGCACGTGATGTCGGCGCGCAGCGTCCACGACGCGTTGATGTAGCCGAACGACGACACGAGATTCGGCACGTCGGAGTACGCGAGGCCCTTGTACGTCCATGTCTTCGAGAAGTCGACGGGAGCGCCGTCGACCGTGAAGTCCATGTCGCCGATCGTGACGAGTTGGAGTCCGGTGGCGGTGACGATGATGTCCGCGTCCAGGTGGGCGCCCGACTTCAGCCGGATGCCGGATTCGGTGAACATGTCGATCTCGTCCGTGACGACGCTCGCCTTGTTCGACGTCAGCGCCTCGAACAGGTCGCTGTCGGGGATCAGGCACAGCCGTTGGTCCCACGGGTTGTACGTCGGTGTGAAGTGTGCGGTCACCGTCGCCTCGCCGAGTTCCTTGCGAGCCAACTGGAGCAGCTTCTCCTTGACCTTCGCCGGCTTCGTCCGTGTCTGCTTGTAGAAGAACTCGCCCATCGTGGCGTTCTTCCGGCGGGTGATCGCGTACGCCAGGCGGTCCGGCAACAACTTGCGCAGTCCGTTGGCGACCACGTCGACCGCCGGGCGTGAGACGACGTACGTGGGGGACCGCTGCACCATCACGACATGCTCGGCATCGTCGGCCATCGCCGGCACGATCGTCATCGCCGTCGCCCCGGACCCGATCACGACGACGCGCTTGCCGCGGTGGTCGAGGTCGTCGGGCCACTTCTGCGGGTGGACGATCCGGCCCGCGAAGTCGTCGCTCCCGGGAAACTCGGGCTCGTAGCCGCCCTTGTAGCTGTAGTACCCGGAACACATGAACAGGAAGTTGCACGTGTAGGTGACGGTCGTCGTGTCGTCCGCGTCGCCGACGTCGACCGTCAGCGTCCACGTCGACGTCTCGCTCGACCACTCCGCGGAGCGCACCAGATGCTTGAAGCGCATCTTCTCGTCGATCCCGAACTCGGCGGCGGTCTCGCGCACGTACGACAGGATCGACGGGCCGTCGGCGATCGCCTTCTCGTGGATCCACGGCTTGAAGCTGTAGCCGAGCGTGTGCATGTCGCTGTCGGAGCGGACGCCCGGGTAGCGGAACAGGTCCCAGGTGCCGCCGAGGTCGGCCCGGCCTTCGAGGATGACGTAGCTGCGGTCCGGACAGTTCTTCTGGAGGTGGTAGCCGGCGCCGATGCCCGAGATGCCGGCGCCGACCACGACGACGTCGACGTGCTCGACGTTCACCGTTGTGCTCCGTCCGGCGCAGCGCCGGCGAGGCGTTCGAGCATCGCCTGCATCTGTGCATGCACGAGGTTGACCGCTTGGAGCGGACGGATCATCACCTTGAACTCGGTGATCATCCCGTCGTCGTCGCAGGTGATGATGTCGACGCCGTTGACGTACTTGCCCTCGACCGTCGTCTCGAACTCGAGCATCGCGTGATGGCCCTGGAGGATCGTCTTGGTGTACCCGAACTCGCCGCTTCCGGATGCACTCGCGCTCGTGGCGGTGTCGGCATCACCGCCGAGCGCGCCGCCGGCCGCAGTGAGGTACAGCGTGGTGATGTCCTTGCCGACCTGCGGGGTGAACACGATCGGCGACAGGAAGATGACGTCGTCGTGCAGCAGGGTATCGAGGCCGCCGGGCAGGTCACCACGCAGATGGCGATACCAGCGATCCATGCAGTCGTGGATCGGGTCGGCCGTCGCGGCAGTCATCGCACCGGTCCGACGTCGGAGATCGTGTACTTCTTGATGTCCGCTCCGAGCACCGGCAGCGTCGCGCTGGCGGCCTGCCAGGTCGCCATGTGCTCGCTCGCGAAGTGGCCGTCGAGGGCGTCCTGGTCGTCCCACAGTTCGTACAGCAGGACGCGGGTCTCGTCGTCCGGGTCCGGGGTGAAGGCGTACTCCCGGCAGCCGGGCTCGGTGTTCGTCGCCGCGACCATTGGCTGGACGGCGTCGAGGAAGACCTGGCGTCCGTCGGGTTCGGTCGTGATCGATCCGGCAACGATGAGCATCATCGAAACGTAGCGGCCGCTCCGTCACGATCTCGGGTCAGCGCAGGTGCAGCCCCGCCGCCTCCGGAGAGGTGCGGCCGATGTGGGCGGCCGTGTGGCCGGTGGTGGCGAGTTCGGCAAGGACGGCCGCCGTCTCGCTCGGGTCGACGCCGAACACCAGCCCGCCGGACGTCTGCGCGTCGGCGACGAGCAGTTGGTGCACCTCGTCGTGGTCGCCGGCGTCGAGATGTTCGGTTGCCCAGGCGAGGTTGCGCCGGCTGCCTCCGGGCATCACGCCGTTCGCCGCGTGGTCGACGGAGCCGGGCAGGAAGGGGACCGCGTCGAACTCGACGGTCGCACGGACACCGGATTCGAGTGCCATCCGGCCGAGGTGGCCGAGCAACCCGAAGCCGGTGACGTCAGTGCAGCCGGTCGCCCCCGCCGCGAGCGCGACGCGGGCGGCGACGTCGTTCAGCCGAGTCATCGACGCCACCGCGGCGTCGGCCTGTTCCTCGGTGGCCGACCCGGCCTTGATCGCCGTGGTCAGCACGCCGACGCCGAGCGGCTTCGTGAGGACGATGTCCTGACCGGCGCGCAGGCCGGCGTTGGTGAGAATCCGGTCCGGATGGACCTCGCCGGTGACCGCCATGCCGTACTTCGGTTCGGGGTCGTCGATCGTGTGGCCGCCGGCGACCGCGAAGCCGGCCTCGATGGCGATGTCCTGCCCCCCGGCGAGCACCTCGCCGAGGAGCTCGATGGGGAGCGCGTCGGCGTTCCACCCGACGAGGTTCAGTGCGAACAGCGGCCGTCCGCCCATCGCGTAGATGTCCGAGACACTGTTCGCTGCGGCAACACGGCCCCAGGTGCGCGCGTCGTCGACCACCGGGGTGATGAAGTCCGCGGTCGACACGAGGGCTCGTTCGTCGTCGAGCTTCCACACGGCAGCGTCGTCGCCGGTCGAGGCACCGACGAGGAGTTCAGCGGGTTGGTGTGCGGTGAGGTGGCGCACGACGTGCGCCAGTTCGCCGGGGGCGAGTTTGCAGCCTCAACCGGCGCCGTGGCTGAACTGCGTCAGCCGGATCCGGTCCCGCTGGCTCTCGTCATCGTTCATCGTCACCCCCTCACTCCTCGGTGAGTCGGAGATCGAGGTCGACCATCAGCTCGTTGGCGATGTCCTCCAAGGTGTCCTGCAACTGTTCGAAGGGCAGCTCGGTCGGCACGCGGAGCAGCGCATTGACCTCGAACAGTTGCTCGGCCGACATCGGCGCCGAACTCCGCGCGGTCTCGAGTTCCTCGATGCTGACACCTCGCGCCGCAAGTGCGCCGGCGATCTCACGCACGATGCCGGGCCGATCCTGGCCGACGAGCTGCAGTTCGACCAGAGCCGCATCATCGGAGAGCGCGTCGTCGTCGGTCGAAGCGATGGCGACGCGGACGTCGAGCAGCCCCTGCGCCTTGAACGTCTCGAAGCTGGACGTGAGCGCGTCGACGGTCGACTCGGGCACGGTGACGACGACGATGCCGGCGAACTGCCCGGCGAGGCGCGCCAGGTGGCTGTGATCCCAGCTGCCGCCGTGTTCGGCGATCGGCCCGGCGAGCGCGTCGACGAGGCCGGCCCGGTCGTGGCCGATCACCGTGAGTACGAGCGTCGTCATCGGCTCAGTCTCCCACGACCCCGACCCTCCCGGAAATCTGTCGCCCTCGGCTCACTGAGCGCAGCGAGAGCGCCAGAATTCAGGGACGGGTGGGGTATGCGGCGACGATCGGAGCGAGCTCGTCCGGGGTTGCGCCGTGCATGATCACGGCGTCGGCGCCGAGGTCGAGTTGACGTCGCACGCTCATCGCGCAGTCCGCCGCCGACCCGGTTGCCATCGGCGCCAACCACTCCCGCGGCAGCAGCGTGGCGATGTGCTCGAGCTGCGGCGGGGTGGCGACTGCGTCGATCGCGCCGGGCATCGCCGCGACCATCTCGTCGGCGCGGAACGCGGCCAGCACGGCCGGGTCCCACCGATTGGTCTCGACGAGCAGGTCGCCGTACGCCTGGAGGTACGTCGCCAGGCGTCCGACGGTCTTGCGCAACATGGCGGGCTTCGGGATGTGGTCGCCGACGGTGGCGTAGCACGACCACACCGTCACCTCACCGGGGTCGCGCCCCGCCCGCTCCGCAGCCTGCTTCACCGTGTGCACGCACCGCTGCAGCGTCTCGTCGGTGAAGAACGTGTGGAGGATCACGTGGTCGAAGGCCCGACCGCCGAGGGCGAGCGAGTTCGGTCCGAACGCCACGAGCGACAGCTCGATGTCCTCGTCGAAGCTCGGGTCGAGCCGCAGAACGGGATACGACCCGATCGGGCCGTCGTGGCCGATGATCGTCTCGCCCTTCCACAGCCGTCGCATCACGCCCGCGAAGTCCTCCATCTGCGCAGTGGTGATCGGTGCGATCCCGTACGCCTTGAACATCGGCGCGATGCCGCGGCCGATGCCGAGCGAGAAGCGGCCGCCGGTGAGCCGGTGCATCGTGGTGGCGTACGAAGCGGTGACGATCGGGTGACGTGTGTTGTGGTTGGTGGCGGCCGTGACGATCTTGATCCGCTCGGTCACCGCACCGGCCGCCCCGGACAGCGTGGCCGCCTCCTTGATGTTGAACCGTTCGGAGATGAACGCCGCGCCGATGCCGAGTCGTTCGGCTTCGGCGAGTTCGCCGATCATCTCGCGGGGCGACTCGGGGGCGCCGGCGAGCGTGTAGAACCCGAGTTCCGGATGATGCGCGGCCATCGGCCCACCGTATGCCCCAGCCGAACCGGAGGTGACGGCCGGCGGTCTGGTTGGATGGGCCGATGCCGTTCGTGGCGCTCGACGGGCTCGAGTTCTATTACGAGATCCACGGGGCGGGTCCGCGCCTGCTGAACATCAGCGGCAGCGGCAGCGACCTGCGGCGCACCTACCCCGATCGCTCACCGTTGAACAAGCACTTCGAGGTGTTGTCGTACGACCAGCGCGGGCTCGGGCGTTCGGCGAAGCCCGAGAGCGACTACACGATGGCGGACTACGCCGACGACGCCGCCGCACTGTTCGCCGCCGTCGGGTGGGACCGGTGCCACGTGCTCGGTACGAGTTTCGGTGGCATGGTCGCACTGAACCTCGCCGTTCGTCATCCCCACCTGATCGACCGGCTCGTGTTGAGCTGCACCTCGCCGGGCGGGGAGTACTCGTCGTTCCCGCTGCACGACATCGCCACGATGGACCCGGCGGAGGCG
>JABDKP010000020.1 GCA_013002175.1 Ilumatobacter sp.
CCCGCACAGGACCCGCCGCCGCCGCCGAGCTGAGTGCCGCTACGGCCCGCGCCGCCGGCGACGCCGATACCGGCCGGTCTGCGCGCCGACCTCGTGCTCGACGCCGACGAACAGTGGCGACCGCGGCAAGTCGATGAACTGCCGCTCGTCGTCGTGCAGTTCGCTGCGCGCCTCGCGCTCGGTCGCTCCGCCGGCATTCAGGGCCTCATACGAGTCGAACCACAGCTGGGCGACACCGTCGAACGTCACCGTGTAGATCAGCGCCAGACCAGTGCCGTGGAACACCGGCAGACGCAGGAACCGGTTCGTGCTCCGGCGATCGTGGACCGTCATCCGCTCGAACAGCCGCCGACGCCCGCCACGGTACCCCCGGTCCTGCGGGCCGGCCGCCGACCCGCAGCCCGACGACGGGCCGGGGCCGCTCACCGGATCCTCAGTACGTCGATCGCCTCACGGCGTACAGCCCGGTGGGCGACCGACGAGCAAGCACGAGTCGAAGATGACCAGATCGGCGACCACCGCGACGTAGCCGTACGCGTTCGTCGTCAAACCACCGGAGTTCGTCGCCGAGAACTCGAACTGGTCGACCATCCCGACGAGCGCGCCCGGCCCGGCGACGTACGTGACCATCGTGTCCGGCAGCGTCGTCGGCACCGACGAGATCGGGGTGCCCTGCGAGGTGTACAGCGTGCCGATCGCCGGCAGTGCGGTGATCTTGAACGTTCCGAGCACCGGCTTCGTCTCGACCGCCGCGGTGACCGTGTACGTGTCGGTCGCCGTGTTGTTCGCCTCGTTCGACTCGGCGACGTCCTCCGCGAAGTCGGCCACGGCGGTGTTCACGTAGTTCTGGGCAATCAGCGACGTCGTCCGCACGACCTCGAACGTCTCGCCCGGCGCCAACGCGGGCACCGCGAACAGCGCCTCCGGAGCGGACGGGCTCTCGCCGCCGATCTTGAACGACAGCGTCGATTCGTCCGCCGCCGCCGACCCGACGTTCTTGACCACGGCCGTGAACTCGATGTTGTCCTCGGTCGTCGGGCTCGCCGGATCGTGCGTCAGGCTGTCGACGACGAGATCCGGTTGCGCTGTCGAGGCAAAACGCACCGAGAGATCCGGCGGGTTCGGACCGCCGCCGCACGTCGCGCACTGCGACTTGATCTGCATCCCCCGCTCGCCGCCCGGGTTCGTCGACAGCGGTGACTCGACGACTCTGCCCTGGATCACGAACCAGTCGAAGCCGGCGTCGATCGCCGCCTGCAACTCCTCGGTGACGTCGAACGTGAACGACTCGATGCCGGTCTCGTTCGGCAGCACCGCGCTCACCTGGGTCGCCACGGTCTCGAAGTCCGAGTTCGTCAGCACGCCGTCACCGTCGCCGGTCGCCGCGTAGAAGAACGTCGGCAGCGTGTCGAGGCCCGACGTGCCGGGTGACGTGTGCACCGTGACCTCAGCCGCGTCGACGACACCGGACAGGTTCGCGATGTCGTACTCGATGTGAACTCGAGCGTTGCCCTGCGAGCCCGGCCCGCCCGTCGTGTTGTTCGACGCCGAGATCAGCCCCGGCGCGCCGGGAAATCCGCCGCCGTCGGCGTTGCTGGCATCGCCGTCTCCGTCGAAGTCGGTGTCGGCGACGTTCCACGCGATCGTCGAGTCGAGCGTCGTCTGTGCAGGCTCGGTGCCGGTTCCGATGGTGAGGTCGTCGATGAAGAACTCGGAGTCGTCGCCGGCCGCGTCCTTGCCCTGCAACTCGATCGAGTAGATCGAGGTGCTGTCGTTGACGAACCCGAAGTAGATCTGGCCGCCCGACGAGGTCGACGAGTCCGAGACGTCGACGCTGACGACCTCGCTCGACTCATCGGTGTAGTTGATCGTGACATTGATCGTGTCCGACGGTGCGTTGGCGCCGACATCAGCGAAGAAGCCGAACGCGTTCGGCGCGGCCGTCAGCGCGTCGAAGTGGATCCCGGCCGGGCCATCCGCAGGCGCAGGCAGGTTCGTGCCGCGCATCCCCTGCACCGGCGATGGCGCCGCCGGACGGTCGGCGATGAAGGCGTCGAAATAGACGTCTCCCGTCGGACAGGGCGAACCCGTCGCGCCGCTTGGGATGCACTCGATCAGCGTCGCGGCCGAATCCGGGAAACCACTGGCAACTTCGAAGTCGAACGTCGTCGAGCTGCTGAGCAGCGCGAGGAACGCCGCCTCGTCGTCGACGGTCGTGTTCATCGGCAGCGCCTGCCGCAGAGCCGGACCGGCGAAGCTCTGGCGGCCCTCCTCGCCGCCGGGTGGCGGTTGCGGGCCGACCTGCCCGTTGCCGAGCTGGAGGTCGATCTCGACCTCGCCGCCCTCGGTCAGCTGCGCGCCGACGTTGGTGATCGGCGGTGGCGCAGGCGGCGTCAGGGCGTTGACGTTGATGCCGACTGTCGCCTCGTCGCAGTTCGTCGGCGCCGCGACCTCGCACGCCTCGAACACGAACGAGGTGTCACCGGCGAAGCCGCCGGTGGGCGTGAACGTCACCGTCGCCGAACGGGCCGGCGAATCGGGAACGTCGGCGACCGCGCCGAGCGTGCCGTCGGTCGCGTTCGGCGGCGTCACGATGGCGAACGTCAGATCGCCGATCGGGTCGGCCGCGGCCGCGTTGAGCACGATCTCGACCGCTTCGGTCGTCTCGATCGTGTCGTCCTTCGCGTCGATGCCGACGACGCCGGGCGGGTTGGCGTCGTCCTCGGGGCCGCGGACCTCCACGGTCGCGACGTTCGACGTCAGGTCGCCGTCGTCGGCTTCGAACGTGAACGAGTCCGCGAAGTTCTCGTCGATCGTGCCGGTGGGGGTGTACTCCAATGCGTTGCCGCCGAGCGTCACCGGGGCCGGCCCGGCGATCGCCGTCCCACCCTCGGCGAGCGTGCCGTTGCCCGGCAGGGACACGAGCGTGAACGTCAGCGCGTCGCCGTCGGGGTCGTTCGCTTCGAGCGTGATCGGCACGGGCACCGGCTCGTTGCCGACCCGGACCTCGGTGTCGTCAGCGACGACCTGCGGAACCGCGATCGGCGCGTTGTTGCCGTACGCGGACTGCTCCGTGACCGCGACGTTGCGGTTGAGGACGACGTCGCGCGCGATGACGCTGCCGTTCAGCGACGTGTCGCGGTCCAGCTGCGCCGTGCCCCGGGCGACGTAGAGGTTCGCGGAGATGTCGCCTGCTTTGCCGATGTGGGCCGAGGCGGGGATCCCACCCGGGCCGCCGTCGCCGCCGTTGCCGGCACCGACGTAGACGACGATGTCGGACGCGTCGATCGACGCGCCGGAAGCGGGTCCGACCTGACCGTTCTGGCCCATCTCGAAGCGCTCGGCCACCTTGAGGTCGGTCGCACCCTCGAACTCGATCGAGGCATCCCGGCCTGCGACGAGCGACCGGATGTGGTACTCGCCGCCCGTCAGGATCAGCGTCCCACCCTTCGCGATCGTGACCGCGCCGTGCTCGCCCGGCGCCAAGAACTCCGTGGCGTTGACGCCGACCGCGACGTCATCCGCATCAGGTCGCACCGACGCCTCCTCGAACGGCGGGAGCGTCGGGAACACCGGCAATGCGAGGGGCGGACCCTCGAACGAGCCGACGACGGCACCCTTGTCGCTGAGCACGTTGTACGCGACCTGACCGGTGACGACGCTGGCCCGGTTCAGCAGCACCGTGTCACCGGCGACGTTGCCGGTCACGACCGCCGTGCGATCGAGCGCCACCTTGAACCCGGGAACGAGCGTCTCCGGCTGCGGTTCGAGTGGCTCGACCACCGGTGTCGGGTCGTTGGCGATCACCGCACCGTTCACCGCGGTGCCTTGGTGGAGATGGACGCTGTTCGTGCCGAGCACGGCGACGTCCGTGAAGACCTCGCCGGTCGTGCCGTCGGGAATCGCTGCGGGCGCGGGCGATGACACCAGCAATGACCCGACGAGCACGGCGCCGGACACGGCGGCAACCCACCGGACGGTCGACGATCGGACGACTCCGGCTGCGTGCGCGACGGGGTGGCGGGGTGAACTCATGGCGGACCTCTCATCTCCCTGGTGTCACCGCGACAGACGACGGCGCAGCCCCGCAAAGCGGAAGTCCTGTCGCTCTCTCCTCGGCGCATCGTCCCTCCCAGACTGCTCCGTCACGCGGTGATCTCCCGTCGAGATTAGCCCGTTGCCGAGGCAGAGTCCAGACCCGTTGGGACGGTCGCGCATCCACGTCGTGATCGCCGCTCGCTCCGCGGGAACCCCACCACGTTGCGTCACCGCCGCCCGCTTGGTCGACCGGCACGAGCCGCGATGCCGGGCGTCGGGCCGATCTCCGGGTGCTCGGCCTCACCCATGGCGGCGTGATCGACTTCGCCGTCGAGTGGATGGCCGCCAACCGGCCCGGCTCGCTGCACGACGACGACTCCGGCTGATCCCGACCCATTCGTCGTAACATCGCCGCATGGCGAAGCCCGCCGAGTTCGGCGAACCGGTCGAGATCGACGCCGGAGCGCGCACCGTCGCGATCACCAACCCGCACAAGGTGATGTTTCCATCGGTCGGCGCGCAGCAGCAGGAGCGCACGAAGCTCGACGTCGCCCGGTACTACGTCGCCGTCGGCGACGCGCTCATGCGCACGCTCGACGACCGGCCGGTGCTGCTCGAGCGGTACCCGAACGGCGTCCGGGGCACGTCCTTCTACCAGAAGCGGATCCCGGACTCGGCGCCCGGCTGGTTGCACACGACCACGGTCCAGACGATCAACGGCACACCGTCGCGGGCGCTCGTGATCGCCGATCTGGCGCACGTGCTGTGGGCCGCCAACCAGGGTGTGCTCGGGCTCCATGTCTGGCAGTACCGGGCGTCGCACCCGGAAGAAGCCGACGAGATGCGGATCGACCTCGACCCCTCCCCCGGCGTCACCTTCGACGAGGTGCGCGAGGCGGCGGGCCACGTCCGCGACCACCTCGCTGAGCTCGGCATGCTCGGCTTCCCGAAGACCACCGGCAGCAAGGGCATCCACATCTACGTGCGCGTCGAGCCGGGGTGGGACTCGTTCGCGATCCGCGGCGCCGTCGTCGCGCTCGGGCGCGAGATGGCGCGCCGGCATTCCGAACTGATCACCGACAACTGGTGGAAGGAGGAGCGCGGCCGCCGCGTGTTCATCGACTTCAACCAGAACGCGCCGCACAAGAACATGTTCGGCGCGTGGGGCATCCGGCCGCGGGTCGGCGCCCAGGTGTCGACGCCGTTCGGATGGCACGAACTGAACACGATCGACCCGGAGACGTGCACGATCGACACCGTCCCGCATCGGCTTGCCGCCCTCGGCGACCCGTGGGAACTGATGGACGACGCGCCGTGCTCGATCGCACCGCTCGTCGAGCGGTTCGCCGCGGACCTGGCGGACGGCGTGCCAGACCCGCCCTGGCCGCCGCAGTATCCGAAGATGCCGAATGAGGCGCCCCGCGTCCAACCCAGCCGCGCCCGCACCCCCGACCCCGACGAGCGATGACGATCGTCCCGCCGGGACGGGATCATCGTCATCGCGGGGATGGGCTGGTGCGTGATGGGCCGCCGGACCCGGCATCCTGGGGCCATGACCGAACCGTTGGCGACCTTCGAGCAGTTCGCCTCGCTCGTCCGGACTCGCCGCACGTCACTGCTGATGGATCGCGGGCGTCCGGTGCCGCCGGAGCTGGTCGAGCAACTGTGCCGGCTGGCGGTGTGGGCACCGAACCACAAGAAGACCTGGCCGGGGCGGGTCGCCGAGTTCACCGGCGACGGCCGCGCCCGGCTCGGTGAGACGATGGCCGCCGACATGGTCGCCGCCGACTTCGGCGACGCGGGCAAGCGCGACAAGACGCGCACGAAGTACCTGCGTGCGCCGACGATGCTCGTCGTCGGGTGCGCCCCGCACGAGAACGAATTGCTCGACATCGAGAACCGTGACGCGGTCGCCGCAGGCATCCAGAACCTGCTGCTCGGCGCGACCGCGCTGGGGCTGGCGAGCTTCTGGTCGTCGCCGGCGCTGACGTCGGCGCCGCGCGTCCTGGAGTTGTGCGGGTTCGACGCCGGCGATCGCCTCGTCGCGATGATCTACCTCGGCTGGCCGGACGGCTCGTGCCCGGCGCCGGACCGGCCCGACATTTCGATCAGCCGCGTGACCGGCTGATTGAATGTCGGCCGTGCCCGACCAGCCCCGCCAGACGATCGTCACGCTCGACCTCGAAGGGGTGTTGGTCCCCGAGGTCTGGATCGCGGTCGCCGAGCGCACCGGCGTCGAAGGTCTCACCCGTACGACCCGCGACGAGCCGGACTACGACGTGCTGATGAAGTACCGCCTCGACCTGCTCGCCGAACACGGCTTGACGATGTCGCTCATCGAGGACGTGATCGCCGGGCTCGAACCGCTCGACGGCGCGAGAGCCTTCCTCGACGAGTTGCGGTCGATCACGCAGGTGATCATCCTCTCCGACACGTTCGAGCAGTTCGCCCGACCGTTCATGCGCCAGCTCGGGTGGCCCACGGTGTTCTGCCATCGCCTGGTCGTCGTCGACGACCGCATCGTCGACTACGCGCTGCGCCAGCCGGATCAGAAGCGTGAGGCCGTGCGGGCCTTCCACGGACTGAACTACCGCATCGTCGCCGCGGGTGACAGCTACAACGACACGACGATGCTGAGCGAAGCCGACGCCGGCTTCCTGTTCCACGCACCACCCAATGTGATCAGCGACTTCCCGGAATTCCCGGCGCTCGAGACCTTCGACGATCTCCTCGCAGCGCTCACCGGCGAGCTGACGTGAGTTCCCCCTGGCGACGCCCCGGCGTCACCGGTGCGATCGTCTACGCCCTTGCCGCCTCGGTGTTCGGCTCGATGGTCACGATCTTCAGCCGACTCCAGGTCGAGCGCCAGCGCGGTCGTCGGCGGGTTGCCACCGCCCTGCCCGCCGGGCCGATCATCGTCGTCTCGAACCACACCAGCTACGCCGACGGCGTGCTGCTGGCGCTCGTCTGCAGGCGCCTCGGCCGGACGCTGCGCCTGCTGGCCACGTCCGGAGTGTTCCGGGCCCCGGTGATCGGATCGATCGTGCGTCGGCTCGGCTTCATCCGCGTCGAGCGGGGCAGTGTGACCGCGAACGCCGCGCTCGCCCACGCCGCCGACGCGCTCGCCGCGGGCGAAGCGATCGGCATCTTCCCGGAGGGCCGCCTGACACGCGATCCGGACAAGTGGCCGGAACAGGGCCGAACCGGTGCCGTCCGCCTGGCGCTCGCCACCGGCGCGCCGATCGTGCCGATTGCGATGGTCGGCGCGCATCGCCTGCTCGGCCGGCGCAGGTTCGTGAGCACGATGATCCGCAACGTGATCATGCGACCGCGAGTCGAAACCAGGGTGGGCGCGCCGATCGACGTGCTGACGCTGTTCCCGGGTGGCGACACCGCCGACCCGGTCGCGGTACGTCGCGCGACCGACGCCCTGATGGAGCGGCTGATCGATCTCGTCGAGGACGTGCGGGACGAACTCGCCCCGCACCCGAGCGGCGTCCCCGTCGCCTGAACCTTGCCGACGCGCGGGGCCACCCGTGAGGCCAACGCGTGAGGTAGGTGCGCCGCAGGTGCGCAGTTTCCTCACGCGTTGGTGTCGTCAGGGGGTGTAGGTGCCGAAGACGTCGCGCAGCGCGTCGCTGATCTCGCCGAGCGTGCAGTCGGCGCGCAGCGCGTCCTTCATGCTGTAGAGCAGGTTGTCGCTCGTCTCGGCGGTGGCCTTCACCCCGGCGAGCGCCGATTCGACGGCGGCGGTGTCGCGGTTCGCCTTGTAACGCGCGAGTCGCTCGACCTGACCAGGCTCGAGCGCCGGGTCGACCGGGATCACCGCCGGCTCGGGTTCGTCGTCCATCGTGAACTTGTTGACGCCGATGATCACCCGCTCGTCGTCGTCGATCGACTTCGTGTAGTCGTACGCCGCAGTCTCGATCTCGTCCATCTGGAAGCCCGCTTCGATCGCGGCGACCGCTCCGCCCTTGTCGTCGATCCGCTCGATGTACTCCCACGCCGACTGCTCGACCTCGTCGGTCAGCGACTCGACGAGGTACGAGCCGGCGAGCGGGTCGGGCGTGTCGACGACGCCGGTCTCATAGCCGATGATCTGCTGCGTCCGCAGCGCCATCCGTGCCGCGTCCTCTGTCGGCAGGCTGAGCGCCTCGTCGAACCCGTTCGTGTGCAGCGACTGCGTCCCGCCCATCACCGCGGCGAGCGCCTGGAGCGCGACGCGCACGACATTGTTCTGCGGTTGCTGCGCGGTCAGCGTCGACCCGCCCGTCTGGGTGTGGAACCGCAGCATCTTCGACTTCGGGTCCTGCGCGCCGAACCGCTCGGTCATGATCGTGTGCCACATCCGCCGTGCGGCGCGGAACTTGGCGACCTCCTCGAAGAAGTTGTTGTGCCCGTTCCAGAAGAAGCTCAGCCGCGGCGCGAAGTCGTCGACGCCGAGCCCCGCGTCGACCGCCGCCTGGACGTAGGCGATGGCGTTGGCGAGCGTGAACGCGATCTCCTGCACTGCGGTCGAGCCGGCCTCACGGATGTGGTAGCCGGAGATCGAGATCGTGTTCCAGTTCGGCACGTGTTGGGCGCAGTACCCGAAGATGTCGGTGATGATGCGCATCGACGGACGAGGTGGATAGACGTACGTGCCGCGCGCGATGTACTCCTTGAGCAGGTCGTTCTGAATCGTGCCGCCGATCTGGTCACCGGCGACCCCGTGCTCTTCGGCGACGAGCTCGTACATCAGCAGCAGGATCGCGGCCGTCGAGTTGATCGTCATCGACGTCGTGACCTTGTCGAGCGGGAGGTCTGCGAGCAGGAGCCGCATGTCCTCCATCGAGTCGATCGCCACGCCGACCTTGCCGACCTCGCCCTCGGCCCGACCGTGGTCGGAGTCGTATCCCATCTGCGTCGGCAGGTCGAACGCGCACGAGAGCCCGGTCTGCCCCGCGTTCAGCAGGAACTTGAACCGCTCGTTGGTGGCCTCCGCGTTGCCGAAGCCCGAGTACTGTCGCATCGTCCAGAGCCGCCCGGTGTACATCGACGAGTACACGCCACGGGTGTACGGCGGTTCGCCGGGCACGCCGAGCTTCGCGGCCGGATCCCAGTCGGTGAGATCCTCGTGGGTGTACAGCGGCTTGATCTCGATGCCGGAGTCCGTGCGCGGGAGATCTGCCATGGTCGCGATCGTATGCGCACCCACCCGTCGGCACCCAGCGCTAGCGGGCGGCGACGATCGCGATCTCCATCCGCCACGCCGGCTGCGCGAGCGCCGCGACCGTCACGAGCGTCGAAGCCGCACGGTGCGTGCCCAAGAACCGGTCGCGAGCGGCCATGACCGTCGCCAGCGCCTCACCGGCAACGACGTAGGTGGTCACCGACACGACGTCGGACGGCGCCATCTCGGCCTCGTCGAGCATCGCGCCGATGTTGCGCCACACCAGATCGGCCTGGTCGCCGATGTCGACCGGTGTCGACCCGTCCGGCGCGACCGGCACGACGCCGGATGTGTGCAACCAGCACGTCGCGGCGTCGACGCGGACGGCATGCGCGTAGTTCGCCGCCGGCGGGGCGATCGACGAGGGCTGGACGATGCGGTGCACGCGCTCAGCCAGGCACCACGTCGAGCATCGAGACCGAAGACGTGTTGCCGCCATAATCGCGGAGCACGAGTTCGGCATAGATCGTCGTCCCCGGATCGAGCGGTTCGAAGTTGTACTCGAGGTCCGCCAGCCGCGCGAACAGCCCCTGTTCGCTGAGCCTGATCCACTCCGCACTGCCGTCCGGGTACTGATTCAACAGCACCGGGAAGATCAGACCGTCGGGGTCGGCGTTCAACTGGCCCGCAGTGCCTTCGGCGTCGACCGCGTAGTACACCTCGCTGAGGATGCTGAACTCGGCATCGACCACCAGGCTCAGCACGACGTCCTGCGGTGGCTCGTCGGACTCGAGGTCGTCCGGCGCGACGTACCACAGCGGCACGTCGAGCGTGGCGACACCGGCGTCCTCGTCGAACGTCAGGTCGAGGTACGCGAAGTCGGTGTCGATGCCGTCACCGATCGTCAGCACCGTCAGGTCGTAGATCGCACCCGCGATCCCAGAGCCGTCGGTGGTCACCTCGGCCGGCTCCTCGCCGATGAAGATGATCGAGTCGTCGCTCTCGTCCAGCACGCCGTAGAAGATCTCCGCCTCGACGAGGTTGCCCTGCGAGGCAAGGTCGAACGTCCCGAACAGGTTCAGACCGTCCTCGTCGAAGAAGTACTCGCCCTGCCCGTCCTGGTTGACGAACGACGCCTGCGCGTCCCGCGGGATCGCCTCGCCGGCGGTGAAGAAGCTCTGGAGCAGGTCAGGCCAGACCGGGATGTCGTCGAGGAACAGGTAGCCCTGTCGGAACACGTCCTCGTACGGCGGGAAGTAGACGCTCAACCCGGTCGCGCCCCCGGTCGCGACACCGGCGGTGGTCGTCACGACGAGCGCATCGAGCGACTGCTGCACGGCCGCCGCCGGCGCAGCGAGGGCGGGATCGGACGCCCCCAGGGAGGCCGCCACCTGGCCGAGGTCGACGTGGAACGAATCGATCGACGGGTCGGGGTTGGCCCCGAACTTCAATGCGTGTGCCTGGGCCCTCGCGAGAGCGGGCGCCGCCGCGGCCGGGTCGGCGATCAACGGTTCGGCCAGCTCGCCGAGCGCCGCTTCGAGCCCGTCCATCGCCGTGAGGTCGACGAGCGACAGCGTGATGTCCTCGTCGGTGCCCTCCGCACGCGCCTGCTCCGCGAATCCCGCGATGATCTCGTTGCCGACGTCGACCGGTGTCATCGTCGGGTCGGCCGCAAGCGCGTCCAGGACGGCGTAGTTCCAGCCATGTCCCGGCTCGAGCTCCTCCGAGGCGAGCATGTAGTCGGCGTGCTCCGCCATCGTCGTCGCCACCTCGTAGGACGCCATCAGGCATGCATCGAACCCGACGAGGTCGACGTTGCCGACGCCCGCCGCGGCGAGCCCCGCGGTGAATGCGGCATCGATGTCCGCGAGATCGAGGATGTCGTTGCCATCGGTTTCGTCGGGCCCCATGCCCGGCCACCCGGCGCCGTGGTTCCACAGCACGACGCCGTGATGCTGCGCCGGGAACTGCGTGAAACCGACCTCGATGAACTCCGCGAGCGTGTCCGGCGAACCAACGTTGAGCTCGCCGACCTCGCCGAGTTCGGCGAGCTCACCCGCCCGGGCAACGAACAGCTTCGTGTCGACGAAGTCGCCGAAGGGGTCGCCGTCGAGTTCGTAGTCGGGATGCCGGTCGGCGAGCACGACGACGTTCACGCGGTCCGACCCGCCGGCCGCGCTCATCTCCACCATGTCCTGCACGGCGAACGGCTCGAGATCGTTGTCGCCCATGACGTAGACGAGCAGCGTCCAGTCCGCCTCCGGACGGGCGCCGGCTTGGGTGACGGGCGGCTCGATCGTGATCGGGACGGTGACGTCGGGCGCCTCGGTGGTGTCGGTGGTGTCGGTGACGACCGGCTGCGTCGGGGGTGCCTCGGTGGCCGGCGCCACGGACTCGGCGACCCGCGCCCCGTCGCCGTTCCCGCCGCATCCGGCGGCGATGAGCGCGCCTGCGACGAGCACCGCTCCGCACACTCGGTTGGTCATGTCTGCCTCACTCCCTGTGCCGACGGTAGCAAGCAGCGCCGCACCGTGGAGCAGGTTTTCGACCGCGTACAATCCGCGTATGCCGATCAGCGAGTCGTTCCGCTGAATCGCCGCGCCGACCCCGCGCCGGGCCCTGTGTCACGGTGGTTGAGCACGGCCCAGCCGGAGGCGCTGTTCGTGCTGTCCGCGGTCGCGCAGTACGTGGGCGCAGCGATCGCCGTCGTCCTGTTCGACTGGGGCGAGGGAGGCGTCGAGCCGCAGACGGTCGCCTGGTTCCGCGTGATCGGCGCCGCGATCGCGCTGCTCGTCGTGTCCCGCGGGTGGTCGTCGGGTTGGACCCGCCGACAGCTCACCGGGGTGGCGCTGTTCGGGGTGACGACGGCACTGATGAACATCTGCTTCTACCTCGCCATCGAGCGGATCGACCTCGGCAAGAGCGTGACGATCGAGTTCATCGGTCCGATCGCCGTGGCCGCGGCGACGACGCGCTCATTGCGCAACGGCACGGCGCTCGCATTCGCCGTCATCGGCGTCACCGTGCTCGGTGGCGTCGAGCTGGACGACAATGCGGCCGGGGTCGGCTTCATCCTGCTCGCGTCGGCGCTGTGGGCCGCGTACATCGTCTTCGGCGCTCGTGTCGCGCACGTCGATCGAGGCGTGGCCGGCCTCGGACTCGGCTTGGCGATCGGCGCGATCGTCACCACACCGATCGGCGCCCCGTGGAGCGGGCCGGTGTGGGTGTCGCCGACCCTGCTCGCCCTGTGCCTGCTCGTCGGCGTGTTCTCGAACGCGGTCGGTTACGGGATCGACCAGTTCACACTGCGGCGAATCCCGATCCGGCGCTTCTCGCTGCTGCTCGCGTTGCTCCCGGTCACCGCGTCTGCGATCGGGTGGATTGCGCTGGATCAACGGCCGTCCCAGATCGACATCATCGGCATCGCGCTCGTGCTCGTCGGGGTCGCGATCCAGGAGCGCGATGAGATCGAGCGCGTCGAGCGCGTCGTGCGCACCGACCCGGCTTGACGTCGGGGCGCTCCGGGCCTGCAGCGCGATCAGCCCCACCAGTACACTCTGATCATGGCCGACACGATCGACGAAACACTCTCCGACCTCACGCAGCAGGCTGCTCCGGCCGCGGATCTGGCGGCCGAACGGCTGCACCGCAAGCAGCGACTCGCCTGCGGCCTGCGCACGATGGGCCGGCTGCACCTGGCCGAGGGCGTGCCCGGCCACGTCACCGTGCGCGATCCCGAGTTCCCCGATCGCTTCTGGGTCAACCCGTTCGGCAAGAACTTCAAGCTGATGACGGTCAGCGATCTGATCTGCGTCGACCACGAGGGCGAGGTCGTGGAGGGCGACGGCCCGCTCAACGCCGCAGCGTTCGCGATCCACGGCCAGATCCACCAGGCGCGGCCGGACGTGGTCGCGGCGGCGCACTCGCATTCGATGTACGGCAAGACGTTCTCGACGCTCGGCAAGCCGCTGAAGATGATCACGCAGGATTCGACGATGTTCTACAACGACGTCGCGTTGTGCAGCGACGGCAGCGGCGCGGTGGTGCTCGACACCGAGGTCGGCCGCAAGATGGCCGAGGCACTCGGCGACAAGAAGGCGCTGATCCACCAGAACCACGGGCTGATCACGACGGGCGGCTCGGTCGACGCCGCCGTGTGGTGGTTCATCGCGCTCGAGCGGGCCTGCCAGAGCCAGCTCCTCGCCGAGGCCGCCGGCGACCCGATCGAGATTCCCGAGCACTACTGCCAGGACGGGTACGAGGCGCAGGGCAACGACATCGCCGGATGGTTCCAGTTCCAGCCGTTCTGGGACGAGCTCGTCGCCCGCGAACCCGAGTTCCTCGACTGACGCGCGGCTCGCTCGCAAGAAACTCGCGGTTTCGACAACGTCGTCATCAAGTTCGGCCGTGCGCCGACCGAAAGAGGGAACGGCGCGCCGACCGGG
>JABDKP010000055.1 GCA_013002175.1 Ilumatobacter sp.
GCAGTGGCTGACGCGCCGACGCGTGACGCCGACCGCACCGCCGTCGGCGCCGCCGAGCTCGCGGCGTTCGACGGCACCGATCTGGAAGAACGCATCCCGTTCGACATCGTCGCGGCACGCATCGCCAGGGTCGTCGACGGATCGTGGTGGCCGGCCGGTGAGGTGCGCGTCGAGCGGGCCCGTGCCGACGCCGGGTCGTCCACCACGCGGTGTGCCGGCGACGGGCGGGCCGGCTCGCCCGACGTCCGCATCCGGCTGGCCTCGCCGCAGTGGACCGTCGCTACCGCCGCGCACGAACTCGCCCACGTGCTCGCCGGCGTGGCGCGCGGCCACGACGCGGTGTTCCGCCGCGCCTACCTCGACGTCGTCGCGGTGATCACCAACATCGACTCCATTGACCGCCGCCGCGACCTCCACCCACGGCAGCTCGCGGACGCGTTCGCCGCCGCCGGTCTGGCCGTTGCACCCCGGGCGTGGCCCGCCCCGCCGGCGTCCACGGGCACACCGTTCGCCCTCTGATCATCAGTAGGCTCGCACCGCACCAACGGGGTGTAGCGCAGCTTGGTTAGCGCGCCTGCTTTGGGAGCAGGAGGCCGGGAGTTCGAATCTCCCCACCCCGACCACGCTGATCGATCCTCACCCACGCAACCGAGGACGTCAGGCGATACGCAGACCCGCGCTGCACGCTCGTCGCACCGGAAGTACCGTCTGCGCGGTGAACGCGCCGTTGAGTCGGCGGCCGGGCCTCCGGCTTGCAGGGATCGCCGCACTCGCCATGGTGCTCGGCGCGACCGGGCTGACGGTGACCGAGCCGCCGCGCGCGGCAGCGAGCCCGATCGCCCCTGGCACGGTGTTGCGGGTCTCGGTCCCCGGCGCGATCGGTGGCAAGACGGTGATCGGCAATGTCGCAGTCGACGGTGTGACTGAACCAGGATTCGTCACCGCGTACGGCTGCGACGACGGCCTGCCGTTCAGCCCGGACGGCAAGGTCGGGAGAGCGGACCTCAACTACGACGGACGGCTGTCGCCGGTGTGGTCGAACCGGTTGATCGTCGAGGCGGACGACGACGGTGAGGTCTGCTTCTACACGTTCGCACAGGCCGAGTTGATCGTCGATGTCAGCGCCGTGTCGTTCGACACCGGCATCACGTCGTTCTCGAACCGGCGCACCGACACTCGATGGGGCGGCGGCCCGGTCGTGCACGGCGGCGTGTTGCGGGTCTCGGTGCCGGAGGCGGTGGGCGGCAAGACGGTGATCGGCAACCTGGCCGTGGACCGTGCGACCGAACCGGGGTTCGTCACCGCGTACGGATGTGATCGTGGCCTGCCCTTCCACACCGACGGAGAGGTCCGCCGGGCCGATCTGAACTATGACGGCGGTGTCTCCGGGACGTGGTCGAATCGGCTGGTCGTGCAGGCCGACGCGGACGGCGATGTCTGCTTCTACACCTGGGCATCCGTCGAGATGATCGTCGACATCAACGGTGCGTTCGACACCGGCATCACGTCGTTCGCCAACCGCCGCACCGACACTCGATGGGGCGAAACGCCCATCCGGCGGGGCGGCGTGTTGCGAGTGTCGGTGCCGGAGGCCGCGCGCGGCAAGACGGTGTTCGGGAACCTCGCGGTCGATCGAGCGACGGAACCGGGGTTCGTGACCGCATTCGGGTGCGACGACGGTCTACCCGTGAATGCGGCCGGGAAGGTCGACCGGTCCGACCTCAACTACGACGGGCTGATCGCGCCCGTCTGGTCGAATCGGCTGGTCGTGCAGGCCGACGACGACGGCGACATCTGCCTGTACACGTTGGCGAGCGTCGACATGATCGTCGACATCAACGGGGTCGCCGGCCGGGCTGCGATCCAGGCATTCCCGAACCGGCGGACCGACACCCGCGACGGATCGCAGCCGCCGACACACGACCTTCCCGTGGACGCGCACGGCGTTCCGCAGTGGCCGATCTACGAGACGCTTCCCCCGTTCGACGGCGTCGCGGCGCTCACCGGCGAACCCGCACCGGCGGCGATCACCAACCGGCCGATCCTCGCCGTCAAAGTCGACAACTACCGGCGGGCACGACCGCCCCTCGGCCTTGAGTCGGCCGACGCGGTGATCGAGACGAACGTCGAGGGGATCACCCGATTCATCGCGCTGTTCCACACGGAGCTTCCTCCGCAGCTCGGACCGATTCGGTCGGCACGCACCGCCGACCTCGACCTGCTGGCGGCGATGAATCGTCCGATCTTCGGCTACTCCGGAGCGAACCCCGGGGTCACGGCGTGGGTCGAGTCCGCGGCGACATCCGGCGTGCTCGTCGACTTCTCGGCGCAGCGGCGCCCCTGCTACTCCCGCGACCCGGCACGGCCGGGGCCGCACAACCTGCTCCTCGACCCTGCGTGCGTCGCGCTCGCCGACGAGGCCGCCGGTCCCGCCCGGCCGCTCTGGAGGACCGATGCTGCGTGGGTCGTGCCCCTGGCGGTCACCGCGACGCCGGACACCTCGTTCTCGGTACCGATGGACGGCGTCAACGTTGCGTGGGTGTGGGACCGGACCACCGCCACGTACCTGCGTCAGCAGGACCGCGCGCCGCACGTCGCAGCGTCCGGCGTCCAGATCGCGGCACACAACGTGGTCGTGATCTCCAGCACGCACGTGCCCTCGCCCGTCGACGCCCGATCACCGAACGCGATCACCGTCGGCTCGGGTGATGCCGTCGTGCACCGCGACGGCCTGGCCATCCCGGCCACCTGGACGCGGGCCACCCCGTACGACGAATTCACCTTCGTCACCGCCACCGGCGTCGACATTCCGCTCGACACCGGGACGACCTTCATCGAGTTGACCCGCGATCGGTGACCCACCGCTCGCCTCAGTCGGCGATGCGCAGGGCCGCGGCGGGCTGGATCCCGGCGGCGCGATGTGCGGGCCAGAGGGCGGTGATCAGCGCAGCAAGAGGTTCGGGGTGGCCGTCAGCATCGTCGACCTCGCCACCATTGACGAAGCCGCGGAGGTTTTCGGCGAGGGCCTGGTCATCACCGAGGCGGCGTTGGCCTCCGACGTCGTCCTCCTCGACCACACCGGCACGACCGGCGACGGGCTCGTCGTCGCCCCGGACGCGCCCGATGTCGTCATCCGCAGTATCAACGTCCGCTCCGTCCACGACGTGGGGTTGACCCGAGAGGTCGTGACGGCGATGGTGATGCGCCCGGCAGGGGAGAGCACGGTGCCGCCGCTCTCGCCCTCGCCGACAGCCTGACGACCGCCTCGGGACGCGGCGCGGAATCAACCTGAGAACGAATCGACCTGCGCGAAGCTGCCACCGGGGTCGAACGGCTCGATCGCGTCGATACACGGCCCCGACGACGCCGAGATGTCGATCGAGCTGGCGTTGAGCGCGACCACCACAACATCTGCATCATGTGAAGCGGCGACGATGCGTTCGTCCCGCGCGGCATCCGCGTCGAGCCACCACCAGCGCGCAACCGTCCAGCCGTCGCTCTCCAGCGCGTCCGCGAGGCGATCAGCGCCGCCGGGCCAGTCGACATCTGGATCGACTCGCATCGCGGCGCGGTTCCCGACGAAGCGGTCCCCGTCGACGTTCTCGCACCCGGTCTCGAACGAGTCTTTCCCGTAGTTCAGCAGCGTGGGTTCAGGCTCGTCGCCGAATCCGGCCAGGTCGTACGACGACTCGATGAGCTCGGTGACTCGCTGCTCAGTTGCACTCGGGCCACGTCCGGCCCACCACACCACTGCGACGACTGCCAGCAGGGCAGCCCCGGCTGCCGCAAGTGCCTGGTTACGAGACATCGGCGCGGAGCCGATCGAGGACGCCCGGTTCGTACACCGACGTGAATCGGTCGGACAACAGCGAACGGCCCGCCGGAGCGGCGCGGACCAGGTTGTCGTCGTGGATTACGCGAAACAGGTTGACGAGATACCACATCCGCTCTTCCCAGTCCCACCACGTGCCGGCGCCAGTCCCCGAGTACAGCTCGGGTCCGGTGTCAGCTCCTGCACGCCATGCGGTCCACGACGGTGGCGTCGGCTCGCCCACGCCACCGATGACGTCGAGATCGACCGTCCCCGGGATCCCCTGCGTACCCAGCGACACGTCGAATCCCGGCGCCGAGCAGATGTCGCCGATGTCGAGACCCGTCGGGTCGAGGTCGAGGATGTTGTCGTCCCAGATCAGGTTGTTCGGGTCGGGTCGGGGCCCGTCCAGGACGACACCGATGTCGTCGTCGAGATCGAGGTCGACATCGAGGTTCCGGCCGACGCCCATCTCGAGATCGATGAACCAGTTCTCGATGTTCAGGCCCGGCACGAGGTCGAACTTCTCGAGGTACGGCTGGACGCCGGACTGCTCGTGCGTGGCGAGCAGTCCATTCGACCGGAACAACAGACGTTGTGCCCTCGCCGGATCGTCTTCATAGAACGCCGCAGCCAGGCAGACGAATCCGTCGCGGATCGTCGCGTCTCCATCGGCGAACCCGCGGAAGAACGATTCCCACGCAGATGTGCTGGGCGTGCGATCCGCTTCGATGAGGTCGACGAACGCCGCGTAGCGGGCGCCAACATCGTTGAAGATCCACTGGTTGCCATCGGCTGCCGCCTGTTGGGCCGACGCGAAGATGACCGGGAACTCGCCGCGGATCGGTCCGTTGACGCCCACGGAGGCCCACGGCGCGACCAGGCCCCAATTGACACCCGCCTCGTCACCGAGCCAACGCCGCACGGCTTGGCCGTACTCGATGTACATCGCCGTGTACAGATCGTTGCGGTAGGCGGCCGGGGTCTCGGGAAGTCGCGCCACGATGCGGTGATGGAGCGCCCGATCGCCCGGATCGACCGCCGCCAGTGCTTGGTTGGCGAGGCGCCGGAGCGCAGGGGTGTAGTCGAAGCCAGGCTCGAACCGCTGGAGCGGAAGTCCGTTCTCGCCACTCGACACGAGCGGGAATGAACCGACGAGATCGATCGCCAGGGCTGAATCGCCGACGAATCCCTCCGTGCGAATCACGGCGTCACGGGGAACTTCGATCGTGAGCTCCTGGAAGTCGGCCGCCGAGCGATCAACCTGCGCATTCCACCGTGAGAGCAGGTTGTTGAACGGATCGGACTCTTGGATGAACAGCAACGATGCGAGGAGCCCATCGGAGAGATCGCCGCTGCGCGTGTCCGGGATCGTGTAGAAGAGCTCACTCGTCGAAATCACGCCGTCGGCCGGGCCGATCAACCCGTCGAGGTAATCCCAGTTTCGATACAGCTCGCGCATCGCCTCCTGGAACGTGCGGAAGTCGGCAATGTCGCCCGGCTCGATCACGGTCTCGGCGGCGCTGAGCCGACCGACCATTTCCAGCAGATACCGCGTCCGCATCAGACGAGCATCGTCTCGCGTCAGATTGTCGACGATCGTCAGGATCTCGTCCGGTTCGATCCCGAAGTACAGGATGTCGAACGCGGCGTCCACGCAGCCGTCGAGGTCGCGCGTGCGCAGTGCGCACCTCAGCGCGGTCTGTTCCTGGAGGAAGTAGGACGAGATGTCGTCGTCGCCTTCGAAGATGGCCTGGTCCTCCCGCGCCTCGCGCACGATCTCCTGGATCTCGCACGAGAGATCGTTGCCGAACACCGAACAACCGAACAGGCCGCCGCCCTTGCGGGCGTCGGCCAGGTCCGCGACCTCCTCGCAGCGTTCGACACAGTTCTCGTCGCCGTCGTAGACGACCGGCTGGTTGCTGTAGCTCTGGATGTCGACGCGTACTCCGGTCGGGGTTCGGTCGGCGAGGTACCGCGATGCGATGATCGGACGATCGGAATACGCGTCCGGTTGGAACAGCGTCGAATCGGCGAGTCCGAGGTTGTCGACGTCGAGGAGGCCCTTGCGGAACTCGCTGCCGTCGCCCGGGATGTCGTCGGAGGGGTCGAGCGGGTTGAGCGGGTCGGAAACCTCGCGCCAGTACCGGGTGATCCCCGCAGCGATGAGGAATTCGTAGGTCGCGGCGACCGCGGGAATCGTCCGCAGATCGGCCTCCACAAGTTCGGTGCCGTCGTCGACCAGGTCGCCGTCGGTGTCGGGATCGTTCGGGTTCAGCGTCACGTACGCCGAGTCGACGTCGACCCTCGGCACGGCCGTCCCCGTTCCGGGGACCCATACGCCGGTGACGATCCGCGGCGTGAGCGCACCGTTCGTTTCGACGCAGTCGGTGAGGCCGTCGCCGTCGCTGTCGGTGCCGTCGTCGAAGATCACTCCGCTGAGTTCGTCGTACAGCGGCACGAGTTCATCGGCTTCGTTCAGCTGGATGTACGCGCCGCCGGTTCGTGTGGCGATGTCGTTGAGGATGCTCTGGTTGGCGCCCGCGCCCAGACCGACGGCGTAGATCGTGATGCCGGCTTGGGCGGCTGCGATCGCATCACTCGGGAAGTACGTTCCCGAGCCGTCGGTGAGCAGCAGCGCGACTCGTGGCCGGCCCGTCTCGCCCGTCGACAACAGCGAGGTCGCGAGCCGGATGCCGGCCGAGATGTTGGTGCCCCCCGAGTCCCGACCGGTTCGGTCGAGCGCGATGTTGACCGCCTGCCGCGCCGTCGCATCGGACAGGGTGGTCAGGTCGATCTGGCGGGTCGCGCTCGATGAGAACGACACGACTGCCACGCGGTCCTGATCGCCCATGTTCGCCACGAACGTTTTCGCGGCGGTGACGCGAAGGTCCTGCGGGTCGTTCCATCTCATCGAGCCGGACGTGTCGACGATGAAGGCGACGTCGACGCCCAGATCGGTGTCGGTCGAGACGCACTGCACCGGTGTGTCTCCGAGGACGCGACGCCACAGCTCGGGCTGATCGAGATCCATCTCCAGCACGCCATAGACAGAGAAGTGCTCGAGCGTCGCCGTGATGGTGTTCGCCTCGGTGTCGACGGTCTGCGGGCCTTCAGCGGGGACCCACAGTTGGGCGTCCTCGTCGACGGTCCAGATCCGGAGCGCGGTCTCGTCGACCTCGTCGACGAGCGCCGGGTCGTAGGTCATGGTGAGTTCGGCGGACTGGAACGGCGGCGCGTCGGGATCGATGCTGAGATCGACGAGCTCGCTGACGATGACAGCGTCCATCCGACGCGTCGTCGAGGCGCGCACGATGTCGATGTCCCACGGGTAGAGGCCGCCGTTGGTCTGCACGGTCAATTGGACCCCTTCGACGGTCCCGGCGTCGATGCCGAAGCTGATCGGCGACGGCTCGTCCGGATACGGCAGTTCGTCGATCGCCCGCGGACCGAGTTCGTCGGACTCGCATTTCCTGGTCAACTCGGCGCGGCAGACATCGACACCGTTGCCGCCGTCCACGGTGTCGTCGCCGCCGTCGCCATCGAGTTCGTCGTCGCCATTGGCACCACTGATCACATCGTCACCGGGCCCGCCGTTGACGTAGTCGGTGCCATTGCCTGCGTCGACGGAGTCGTTGCCCTCCTCGGCCAGCACGAAGTCGTCGCCGTTGCCCGCATCGACGTCGTCGTTGCCCGCACCGGCCAGGATGCGATCGTCACCGCTGACGTCTTTCAGCGCGTCGTCTCCGGCACCGAGTTCGATGACATCGTCGCCCGAGGAGTCGTGCACGGTGTCGTCGCCGGCGCCCGTTTCGATCCGGTCGTTGCCGCCCGCGTCATGCACGTCGTCGTCGCCCGCCCCGCCGAGGATGTGGTCGTCGCCCTTGGAGTCATGGATGCGATCGTCACCCTCGCCTGCGTCATGCGTGTCGTCACCGGCCGAATCGCGGAGGTCGTCGTCACCGAATCCACCGAGTAGATGATCGTCCCCGGAGCCGCCGTCGAGGTCATCGTTTCCCGCGCCACCGAGGAGGATGTCGTTTCCGCCTCGGCCATCGAGCGAATCGTCGCCGGCCAAACCGCAGATGATGTCATCGCCGCTGGTCCCCATGAGGTTGTCATCGCCTGACGTTCCGAGGATCACGTTCGGCGCGCTCGACCAGCAGAGTTCCATCAATTCACCGGCTGGCACCGGCGGCGGCGAGGTCGCTGTCGCCGGAGCGGTTGCGAGGGTCGACACACCCGTCGTCAACACAAGCAGCAACGCAATGCGCGTGCGCGTCGTCGTGCGTGTCATCGTCGATCCTCCTGGGGCTGGAAAGCGCCGACCTTAGGATGGTCGCCCGGAGCGCGCCACTCGAACACTCGAGTGGCCGACCGAGCCGGTGCGGCGTCAGCCGGGCACGAGGCGCATCACGCCGTTCTCGAGCGTCGTCACCAACAGCTCGCCGTCGGGCGTCTCTGCGAATGTCGTCACGATGCCGGGCACGGTGATGTCGAGGCGGGCCACGCCGTCCTGTCCCAGCGCGAAGACCGGCCCCGTCATGTCGGCGAAGAGGTAGGCGCCCCGGAGATCGGCGAGCTCCGTGCCGTAGTACGTCCGTCCGCCGATCACGGCCGGGCCGAGAGTGTGCGGATACCAGTGGACCGGCCGGGTGAACTCGACGTCGTCGGGTCGGTCGCCGAGCTGCCGGTCCCGCGCGCCCTCGAACCACGGCCAGCCGAAGTTCTGCCCGCTCGTCCCCGCGGGGATCACGTCCAGCTCTTCGGCATCGGACTCGCCGACGTCACCGATGTACATGTCGCCGGTCGCCTCGTCGAGTGTGATCTGCCACGGGTTGCGCAGCCCCATCGCCCAGACCTCGTCGCGAATGTCGGTGCGTTCGACGAACGGGTTGTCGGCCGGGATGTCGTACCCCTCGGCATCGAGATGCGGCACGATCCGCAGGATCTTGCCGAGCAGCGAGCTGCCGTCCTGCGCGTCGTACCCCTGGCTGCCACCGCCGTCGCCGACCGCAACGAACAGGTTGCCCTCGGCGTCGAACTGGAGGTCGCCGGCCTTGTGGCCGAGGCCGGGCTGCTCGACGAACAACACCTCGCGCCGGGTGGCGACGTCCGGGAGCCCTTCGGTCATCATCATCGAGACGACGTGGGTGTCGTCACCGCGGTCGGTGAAGTAGATGAACATCCTCCCGTCGCGGGGGTCGAACGCGATCCCCAGCAGGCCCCGCTCGGAACCGCCCTCCAGCTCGGTCGTCTCCGCCGTGAGGTCGAGGGCGACCTCGAACTCGGTCAGCTCCCGATCGACCCGATAGACCCGCCCGTCCTGGGAGATCGCGAAGTAGGCCCCCTCGTCGTCGTTCCAGACGATGCCCGTCAGCCTCCCGATGTTGACCGCCTGCTCCGCTTGCAGTTCGATCGACTCGAACTGAGACATCGGCGGCATCGCGATCGCCTCGCGTCCCGGCGCCGCCGGTTCGGTCGCAGGCGGGGCCTCGACGGGGTTGACCGAGGTGGGGATGGCTTCGTCGACCGTGGCGATCGTCGGGTCGTCAGTGGACCGCGTCTGGATCCACGCCAGCCCGCCGACCAGCGCGAGGACGACGAGCAGATACACGACATAGGGGTCCCGGCGCACGCCGGCCAACGTACCTCGACACCCTCGCCCGTCGCCCGTCGACGTCAGCGCCTGCTCGCGCTCGGCGCAGGCCTGTGTACAAGAGTTGGCACCGCCCACGCGACCCCGGCGAGCAGCGCGACCGGGATTGCAGCACTCGAGTAGATCAGCGGCCAGTCGACCAGGCCGTGCACCATGACCGCAACCAGCCCGGCGAGCGTGACGAGCGCGACGAGGCTGTCGTCACGTCGCGCCCCTCGGGCGGCACGGCGCACAGCACCGCCGAGGATCATGAAGAGCGCGCCGGCGCCGAGCAGGCCGGTGGTCGCCAACGCCTCCAGGGGGAGGCTGTGCGCGTGTCGCCCGGGGATCTCGCCGCCGTCGAGGTCATCGGCCGCCGCGACGGCCAGCTCACCAGGTCCGACGCCGACCAGCGGCGATCCGACGAACTCACGGAGGGCGTGCTCCCAGATCGCCGGTCGGGCGAGCAGGCGGCCGGCCGGAAGATGGACGGGCTCGACGTCGGCCGCCGCCACCGCACTCTCGACGACGATGCCCCGCGACGCCGTCGCGCGGCCGAACTCCCGTCGGAACTCGTCGCCCTCGTGTTGGACGAGGTGCCACCGGACATCGAAGGTGCCGACCGGAATCACCGGATCGAGCGCGACCCTCATCTCGACGGATGCGCCCGGTGGCAGGTCCTGGGGCAACGCCCATCGGTGCTCGCCCCACGACCAATCCTGGCCCTCGCCGACCCACGATGCGGCCAGTTCGATGCGCTGCGATCCGCCGGCTCGCCAGACGCGAGAACCGCTGTTGACCAGCGTCACGCGCGCATCCAGGCCGGTCCGGTCGAGCCGGAGCGAAGGAGGAGCGTCGATCACCGCTGTGCTCGACTGCCCAGGCTCCCACGCGTCCCAGCGCGACATCCACCCGGGCGACGCCACCGCCACGACCAGCATCAGGGCGATCGCGATGCCGGCGCGGCCGACGTCGGCTCGGGTCCGCCGGACCACGACGATCGTGAGGCCGGCCGCGAGGACCGCGAGCAACGCGCCGCGGCTGTACGTCATGACCAGCGCCGGAATCGCGACCGCCGCGCCGACGATGAGCCGGCTCCGCCGCAACAGCAACAGCGCCGGCACCGTCGCGCCGAGCGCCATCGCCGCCACGTTGGGGTTCGACCACGGGCGGGTCAGCCTCGTGAATGATTGGAGCCCGCCGATCGAGCCGACAAAGTGCTGTGTGACGAGCACTTCCCGGCCTGCGAATCTCACGATCAGGCCCACGATGCTCGCCGCGACGAGCCCGGCCGCCAGGCCTTTCAACACCACGACCGCGTCGCGTCGGTCATCGATCGCGTGACGCGCTGCGACGGTCAGCAGCCCGAACGCCGTGAGCCGGATCGCGGCGGCCGCGCCCAGCGTCGGCGAGCCGCTGAGCGCCGCCGAGATCCACCCGACGGCGATCCAGACGACCACGGCAATCTCGAGTCGCCCGAACCGCTGGACGACCCGTCGATGGTTCCGGACGATGATCCACGCGGACGCGGCGAGCATCGCCATCAGCAGCGGACGGAGATGCAGGCTCGTCCAGCCGTCGGCCGGGATCCCGAGATCGAACGGGGCGGCGACCGCGAGCGCGGTGAGCGCGACCACCCCCTTCGGTGACGCGCTGACCGCCGATCGAGTCGGCTGCGGTGGCGTGTCGGTGAGAGTGAGCACTGTGCTCGATCAGTACTCGTCGGGCGGCGGTGGTGACGTCGGTGCCGATGGTGCAGGTGTCGCCGGTGGCGATGGCGTCGAGTAGTCGTCCGGCGGTGGCTGAGACGGCGCCGGTTGTGCCGGTGTCGCCGGTGGCGATGGCGTCGAGTAGTCGTCCGGCGGTGGCTGAGACGGCGTCGACCCGGAGGCCGGCACGGTCGATGCACCCGACGGAGGCTGCGTGGTCGCCGAGCCCGGCCGCACCGTCGTCGCCGTTCCCGATCCATCCGGAGCTGTGGTCGACGTGGTCCCGGGCAGAGGTTTCAGCACCGACCATCGACGGGCCTCGATCGCGAACCGGCCGCGGGTGCTCAGGATCAGGCCGACACCGACGGCCTCGTTGCCCCACAGGCCCGCCGCGACCGCCACCGATGATCGGGAGTGGCCGCTCGACCCCCACTCGACGTACGACAGCATCGCGTCGGGATCGGAGAACTGGTCGCTCCGGTAGAGCGCGAGCTCTCCGTCTTCGGCTCTCACCTCGATCGGGTTGTTCAACATCTCGGACTGTCCACCTGCGACCGTCCCGGGCAGCAGGTTCTGGCAGTCGGGGAAGTTGCACGCCCAGATGTCGCCGAGTTGCACGACATCGTCGCCGTGGTTGCTGATCGTGAACGTGCCTGCGTCGAAGTCGATCTGGGTGATCGACACCGGGAATTCGGTGTCGGGTGACTCCGCCGACTCCGACTCCGGCTCCGATCCGGCGGCCGGCGTGGTCCCCTGGGTCTCGGACCCCTCGGTCTCGATGAAGGCTTCGCTCGCGTCGTCGCGGTCGTCGATGACGGTGCCGGTTGCGCCGCTCGGCTCGCTGTCCGACGCGCACGCCGACCCGACGAACAGGGCGGCGACCAGCAGCCCCCGGCCGATGGTCCACCGCTGCCTCACGGGCCGTCGTCGCCAACGTTGGATGTGCACACGTGTCCCTCCGACCGATGTTGGCCCGCACTCGCGGCTGAGTCGGTGATGATATCCGTCCCCCATGCAGGGGTGTCAGCAGTGGTCGATCAGTCGGAAGCGAGCTGGATCGTCGTGTCGCCGGCGAAGTCGCCGCTGAGCACCCGGACGACGAGTTGGCCGCTGGTCAACAGCGCTTCCACGTCCGCGCCGTAGCCGGGGGGCAGGTCCACCGTGCGCTCGTAGCCGCCGTACTCCCACTCGTGCAGCACGTAGTCGCGTGGGCCGGCGCTCCGCAGCTCGGCCCAGAACCGGACGTGCTGCCGTGTCAATTCGACCGACACGTCGCTGTCGACGACGCCGGGGATCGGCGCGACGATCACGAACGCGCCCGGCGTCGTGTAGGCATTGACCGGGACGCGCTGCGGCGTCATCGAACGAGCGGTGGCGTCCGTCGTCGCCACGACATCCTCGTGAGACGGTCGGCTCGTCATGCCGTCGAGCGTACGCGCTGCCGCCGACCCTGTCGAGATCGTCGATCCCGGGGATTCCGGGGACGGTGATGCGGATTCCGCAACGATCGGTCCCCGGAACTCCGCGGGGGCAGCGTCGGAGCGGCAGCCGCGGGTCGGCCCGCAGTTGCGTTCAGTCCGAGCGGACGGCGGCCTCGATGATCTGGTCCTCGGAGACGAGCACGAGGTCGGCGGCGGCGCCGAGCGGCACGAACGTGTCGACCGCCGCGACGCGCCGTAGCTCGCCCCGGTAGCCGGCCTCCACCAACTCGGTCACGATGCCCTCACCGACGCCGCCGCTGCGTCGCGTCTCGTCGACGACGAGCACCCGTCCTGTCGCGTTCGCCTCGCGCAGCATGTCGTCCACCGGCATCGGCGCCAGCCAGCGCATGTCGACCACCCGCCACCGCTCGTCGTGCTCGCGTCGCAACCGCCGCTGCGCGCGCCGCGCCAGGTGGCAGCCGTTGCCCCAGGTGATGATCGTGCCGTCGACGCCGCCGCCGTGCACCGCCGCCGAGCCGACCGGTACGTGCTCGGGTGTCGGGGGTGCCGACGGGTCGTCGCCATCGTCGAGCCACAGTCCGTCGCCGTCCTCGTGCAGATCGGCGGTGTGGTAGCGGGCGATCGGTTCGAGGAACACACACACGGTGCCGTCGGTCTCGGCGGCCGCAACACATGTCATGAGCATCCGGCCGGCGTCACGGGGGTGCGACGGCGACGCGATGATCAGGCCGGGGATGTCGCGCAGCACTGCCACCGCGTTGTCGTTGTGGAAGTGGCCGCCGAACCCGCGCTGGTAGCCGTACCCCGCGACACGGACGACCATCGGGTTGCGGTATTGGCCCTGCGAGAAGAAGGCCAGGCTCGCGGCCTCGCCCCGCAACTGGTCCTCGGCATTGTGGAGGTACGCGAGGTATTGGATCTCGGGGATCGGGAGCCAGCCGTTCAACCCGGCGCCGAGCGCGAGACCGAGCACCGACTGCTCGTCGAGCAACGTGTCGAAGACACGTTCGGCACCGAACTCGCGCCGCAACCCGCGAGTCACGCCGTACACGCCGCCCTTCGCCGCGACGTCCTCGCCGAACAGGATCGCCTGCGGATTCGCCACGAGGATCCTGCGCAACGCGTCGTTGATCGACTGCGCCAGCGTCAGCCCCGGCGCGTCGGCGCCTCGCGCCGGCACGCTGCGTCCGATGATGCGCGCCCGCTCGGCCACGGCCGCAGGTGACCGCGGCGAGAGCGGGGCGACGATCGCGTCGACCGACGAGAACTCGGGCTCGTCGAGCAGTTCCAGCGCCCGTGCCCGGGTCGCCTCACGCTCACCGAGGAACCAGTCGACGAGGTCGTCGCCCGAGCAGTCGCCGCCCGCGACGAGTGCTCGCGCCGTGCCGAGGATCGGGTCACGATCGAGGTCGGCGCGTCGAGCGGCGGCCGAGCGGTAGGCCGACTCGACGTCGGTGCCGGCGTGACCCAGATAGCGCACGGTGTGCAGGTGCAACAGGGCCGGCCGGCCGTCCCGCCGGATGCCCTCGGCGAGCTCGGTGGTGGCGGCGATGACCGCGCCGGGATCGTCGCCGTCCACCTCGACCCGTCGCAATCCGGGACGGCCGGCGGTCGATGCTGCCACCCAACCCTGCGGGGTCGGAACGCTGATGCCGAGACCGTTGTCCTCGCAGACGAACAGGATCGGGACGCGACCGCCCCGATACGCCGTGTGCGCCGCCCAGTTCAGTGCGCCCTGCGCGGTCGAGTGGTTCAGCGACGCGTCGCCGAAACTGCACACCACGACAGCGTCGCCGGGCCAGCGGCCGGTCGCCTCACCATCGGCGCCGATGCTGGTCGCCAAGCCCACGGCGCGGGGGAGGTGCGAGGCGATCGTCGACGTCTGCGGGATGATGTGCATCGCCGCGCTGCCGAACACCTTGTGCCGGCCACCGGCGATCGGCTCGGTCGTCCGCGCGAGCATGCCGCGCAGCACGTCGCCGACCGGATCCTGATCGGCGACCTGCGTGGCGCGCCCGAAGTAGAACCCGCCGGAGCGGTAGTGCAGCAGCGCCGGGTCGGTCGGGCGCAGGGCCAGGGCGACCGCCGCGTTCGCCTCATGGCCCGCCGAGCCGATCGTGTAGTAGCCGAGCCCGTGTACCGATCGCAGCCAGCGTGCGGTGTGGTCGACGATCCGTGACGTCGATTGGGCCTCGAACAGCTCGGCCGCGATGATCGGCGACAGGGGCGAACCCGCACCCCCGGCGTCGGGGTCGAGCGCAGCGATCCGGTCGAGCAACGCCTGTTCGAGTGGATCGAGGTCGTCTGGGCGGATACCGGCGGGCACCGGCGTTACGTTACGGGACATGGACTACAGCAAGGTGCTCGCTGCGGCCGGCCTCGACGAGATCGCCCGCGCCGCCGACGGCAACGAACAGAACGACCGCCTGCAGGTACGGACCCCGATCGACGGCTCGCTGATCGCCGCGCTCGACCAGCACTCGGTCGCCGACGTCGAGCAGATGATCGCGACGGCGAACGAGGCGTTCGACGCCTGGCGGCGAGTGCCCGGCCCGCGCCGCGGCGAACTCGTCCGGCTGATCGGCGAGGAGCTGCGCGAGCACAAGGACGAACTCGGCGCACTCGTCTCGCTCGAGTGCGGCAAGATCCTCCAGGAGGGCCTCGGCGAGGTCCAGGAGATGATCGACATCTGCGACTTCGCGGTCGGCCTGTCCCGTCAGCTCTACGGCCTGACGATCGCGTCCGAACGGCCGGGCCACACGATGCGTGAGGTGTGGCATCCGATGGGCGTCTGCGGCATCATCACCGCGTTCAATTTCCCGGTCGCGCCGTGGTGCTGGAACGCCGCCCTCGCACTCGTCTGTGGGGACCCGGTGCTGTGGAAGCCGTCCGAGAAGACACCGCTCACCGCGCTCGCCACGCAGCGTCTCGTCGAGCGCGCGATGACGCGGTTCGGTGACGCGCCGGAGGGTCTGTCGCAGGTCGTGATCGGCACGGCCGATGTCGGCGAGGTCATCGCGTCCAGTCGCGATGTCGCGGTCGTCTCGGCGACCGGGTCGACGCGCATGGGCGAGCAGGTCGGCACGGTCGTCGCCTCACGCTTCGGGCGGTGCGTGCTCGAACTCGGCGGCAACAACGCGATGATCGTCGCGCCGTCCGCCGACCGGGAGATGGCACTCCGGGCGATCGTGTTCTCCGCCGTCGGGACCGCCGGCCAGCGCTGCACCAGTCTCCGCCGCCTGATCGTGCACGAGGACATCCGCGACGACCTGGTCGACCGGTTGCGGGCGGTGTATGCCGACCTGCCGATCGGCGACCCGCTCGACGAGGGCGTGCTCGTCGGCCCGCTGATCGATGAGCGCGCGTACGACCAGATGCAGTCGGCGCTCGACCGGGCCCGCGCCGACGGCGGGGAGGTCACCGGCGGCGAGCGGGTGCTCGCTGACCGCCACGCGGACGCCTGGTACGTGCGCCCGGCGATCGTCGAGCTCGACGCGCCGACCGACATCGTCCGCGCCGAGACGTTCGCCCCGATCCTCTACGTGCTGCCGTACCGCGACCTCGACGAGGCGATTGCGATGCACAACGACGTCCCGCAGGGGCTGTCCTCGTGCATCTTCACCACCGACGTCCGCGAGGCGGAAACGTTCCTCTCCGCCGTCGGTTCCGACTGCGGGATCGCGAACGTCAACATCGGTCCGTCCGGCGCCGAGATCGGCGGTGCGTTCGGCGGCGAGAAGGACACCGGCGGCGGACGTGAGTCCGGCTCCGATGCGTGGAAGGCGTACATGCGACGCCAGACGATCACGGTCAACTACTCCCGTGAGCTCCCGCTCGCCCAGGGCATCCGGTTCGAAATCTGACGATGACGACCCATCAGACGCCCACGGGCGCGCCTGCCATCGAGCGGATCGCCGTGCTCGGTCTCGGGCGCGTCGGCACGCTGGCGGCGCGGATGCTCCACTCGCTCGGCTTCGACGTGCGCGGTCACGACGAGCGGCCCCGTGTCACGACCGAGGAGTTCACGCAGATCCGCACCGACGTCACCGACGCGAATGCACTGGTCGTGGCGCTCGGCGGTGTCGATGCCGTGCTGTCGTGCCTGCCGTACCACTGCAACATCGCCGTCGCCGACGCCGCGCATGCGGCCGGCATCCACTACTTCGACCTCACCGAGGACGTACCGACGACGGCGCACATCCGCACGCTCGCCGACACCGCGCAGG
>JABDKP010000075.1 GCA_013002175.1 Ilumatobacter sp.
GACGGCGTGCGCGCTGGCCGTCGCCGCAGCCGGGTCGGTGCGCCGGACCGGACGACCGTGGCAGCTCGCGACGACGTTCGCGGCGGCATCCGGGGCGGCACTGGGCGCGGTGATGATGACCGGGCCGCAGATCTTCTCGTGGCCGGAGGTCGCCACGCTGGCGGTCATCGCCGGAGCGGCCGTCGTCGTCGGCCGTTCGGTGGGCCCGGCCTGGCTGCACGCCGCCGCCGCACTTGCCGTCGTCGACGTCGCCGCGGCGCTCGGCGTCGCCGGACTGGACGCCGATCACGCGGCATGTGCGCTCATGGCGCTCGCCGCCACGCTCACCGGCATCGGCTTCCTGCGCGCGTCGTTCACGCCGATCGACACCGCTGCGTTGACCGCGGGCGGACTGCTGGTGCTCGTCTGGCGGCCGGCATCGCCCGTCGTGACCTCGTTGATCGGCATCACGATCTCCGGGCAGCTGCTGATGTACTCGATCGCCCAGCGCCGCTGGCAGCGGGCGGCCGTCGCCGGCGCGGCATTCGGCGCCTCGACGGTCAGCCTCTGGTGGACGACCGGCGCGAACGACGTGTTCCTCGGCCTCGTCGAGCGGTACGGGGCCGACGGCGCGGACGTCGCGCTCGGTATCGCCACCATCGTGTTGCTCGTGTTCGGCGCGCTGCTGCGGCGGCTGCAACCGGTGTCGTCGTGGCTGGCGTACAGCCCTGGCCTCGGGATGGCCGCGGCGTGGCTCCTGGACGCCCAGTTCGACGCGCAGACTGCGTGGGCGACGTTCGGAGCGCTCGGGATCGGCGTCGTCGCCACCGGCGTCGGCGGGTTCCGGCGGCTCGGCGCCCCGTTGGTGATCGGCACTGCGATGATCGCCGGCACGATGCTGATCTCGGCGGGCCCCCGACTCGCGGCGGCGCCCACATGGAGTTGGATCGCCGCGGGCGGGATCGGCCTGCTCGTGCTCGCCGCGGCGGTCGAACGCAGCAGCCGCCCACTCACCGGCCGCAACGGCGACGAGCTCTCCCTGGTCGAGCAGTTCCGGCAGGACTTCGACTGACGCCGAGTCGTCGCCGTGCCTGGCACGCCTGCGACCGACGACAAAGTTGTGCCAGGCACAACTTTGTCGTCAGCGCGTTCCGGGGAAGACCGCCCGGATCCGGGCGAGGCAGTTCGTCAGCTCGGTCCGCACCCGGGCGGAGATCGTCGGCTCACGGAGGCCGATGGTCGCCGAGCGCACCGTCCAGTCGACGAAGTCGTTGCAGATGGCGATCGCCGCAGGCGTCGCGACGAAACGCGATCCGTCGTGGTGGAAGCGGACATGCGCCAACAGTCCGTCGGTCACGCGACCGTCGTCGTACTTTCCCGACGAACCCGGCCCCATCTGGGTGAAGAAGTTGCCGACGCTCCACCACACGGGCGTTCCGTTGACCCATCCGATCGGGTGCACGACGTGGGGACCGTGGATGAACACGGCGTCGACGTCGGCAGCAGCCGTGAGCGTCGACACCAGAAAACGGTCCTCCGGTACGGACCCCGCAGTCAGTTCCTTCGAGACGTGCAGGCTGACGATCACCACCTCGGCGCCGGCCTGGCGCATCGCAGCCACCCGCTCGGCGATCATCCGCGGATCACGGCGGCGCCACCTGCGCGAACATCGGCGCGTCGTCGTAGCTGCCGTCACGTTGCTGGGCGGCGCGGCGAACCCGGCGAGCGACGCTGCGACCACGGCGGCGACGAGCCGCGTTCAACGCCCCCGTCCCGACATCGCCCCAGCCTCGCGCATGACGACAAAGTTGTGCCTGGCACAACGTGGTCACGAGCGTTGGGGCGGGTGGTCGACGAGGAACGCGCGGGCGGCGGCGGCGGTGTCGGCGACGCCGATCATCTTGCCGTACGGCCGGTCGCCGGCGAGACGGCGCAGCAGCGGTTCGGCCGGGAACGTGTCGGTCCAGAACGTGGCATCGAGGAAGACCATCGGGCTCACGACGCCGAACACGTCGTAGTGGTTCTGGGTGGCGTCCTGGAACACCTCCTGGGTGGTGCCGGCCGAACCCGGCGTGAACACGACGCCGCGGGTCGCCAGTGCGAGCAACCCGTCCTCACGGATCGAGTTGGCGAAGTACTTGGCGACATGGGTGGCGAACTGGTTGGTCGGCTCGTGCCCGTAGAACCACGTCGGCACCGCGAGGTTGTCCGTGCCCTCCGGATACGCGTCGAGCACCGCCTGACCGGCGCGCAGGTAGGGGTCGGCACGGCGGTAGTCGACCTCCGCCGCAAGCAGCGCGATCGACTCGTCGAGCGCGTCGTCCGGAGCACCGGCGAGCCAGGCGCCGAGGTTGGCCGCTTCCATCGCGCCGGGCCCGCCGCCGGTGGCGACGTGCCACCCCTGGCGCGCCAGCAGCCGACCGAGTTCGGCCGCGGTGCGGTAGGCGGGGTCGGTCCGCACGAGGGAGTGACCGCCCATCACGGCGACCACGTCGGGGTGGTGCGTGAGGTGCTCGGCGAGGGCGTCGTCGATGGCGTGGTCGTGGAGGCGCGTCGCAAGCGCGTCGATGACCGCGATGTTCTCGCCGGTGTCGCGGTCGGTCGACCAGGCGTAGATCAGCGAGTCGAGCGCATCTCGCTCGAACGACTCGGGTTCGCCGGGGACCCACCCGGTCAGCAGCTCGCCCTGGCGGTACAGCGTGGGGCGGTACATGTCGAACGGCAGGTCGGGCAACCGCGGGAAGACGACCGCGCCGCTCTCCAGGACGTGTTCGAGGGTCGACACCTCGAGCCGGTTGCCGAGGAAGGTGCCCCCGGCGCACGACAGCGACTCGATCACGTCCGAGCGGACGGACAGATCGACGCCCTGCACGACGATGCCCTCGAGCGTCCCCACCTCGGCGACGTGGGCGTCGAATTCGTCGATCGTGTGGATCTCGCGCACGGTGCCGTCAGCCTGCGTCCTTCAGCTCTCTGGTGAGCTCGCGGATCTCGTCGCGCAGCTTGGCGGCGTACTCGAACTTCAGTTCCGCGGACGCCTCGTGCATCTCCGCTTCCAGCGTCTGGATCAACCGCTGGAGCTCCTGCTGGGGCAGGTTCTTCAGCTCCTGCTGCACCTTGTCGCGCTCGCGCTGGCGGCGCTTGTCCTTGCCGGGCATCGGCGCGGTCGAGTCCGGGCGCAACATCGACAAGATGTCGCCGACCGCCTTGCGGATGGTCTGCGGATCGATGCCGTGCTCCTCGTTGTACACCAGCTGCACCTTGCGCCGGCGCTGCGTCTCGTCGATCGCCCGGGTCATCGAGTCCGTGACCTTGTCGGCGTACATCACCACTTCGCCGGCGACGTTGCGAGCGGCGCGACCCATCATCTGGATCAGTGACGTGTCGGACCGGAGGAACCCCTCCTTGTCCGCGTCGAGGATGCACACCAGCGACACCTCGGGCAGGTCGAGCCCCTCGCGCAGCAGGTTGATGCCGACGAGCACGTCGAACTCGCCGAGCCGCAGCGCGCGGAGGATCTCGATCCGCTGGATCGTGTCGATGTTGGAGTGCAGGTACCGCACCTTGAGCCCCTGCTCGAGGAGGTAGTCGGTGAGGTCCTCGGCCATCTTCTTCGTCAGCGTGGTGACGAGGACGCGCTCGCCGTTGACGACGCGTCCGCTGACGAGTTCCATCAGGTCGTCGATCTGGCCCTTCGTCGGCTTGATGATGACCTCGGGGTCGACGAGCCCGGTCGGCCGGACGATCTGCTCGACGACGCGGCTGGACACCCGCAACTCGTAGTCGGACGGCGTGGCCGACAGGAACACGCACTGGTTGACGCGTTCGAGCACCTCCTCGAACATCAGCGGCCGGTTGTCGCGCGCCGACGGCAGGCGGAAGCCGTGTTCGACGAGCACGTCCTTGCGGCTGCGGTCGCCCGCGAACTGGCCGTGCAACTGCGGCACCGCGACGTGGCTCTCGTCGACGACGAGGAGGTAGTTGTCGGGGAAGTAGTCGAGCAGCGTGAACGGCGGCTCGCCGTAGTCGCGCCCGTCGATGTGCATCGAGTAGTTCTCGATGCCGTTGCAGTACCCGACCTCGCTCATCATCTCCAGGTCGTACTGCGTACGCATCCGCAGCCGCTGTGCTTCGAGCAGCTTGTCCTGTTCTTCGAACTCCTTCAGGCGGACTTGCAGCTCGTGCTCGATCTTGCCCATCGCCCGCGCCATCCGCTCGTTGCCGGTGACGTAGTGCGTGGCGGGGAAGACATGCGCGCGCTCGAGCTCGCGCAGGTTCTCGCCGGTGAGCGGGTCGATCATCGTGATGCGGTCGACCGTGTCACCGAACATCTCGATCCGGAGCACGTTCTCCTCGTATGCCGGGTGCACCTCGA
>JABDKP010000100.1 GCA_013002175.1 Ilumatobacter sp.
ATGGTTTCCGACGTCGCCGACGAGTGCCCGCAGCTCGAGCGCGCGGTCTTCTTCTGGGACGACGACTGGAACGAGCTCGCCGCCGGCAACCCGGGCGCGTCCGACGCCGATTTCGATGCACGCGTCGCCTCGCTGGACACGAACGACCCGATCAACATCCAGTACACCTCGGGCACCACCGGCTTCCCGAAAGGGGCCACGCTCACCCACCGCGGCATCCTCAACAACGCCCGGTTCGTGACGATGCTCCAGAACTTCACACACGAGGACCGGCTGTGCATCCCCGTGCCCTTCTACCACTGCTTCGGGATGGTGATGGGCAACCTCGGCTGCACCTCGACCGGTGCGACGATGGTGATCCCCGGCGACGCGTTCGACCCCACCGCCGTACTGACCGCAGTGCAGCAGGAGCGTTGCACCGCGCTGTACGGGGTACCGACGATGTTCATCGCCGAACTCGGGCTGGAGAACTTCGACGACTTCGACCTGTCGAGTCTGCGCACGGGCGTCATGGCCGGGTCGCTGTGCCCGGTCGACACGATGAAGGCGTGTGTCGAGCGGATGCACATGCAGGACGTCACGATCTGCTACGGGATGACCGAGACGTCGCCGGTGTCCACCCAGACGCTGATCGGCGACACGCTCGAACACCAGACCGAGACCGTCGGACGGGCCCACCCGCACGTCGAGATCCGCATCGCCGATCCCGTCAGCGGCGACACCGTCGCCCGTGGCGTGCCGGGCGAGTTCTGCACCCGCGGCTACTCGGTGATGCAGGGCTACTGGAACGAACCGGAGAAGACCGCCGCGTCGATCGATGCCGACGGATGGATGCACACCGGCGACATCGGCGTGATGGCCGACGACGGGTACGTCAACATCGTCGGGCGGATCAAGGACATGGTGATCCGTGGTGGCGAGAACATCTACCCCCGGGAGGTCGAGGAGTTCCTCGCCGGCCATCCGGATGTCGCCGACGTGCAGGTGATCGGCGTCCCCGACGAGAAGTACGGCGAGGAGCTGATGGCGTGCATCGTCCCCGCGCCCGGCACCGCCCCGGACGTCGACTCGATCCGTACGTTCTGCGAGGGACGGATCGCCCACTTCAAGATCCCCCGCTACGTCCGCCTCGTCGACGAGTTCCCGATGACGGTCACCGGCAAGGTGCGCAAGGTCGAGATGCGCGAGCAGGCCGTCGCCGACCTCGGCCTCGCCCCCACCTGACGCGTTCCATCTGGTGCCGAACATCTGGTGCCAGGCACCAGATGTAACGCACAAGGAACAACTGCACCGGCGGCAGCGTTGTCCCCACCATGGAGATCTCCGACGCACTCGACTTCATCCGCGACCGTCATCAGGGCATCCTGGTCACGCTCAAGTCCGACGGCCGTCCCCAATCGTCGAACATCGCCTATGCGGTCGGCGACGACGGCGTGATCCTGATCTCGGTGACCGACTCGCGGGCGAAGACCAACAACGTCCGCCGCGACTCGCGGGCGTCGCTGCACGTCAACCGCGACGACTTCTACGCGTACGCCGTGATCGAGGCCGACGTCGAAGCGATGCCGGTGGCGACCGACCCGGAAGACGAGACCGCCGAGGCACTCGTCGCCTACTACCGCGCCGTCGCCGGTGAGCACGACGATTGGGACGAGTACCGCCGGGCGATGATCGACGAGGGCCGCCTCGTCCTCAAGCTCCGGCCCACCCACGCCTACGGCATGATCGGCTGACAACCCCTGGGGTCAGGCAGGTGTCTGACCCCAAGTGCGCCGGTGCTTCATCTTCGTGCGGCGCTGAAGACGCGGTGAAACCGTCCGCTTGCAGGGCTCCGCCACTCTTGGGGTCAGGCAGGTGTCTGACCCCTGCCTGACCCCAACGGGGGGCGGGGCGGTCGCCGGATCGGGGGTCGCGGTGCGAGACTCTGCGCGTGACCACGATCATCGAGACGCGCGATCTGGTCATGCAGTTTCCGGGGACGCTCGCGCTCGACCGCCTGGACGTCACGATCCCGGCCGGAGTGACCGGTCTCGTCGGCGCGAACGGGGCCGGCAAGACGACCCTGATCTCGCTCGCCCTCGGGCTGCTGAAGCCGACGACGGGCTCCATCCGCGTGCTCGACCTCGATCCGACCACGCAGGGCCCGGAGTTGCGAGCCCAGATCGGCTACGGCCCCGAGCGCAACCTGCTCCCCGACGACCTGCGTGCGTACGACTTCGTCCGCCACCTCGCCGAGGTGAAGGGACTCCCCCGCGACGAAGCCCGGACTCGGGCGAGCGATTCGCTCTACCTCGTCGGTCTCGGCGAGGAGCGATTTCGGGCTCTCGGCACGATGTCGACCGGACAGCGCCAGCGCGTGAAACTCGCCCAGGCGATCGCCGCCGACCCGCGCTTCATCGTGCTCGACGAGCCGACCGACGGCCTCGACCCCGTCCAGCGCGACGAGATGCTCAACATCATCGTCCAGATCAACCGGAGCTTCGGGATCGACGTGATGCTGTCGTCGCACGTGCTGGAGGAGGTCGAGCGGATCTGCGACAACGTCGTGGCCCTCGACGAGGGACGGCTCGTCGCCCAGGGGTCGATGGTCGAGCTGGCCGGCGCATCCGGCGGCATCGAACTCGAGTTGGTCGACGTGGCCGACCGCCCGACCGCGATCGACGACGTGGTCGCGTCGATCGTCGCTGCTGGCGCAACGGTCGAGCGTGCCGGGTTCGTCCTGACGGTGGGCGGCCGCGCAGACGCTGAGTTGTTCGACGTCGCCGGCGCCGCGGTGGCACGGGCGGGCGCCCGGTTGCGACGGCTCGGCCAGCGGCGTCGCACACTCGACGACCTGTTCATCGGTGCGCAGGGCCCAGGCGGTGAGGGCGATGCGTTGCCGCCGCTCGTCGACGGGACCGCAACGTGAACGGCGCGCCGGTGCCCACTGCGCCGCCACCCGAGCGCGGTGCGGCATCGATCGTCGCCCGCGGATTCCAGCGCTACGACGGCGAACGGTCAGGTGTCGGCGGTGCGATCCGGAGCGTCGCCTGGCAGAGCATCCGGGCGACGCTCGGCATCGGGCGCGCCGGCCGCAACAAGGTCTTCCCTGTCATCTCCGTCGCGATCTCGTACATCCCCGCGATCGTGTTCATCGGGATCGCCGTGCTCGTGCCCTCAGGGATCACCGACGGCCCGACCTACGCCGAGTACTACGGCTTCATCACCGCGGCCATCGTGCTGTTCGCCGCGCTGGTCGCGCCCGAGGTGCTCGTGTCCGACCGCCGCAACGGGATGCTCGCGCTGTACCTCTCGACGCCGCTCCACCGGGGTACGTACCTCGCATCGAAGGTGCTCGCGGTCGCCGCGACGCTCGGCCTGGTCACGCTCGGTCCACCGATCCTCGTGCTGCTGGGATACACGTTCGACGGCTCCGGGCCGGACGGGCTGCGCAACTGGCTGGTCGTCCTCGCGCGGATCGTGCTCAGCGGCGTCGCCATCTCTGCGGCGCTGACGTCGATCTCCATGGCGGCGTCGTGTCTCACGGACCGGCGGGCGTTCGCCGCGATCGGCGTCGTGCTGCTCGTCCTCGCATCGCCGATCCTGGCCTCGGCCCTCGTCGACGGCGCCGAGTTGTCGGCGAACTGGCGGCTGCTCGACGTCTTCTCGATGCCGTTCGAACTCGTCTTCCGGATCTTCGGCGAACGCGGCAACTTCCCCGAGGTGTCGACCGCCGCCGTCGTCGCCGTCAACGCGGCATGGACGGCGGCCGGGCTCGCCGTCGTCGTCTGGCGCTACTCCCGATTCGTGATCTCCCGATGACCGACTTCCCACCGCCGCCGACGTCTGCGCCGCCCGCCGCCGCGACGTTGCCCCCGCCGGTGATCGGGGCAGCTGCGCCGCCGGCGTCGTTCGCCCCGCCGACCGGCCCGCCACCGCTCGCCGGTCCTGCACCGGCACTCCCGGACCTGACCGGGATGATCGCCGTCAACGGCGTCTCGAAGTTCTTCGGGTCGGTCGTCGCTGTCAGCGAGGTGCGTTTCGCGATCGACGGCGGCGTGACCGCTCTGCTCGGCCCGAACGGCGCCGGCAAGTCGACGCTGTTCCGGATGATGTGCGGGCTGACGCCCACGTCGCGGGGCACGGTACGCGTGCTCGGCGCCGACCCGCGGCTCGACCGTGACGTCCGTGGCCGGATCGCGCTCGTACCTCAACAGGATGCGCTGTTCGACCACCTCGACGCGTACAGCATGGTGCTGATCGCGGCGCAGACACACGGCCTCGACGACGCCGGCGCGATCGCGCGCTGGGCACTCGAGCAGGTCGATCTCACCGATGTCGGCGACAAGCCGGTCGGCAAGTTCTCCAAGGGCATGCGGCAGCGCGTCAAAGTCGCATGTGCGCTCGTCAACGATCCCGACGTCCTGATCCTCGACGAACCGCTGACCGGGCTCGACCCGGTGCAGCGTCGCCGGATGATCGCCCTGTTCCACCGGCTCGGCGATGCCGGCCGCTGCGTACTCGTGTCGAGCCATGTGCTCGACGAGGTGGCGCGGCTCGGTTCGCGGGTGCTCGTGATCGCCCAGGGCCGGCTGATCGCCACCGGCGACTACCGCGATCTGCGGGCGCTGATGGACGACCGTCCATTGCGGATCCGGCTCGCAGTGTCCGACCCGCGCCGGATGGCCGCGGCACTGATCGAGCGGAACCTCGTCACCGCGGTGTCGGTCGCTGCCGACCGGCTGACGCTCGACACGCTCGACGCCGACGCGCTCGGCCGAACCGTTGCACCGCTGGCGATCGAACTCGGCGTGCATCTCACCGAGGTCAGCCCACTCGACGACGACCTCGAGTCGGTGTTCCGGTACCTCGTGGAGGGCCGATGACGCCGCCGACCGTTCACCCCACCGGTCGTCGCCCGCAGCAGACCGTGCCCGACGTTCGCGCGATCGCGTTGGCCTATCGCGTCGTGATCCGGCAGCTCACCAGCGTCGGCCGGATCGTCGCGCTGTCACTCCTCGCGCTCGTCTCGACGGTCGCCGGGTTCGCGCTCGGCACGGCCGACGCCGACCTCGACGCGGCCGTCAGGTTGATCTCCGGGCTCGGGTTCGCCGTGATCATCCCCGTCGTCGCGCTCGTCTTCGGCGGGGCGGCGATCGGCGACCTGCGCGAGGACAAGACGCTCGTCTACCTCTGGCTGCGGCCGGTCAACCGGTGGCCGCTCGTTGTCGGCGCGTACCTCGCAGCATTGACGTTGTCGGCGCCGATCACGCTGATCCCCGTCGTCGCCGCAGCGATCCTCACCGGAGCCGACGGCGGGATCGTGCCCGCCACGTTGCTCGCGGGCGTCGTCGCGCTGGTCGCCTACAACGCGATCTTCACGATGCTGGGCGTCTGGCTGCGCCGCTTCATCGTGTGGGGTCTCGCGTACATCCTGATCTGGGAGGGGTTCATCGCGCTCGGTGGGGCCGGTGTCGCCCGCTTCGCGATCCGCAAGTACACGCGGTCGATCCTCGTCGACCGCACCGGCGTCGACCTCGACCTCGCCGACTTCTCGTTGACCATCGGCATCGTCGTGCCGGTCCTCGCAGCCATCGTGGCGCTGGCGCTCGGCAGCTGGCGTCTCGCCCGCCAGGACGTCGACTGAGGCACCGTTACATCTGGTGCTTGGCACCAGGTGTAACGGTCAGTCGCGCTGGATGCGGCCGTTGAGGAAGTCGATCGAGCGGGCGACGGTTGCGGCGACGAACCGTTCCAGCTTCGGGGCCCGCATGAACCGCAGCGTTGCGTCGAGCGGCAGGGACGAACCGATCCGCAACGCCTCGCGTGACGCGGCTCGGCTGGTCTTGACCGCGTGGGCGGCGACGATGAACGCGCTCGTGCCGTCCAGCAGCGACTCGCGTTGCAACAGCTCGCCGGCGACGGCGAGGTCCGGGTCGAGCGGCCCGGGCTGCTCGACAACGCCGACCGACGTGTGCCACTCGTGCCGTCCGGTCCAGTGGGCTTGGAACACGGTGAACATCACGAGGCGTAGGAGGTCGGCGGTGGTGCCGGTGCCGGCCTGCACGGAACGGGCGTGGTGCCATCGTGCGGCATGGGCGTAGGTCAACCCGTGGGTGATGTCCAGCCAGCCGAAGTCGTCGTCGAACACCCGCTCGCCGGAGATGTCGTAGCGGAGCATGCGGATGCTGACCGCCACGACCGCGCAGTCGAGTACCCGATCGACACCGGCCCCTGCGCGCAGCGCCGCCTCCACGGCAGCGACCGGCGCGGTGCGGTCGCCGGCCAGCATCACGTCGACGAGCGCCTCGGCGCCGTCCCAGTCCGGTTCGACCGCCACGGCGGCCAGCTCGTCGAGATCGAGCGCCCCGAGCGCCTTCATGAACGGGCGCATGTACGGCAGCGTGTCCTCGCGCGTCCCGTAGACGATCGTCGGGACGAGGTTGGTCAGGACGAGGTCGGCATGCTCCCACCCGATCCCGTCGAGCAGCTCGAACGCCTTCTGGCCGTAGATCGCACCGTGTCCGTACGACAGGTGATGGTCGGCGACGAGCGCCGAGAACCACGGGACCAGCTGCGCCGGGCCGTCACCGCGGGCGATCGCGGCCCGGAGCAGCGCCTGCGCCCGCGCCAGATCTTCGCGATCGACCGCGGCGCGGAATGTCTCGAGGTCGGCCTCGGACGGGTCGGCGGGCGGCGGCGGCTCGTTCGGCGGACGGAACCGCTCGACCTCGGCGATGCCCGCGATCGCCTGCACGATCGGCAGCGCCCGCTCGTCGCCGTCGTACAACTCGACCATCGCGAGACAGTCGGTTGCCGATGCGATCGAGTGACCCCACCCGTCCTCGGCACGGGGCGCGCCGTGGGCCACTGCCTGCAGCACCAGTTCTGCGGGATCGGCACCGGCCTGCAACAGCCGCACGACGTCGCGCGACACCTGGCCGATGTAGTTGCGCTCGATCCCCCGGCGGAGGCTGTCCATCAGCTTCGGGATCAACGTCACGGGGTCGGGACGGTTGATCGTCACCCTGACTGCGCCGGTCTCGTCGATGTCGACGTCGTGCACCGGCACCGCCTCCTCGCCCTGCACGCACTCGCCGTCGCTCACCCGGAACTTCCAGTTGTGCCACTGGCACGTCAGCAGCTCGCCGTCGAGGCTGCCCTGCGTGAGGCCGTAGCCCTCGTGCGGGCAGGCGTTGTCGATCGCGTGGACGCCCGACGACGTGCGGACGAGGCAGACGCGGTGACCGTCGGCGCGGATCAGCTTCATCGATCCTTCCGCCAGATCGTCCAAGTGGGCGACCGGCGCCGATTCGCTCGTGGGTGTGGTTGTGCTCATGGACGACAACCGTAAGACTTCAACTATGGTTGAAGTCAAGCCCCCATCGACCGGCACCCGCAGTCTCACCGTCGGCCAGGTCGCCACCCGGGCAGGCGTCGCGACATCTGCCCTGCGTTTCTACGAGCAGCACGGTCTGATCAGCAGCGAACGCAACGACGCCGGCCACCGCCGGTACCGACCCGACGTGTTGCGGCGGGTGAGCTTCATCAAGGTCGCCCAGCGCGTCGGCCTCACGCTGAACGAGATCCGCGCCGCACTCGACACGCTGCCCGATCGTCGCACGCCGAACCGCGCCGACTGGGCGAAGCTCGCCAACGGCTGGAAGCCGCTGCTCGACGAACGGATCGCGCTGCTCGAATCGATGCGCGACAAGCTCGACGGCTGCATCGGGTGCGGCTGCCTGTCGCTCGAGACGTGCCGGCTCTACAACCCCGACGACACCGCCGAGCAGCACGGCGCCGGGCCTCGGTGGCTCCTCGGCGACACCCCGCCGTCAGGCTGACGCACCGACGAACTCGACGTCGTGCTGCGCGACCTGCACCAGCCGCTGGCCGCGACCGTCGATCACCCAGCCGAGGCCGGGCCGAGCGGCGATCAGCGCGCGTCGCGGCAGGATCACGCCGAGCAGATCACCATCGACCTCGCCGGTCGACGTGAGGATCAGGCCGCACCGGCTCCGCGCGACGTCGCGCGTCCAGTGCCCGTAGCTCGCTCGCACCGCCTCCAGCCGGGCGGCGGCCGCGATCGTCACGCCGGGATACTCACCGCTGATGATCGACGCGAACGTCGCGCCGACGTCGTCGACTCGGTCGGCGTCGTCGACGACGACCAGCACCGGCCCGACGGCCGCCGCGTCGAGACGATCACGCGTCAGCGGGTCGTGACGATCGACGAACAGCTGCTGACCACCCGGATGGCGACGGCGCCAGGCCTGGCTGAGCTGCCGCAGCGCGGTCGTCTTGCCGGTCATCGCGGCGCCACCGATGAACACGTGGTCGGCCCGGGGCACGCGCAGCGTCGCCACTGCGAGGCCGTCGTCGGCAACACCGATCGGCAGGTCCAGCACCGGGCCCGTGGCGAGTCGATCGCCCGCCTCGGCCGCGTCCAGCACCGTCGTCGCCCGCACCCGCTCGGGGAGGCGCTCGACGTCCATCGGCCCGCGGTCCGAGGGGCGCCGCGTCAGCCCGGTGAGACGGCCATCGTGCAGCGCGACCTGTGCGACCAGCCCGCTGGAGCCGACACGCACCCGTCCCGGTACCGCGCTCGGCGCCCCGCCCGCGCCCCGGGCATCAGCCATCCCGAACTGCCAGACGTCGGCGGGCGCGGCGGAACCGATCGGCTCGCGGTCGTCGGACCAGCACGAGACGATGCCGACCGCCGGGCCGTCCGCCAGCACGCGATCGAGCAGTTCGAGCGTCGCCGCCCCGTCGACGGTGGCCAACGCCGTGCGCAGCGACGTCAAGCCGTCGAAGGCAACGGCCACCCGCGGGTGATCATCCGGCGTCGTGCCGACCCGGGCGTCGATCTGCCGGACGATCCGGCCGAGCAGGCGGTGGACCCGTTCGACGTCGTTGATCCGGACGACCCCGCCACAGTGCGCGATGCCGAGGAGCCCGTCGAACGCGGGGTCACCATGAGCGTCGACGACGTAGCAGTGGAACTGCTCGGGTTCGAACGCCCGGCACCGCGCAACGAGCAACGAGACGAGTGTCGACGTCCTGCCCGACGCACCACCGCCGACGAGCGCGAGGTTGCCCTCTGTCCAGCGCAGTGGACGCCGGCACTGCGCCGCCGGGTCGTCGACGAGACCGATCACGCCGCCTTCACCATCGACCTGATCGGCCGGCAGGTGGTCCGGGAGCGGGTCGATCCACGGGCGGTGCGGGCGACCGATGCCCGCGACGCGGACGGCATCGGCGACCACGGCAACCGCCACCGCGAGCTCGGTGGGCCTCACATCTCCGGTGACCGTGGCGGGGCGGCAGGGTTCGCCGCCGGACTGCCGCTCGACCGTCAGCCGGCCCGGCCCGCGGCCGACCGGTCCCGTGCAACTCGCGGCCTGGAACGTCACCAACTCCTCAGGACCGAGCCGCAGCACCGCCCGCCCCGGCACCGTGCGGGCGATCGTGGTCGGCGCATCGTCGTCGACGACGTCGCGGGCGTCGGCGGCATCGCCGAGTCGGAGTGCGATCCGCAAGTTGGTGTTCGCCCGGATGTCGTCGCTGACGACACCCGCGGGCCGCTGCGTCGCCAGGATCAGGTGCAGTCCGAGCGAACGGCCACGCTGCGCGACACCCACGAGGGCAGCCAGGAAGTCGGGCAATTCCTTCGCGAGCGCAGCGAACTCGTCGATCACGACGACGAGTCGGGGAAGCGGATCGGTTGCCGGGTTCGCCCGGTACTCGGTGAGATCGGTGGCGCCGACGGCCCGCAACAGCCGCTCGCGACGGTGCAGTTCCGCCTCGAGGCTGACGAGCGCGCGCTCGGCCAGCCCCGGATCCAGGTCGGTGACCGTGCCGACCGTGTGTGCGAGGTCGGCACACGCATCGAAGGTCGAGCCGCCCTTGTAATCGACGAGCACGAACGTCAGGTGGTCGGGGCTGCACCGCAGCGCGAGGCCGACGACGAGCGTACGCAGCAGTTCGCTCTTGCCCGAGCCGGTCGTCCCTGCGATCAGGGCATGCGGGCCGTCGGCGACGAGATCGAGTTCGACCGGGCCCTCGGCGGACATTCCGAGGGACGCGGCAGGGCGCGGATCGCGGCCGGCCTGCGCCCACCGTTGCACCACCGCTGTTGTCGCGATCCGCGCCCCGGCGTCGGTTCCGGACACATCGCAGGCACCGATCACGTCGTCGACCTCGGCGAGCGTGACCGCCGTCGGGATCGACGCCGCGACTCCGTTGTCGTCCTCGGGGTCGAGCAGCTGCGCCATCCCGCGCGACGCCGCGTGCGCCGTGGCAACCGAGATGCCTGCGCAGCGGAACGCACCGGCGACATCGCCCAGATCGTCCGCGACATGCCACCGCGCCTCCGCGCCCGCGGTGACGTCGAGCACTCGCGAGCACACTGCGGGCAGCACCGTGGTGTCCGTGACGATCGCGATCGTCGCAGGTCGTACGACGTCGATGAACCTGCGGACCGACCCCGTACGGGTGGCGAACAGGTCGACGTCGTCGACGACGAGCACGACGTGGCGGGCGTCGGCCCCCGGCCGTACCTCGAGTGCCGCCGCCACGGCGGGTGCGTCCGCCGCATCGACGACCGCGGGTTGCGCACCGACATGCGGCAGCCACTCCGCCCACCGCCACGGGCCCGGGTCACGGCTGACGACGATCGGCCGCCAGTCGGCTGGTCCGTACTGCGTAGCGAGTTGCACGAGCACCGAGCGCACGACGGCCGCGGCCGTCGGGCCGTCACCGCGTATCGCGACGGCGGCCGCTTCGCCGAGCTCGACGGGAATCGGCACGTCGGTCAGGCGCGCGCTGCGCTCGACGACGCGTTCGAACTCGTCGCCGCCGTCCAGCGGTGGCGCCCACGCAACGGTGCCGCGTCCGAGGACCGCCCGTAGGGCCTCGGCGTCGGTGAGGCGCCGCCGCCACAGATCGGTCGTCGCCACACGGTCGAGTGCATCGATCATCCCCAACGCCGACTCGACGGTCGGGTTGGCGTCGACGTGGGCCGCCTGGGCCGCCGCGCGAGCGGCGTCGAGTTGGGCGCCGAATCGGGCGCGGTCGCGCCGCTCGGACTCGCGACCGGCACGGCGACGACGGCAGACCGAGCCGACGCCGACCGCCCACGTCGCCACCGAGGCCACCGCGCCGAGCGCGGCGAACAGCGCGAACAGGAGTTGACCCATGATGAGCGCCACCGCACCGGCGCCGACCACGGCGACGCCCGCTGCGACCAACCCGGTCGCCGGAGGCATCGCCTCGTCGTCGTACGTGGCCGGGACGCGCAACGTCGGTGCTTCGGCCGGCGGGCGCGGCGACGGGCCACGCTGGACCGAGCGTCGCCACGGATCGTGCGGCGCGGCGATCAACCGGCCGGCCGGCGTGGCCGTCGGTTCGGCCTGCGGACGCACGACGAATGCGCTCGCGCCGATCGACACGGTCGAACCGGGCGGCACATCGAACGAGCCGCCGGGTGCCGCGCCGTCGATCCTGACGGGCACCCGACCGGTCAACTGCCGGAACGTGACACTGCCGTCGGCCGAGACGGCGAGCACGCCGTGGTGCAGTTCGACGGCGGCGTCGTCGATTCGCACCGCCGCAGCGGGAGACCGCCCCACGATGTGTCGACCGGGGGGAAGAGCCAGCGCCGACTCGCAACCCGGGCCGGTGATGACGACGAGCTCGACATCGGCATCTGCGTCGGTCGGAGCCCGCACCGCCGTGCCGTCCGGAGCGACTGCCGAACCGGAGCGCATCCCGACGCCGGCGAGCGTCTCGTATGCGGAGGCATGCGCGCCGTCGACGACCAAACCCGCTGCCCGCGGGAGTTCGAGGGCGGCGGCGAGATCGCCGACCGTCTCTGCGCTCGAGTGCGGCCGGACGGTCACCCGCGCCGGCCCGAACTGGACGTCGAAGGGAGGTGGTGGTCGCTGCACACCGCTCCAGTGGGCGACCGTTTCGTCGGACGGGAAGCGACGGCTCATGTCCGTCGTCAATCGGTCGCTGAGCTGGGGCTGTGAGACGTCGAGCCCGACGCGACGGGTCACTGCGGCGCTCACCGCGGACCACCGCGCGCATCCGTGACCGCGGCGGTGAGGTGAGCGGTGAGCCACCTCGCGCATGGTCGTCGGCATGACCGACCGACTGCATCTCCATCCGTTCTGCGTCCAGCTCGACCGGGAATGGCGACGTCTCCGACGGAGCCGCCACGCCGTGACGACCGCTCGCTCGTGGGCGTCCTGCGTCGAGGCCGACGTGGCTGCCACGTTTGGCGGCGTGACCGACCTCGCCGAGCTGGTCGCCGCCACGCAACGACGGAGCGGTGGCCACGGCGATCGGCTGATGCGCGCGCTCGTCGAGTTGGCGCAGTCCGATCAGCTCGCCGGGCGCGTCATCGTCCAGCGGTTGCTCCCGGGGTTGATCTCGGCGTCGGCCCCGTACCGCTTCCGGTCCGGCGACGCCGATCCGATCCAGCTGGCGGTCGGGTCACTGTGGATCGCGATCAGCGCCTACGACGCGGCACGCCGCCCACGACACGTCGCCGCATCGCTGATCTCCGACTCGGTGTACAAGGCATTCCGCCAACCCGCCCGCCGGCGGGCCGCACGCGAGGAGGTGTGTGCACCGCACCGCTTCGACGACCTGGCCCCGGCCGACGCCACCGACCCACTCGTCGAGCTCGCGCGGACCCTGTACGAAGCCGATCGGGCCGGCGTGCCACGTCGTGACACCGACCTGTTGCGCCGCATCGTCAACGCCGACTCGTCGGCACGGGTCGCCGCAGACCTCGACGTGACGACCCGGACGGTTCGCAACCGCCGCGCCCGCGCCGTCCGGCGGGTCAGCGCAGCGGTGTGCGTGTCACCCGCCGCGTGAGCGGTCGCGGCCCGCTCCGGGCGTCACGGACGTTGTGAGAACTTCGGTCGCCGCTTCTCGAGAAAGGCCGCGAAACCCTCCTGCGCGTCGTCGATCATCGCGGCCGACGCCATCAGTTCGATCGCGTAGTCGTACGCCTTCGGCTGGTCGAGATCGACCTGGGCATAGAACCCGTGCTTGCCGAGCGACTTCGACAGCACGCTCCCCCGCGTGGCGCGCCTGACCAGATCGGTCACTGCCGCATCGAGTTCGTCGTCGGCCACGACCTTGTTGACCAACCCCCACTCCGCGGCCGTTGACGCGTCGATCGCATCTCCCGTGAGCGCCATCTCCAGGGCGCGCTTGCGGCCGATGTTGCGGGCGACGGCGACCAGCGGCGTGTGGCAGAACAGTCCGCCCTTGCCGCCGGGGATCGCGAACGACGCCGACTCGGCGGCGACGGCGAGATCGCACGTCGCGACCAACTGGCACCCGGCCGCAGTGGCGAGGGCATGGACGCGGGCGATCACCGGCTGGTGGATCGACTGGACGGTGTCCATCATCTCCGTACAGACCTGGAACAGGGCGCGTGCTTCGTTGAGGCCGGCACCCGCCATGTCACCGAAGTTGTGCCCGGCCGAGAACACCGGCCCGTTCGCGGCCAGGATCACGCCGAGTGCCTCGGAACGGCCGACCTCGCGCAGCGCTGCCGTCAACTCGGTCATCACGTCGAGCGCGAGGGCGTTGCGCTTCTCCGGCCGGTTGAGGGTGATCGTCGCGATGCCGTCGTCGGTGTCGACCAGCAGGTGTTCGTACGTCATCGTCCCAGTCTCGCGCTCGCCGCCCGCGTTGTCGTGCACGGAGCCCACGCAGGGGCCGGTCGGCACCGGGTGGCGGGTGGACCTACGATCGATGGCGAGATGTCAAAGATCCTCGATCGGGTGCGGCACGAGCGGTCGGACGACGGCGCCCCCGACGACATCGAGATGTACGTGATCGAGTCGACCACGGCGTCGGCCGTCGGCGCCCACCCCGTGCTCGACGTCCTGCAGACGTGGCGCGTTGCCTTGACGGCAGTGCAGGACCACGCCAGGGCGATCAACGCGCCCGATGGGTTCATGCCCCCGCCGGTCGACTTCCCGACGCTCACCGGGTTCCGTGAAGACGTCCGGGTCACGCTGCCGATCGACCCGCGCGAAGCAGGGTCACGAGCGGTCACCGGCGCCCTCTTCGACACCGACCTCGATCGGCTGCGGGTGGACGCGTCGTCGCTGCGGACGCACAAGACCGAGCTGTCCTGGGACGCCTCGTTGCGGACGAGCCCGTGGCGGCGACGCGACGCGATTCTGCGCATCGCGCCGTCACCGTCGTTCCACCTCACGGTGATCCGACTGACCCCCGTGAAGAGCCAGCGTGTCGCGACGCGGGCGTTCATCCGAGCCGGTCTGCGCGCCGCCTACGCGCTCGCCGCACAGCTCGAACGGGGCCATCCCGGCCGGTGCCTCCCCAGGGTCTCGAACCCTGAACCAATGGATTAAAAGTCCACTGCTCTACCATTGAGCTAGAGAGGCGCTGGCAGCACAGGTTACGGGAGCAACCGTCGGATGATCTGCTGGCCGCGAAACCGGACGGCGATCCCGTATGGTGACCCGATGACCGGTCCGGCCCAGCAGCAGGCACCCGTTGGACCGCCCGCCGGAGCCGACCGTGCGCCGTCGAGGCGTCGCCGTCGCGGCGGCCCCTTCGTCGCACTCGCGCTCGCACTCGCGTCCGCGTACGTCGGCATCGACACGGTCGCCGGCCCGGCGACGGTCAGCGCGATCGTGCCGGCCGGCACGTCGCTAACGGTGCATGTCCCCGCCGCGGTCGGCGGCAAGACGGTGTTCGGCAACCTCGCCGTCGATCAGGTCATCTCCGGCGGATTCGTCACCGCCTACCCCTGCGCCAGCGGCGTCCCCAAAGACGGCAACGGCAACATCAGCCGCGCCGACCTCAACTACAGCGGCGAAATCACCCCCGTCTGGTCCAACCGCCTCATCGCCCAAGCCGACGCCGCCGGCAACGTCTGCTTCTACACCATCACAACCGCCCACCTGATCATCGACATCAACGGCGTCACCGACACCGGCATCACCCCCATCC
>JABDKP010000139.1 GCA_013002175.1 Ilumatobacter sp.
GTGGTGTAGCGAGGGGCGTTCGGTGTCCAGCCGTCCATCCGGTTCGCCAGCTCGGCGTTGTCGACCTGCAGGTCGAGCGTCTTCGTCGGCACGTCGATCAGGATCGTGTCGCCGTCGCGCACGAACGCGATCGGCCCGCCATCGGTCGCTTCGGGCGCGACGTGGCCGATGCAGAAGCCCCACGTTCCACCCGAGAAGCGGCCGTCGGTGATCAACGCGCAGTCGCCGCCGCGACCGGCGCCCTTCAGCGCGCCGGTGATCGCCAACATCTCACGCATGCCGGGCCCGCCCTTCGGGCCCTCGTACCGGATCACGATCACCGTGCCCGGCTCGATCTCGCCGGCGAGGATCGCCTCCATCGCGAACGACTCATCGTCGAACACCCGGGCCGGGCCCTCGAAGTGCATCTGGCTGGCGCTGAGGCCTGCGACCTTGACGACCGCCCCGTGCGGGGCGAGCGAGCCGGTGAGGATGTTGATCCCCCCTTCGCTGTGGATCGGTGCGTCGAGTGAATGCACGACCGTGCCGTCCGGACCCGGCGGGTCGATGTCGGCCAGGTTCTCGGCCATCGTCTTACCGGTGACCGTCATCGTCGAACCGTCGATCAGCCCGTGGTCGAGGAGATGCTTCAACACGGTCGGTACGCCGCCGACGCGGTCGAGATCGGTCATGTGGAACTTGCCGCCCGGCGTCATGTCGGCAATGTGCGGGACCCGGTCGGCGATCCGGTTGAAGTCGTCGAGTTCGAGCGCGACGCCTGCCTCGTTGGCGATCGCCAGCAGATGGAGCACCGCGTTCGTCGACCCGCCGAGCGCGGACGTGAGCGCGATCGCGTTCTCGAACGCCGGCTTCGTCATGATCTGCCGCGGTGTGATGCCGTGACGCAACATGTTGACGACCGCCTCGCCTGCCCGGCGCGCATCGGTCTCCCGGCGATCGTCGATGGCAGGGGGTGAGGCGCTGCCCGGCAGGCTCATCCCCAGCGCTTCGGCGATCGAACTCATCGTGTTCGCCGTGAACATCCCGCCGCACGCACCCTCGCCAGGGCACGCATGACGTTCGATTTCGGACAGCTCGTCCTCGGTGATCGTGCCGGCCGCGCAGGCACCGACCGCCTCGAAGACGCTGGTGATGTCCAATGCCCGGCCGTCGTACTCGCCCGGCATGATCGAGCCGTTGTAGACGAACACGCTCGCGAGATCGAGGCGCGCGGCTGCCATCAACATGGCGGGGATCGACTTGTCGCAGCCCGCGAGCCCGACGAAGCCGTCGAAACGTTCGGCATGCATCACCGTCTCGACAGAATCGGTGATCACCTCGCGTGACACGAGGGACGCGCGCATCCCCTCATGGCCCATCGAGATGCCGTCGCTCACCGTGATCGTCCCGAACTCCATCGGGAACCCACCCCCTGCCGCCACGCCGGCCTTCGCGAAGCCGGCGAGCTTGCGCAACGTCATGTTGCACGGCGTCACCTCGTTCCACGACGACGCGATCGCGACCTGCGGCTTGTCCCAGTCCTCGTCCCCCATCCCAATCGCCCGCAGCATCGAACGCGACGGCGCCTTCTGCATGCCGTCGGTGACGTCGCGCGATCGCGGCTTGACGTCGACGGGGGTCGTCGACGTGGCGCCCTCGTTACTCGCGGCCGAGTCATGGTCTGTCATGGCCACGACAGTAGCGCCGCTCCACGACGACGATCCTGGTGCTCCCGCCAACCGGCCCGGCGGGACCTCTCGCGCTCCAATGGCACGTCGACCACTACCCGTGGCGACTACCGTTTCACCAGTGAGCGCATCCGAGGACACGCAGGCCCACGCCCGCAACGTGGGTGACCTCGTTCGTCGACCCGACATCGGCCTCGCGTCGCGCCCGACGCGCACGGTCGCGGACGTGGCCTTCGACGACTTCGTCGTCGAGTCGGATGCCCTCGACGTCAAGGGCTCGCTGCTCGAACGCGGCGCCGACGCCGAGGGTCGGGTGCTCGCCGCAGCGTCGGTCGACTGGCCCGAGATGCCCGTCAGCTGGACGGCGTTGCAGTCCCGCAGCAGCGACGATCACCTCGTACTGGGCGACGACGTCGAGCCGGTCGGAAATCGCCGATTCGACAGCACGTTCGCAGTCGACACCGATGACGTCGAAGGATTCACCCACCGATTCGCAGCGCCGTTGCTGGAGTGGATGGCCGACTTCGACGACGAGCACGGCCCGCTCACGATCATCTTCGACAGCACGATCGACGGCGACCGCCGCCGCGGACCCGAAGTCTCGGCGATCTTCGTCGCCCGTCTCGTCGCCGACGACGCCGAGTTCATCGCGACCGCCAAGCTGGCCGCGACCGTGGCCGACCATCTCGCCGCCGCGATGCACGCCTGACGGCACGCCGCCGACGGGACGCCGGTCACCCGCGCCGGCTGCGCAGCTCTGTGGTCACGATCGGGATCAGGAGCGCCACGCAGCAGACGAGCACGGCGATTTCGGGGAAGACGGACAGCGCGGCCTCCGGGGCCGGGTTCAGCCCCGGGCCATCGCGAAAGCCCATCCACCCGCGGCTCGTGCGCGACAACCAGAACGCGAGCAGCGACATCGCCGACCAGCCGATCCCCGCCACCGGAGCCGACCACCGGACCCAGGACGGCAGTGTCCTGACCACCAGCGGCGCGACGAGACCAGCCGCGATGACGACCGCGCCGAGTGCGTTGAGGAGGAATTGGGTCCCGATGTTCGCGATCGGGATGTCCTTGTAGCCGTCGTTGTACAGCTTGAGGTGGGCGTAGCCGGCCACGAGGGCGGCAACCGCGGCGACGATTCTGAGGATGCGGGACACGAACATGGACGTGGTTCGTGCCACGAGCCGTTGCGGATCAATCGCGGGTCGGGCCGACTCAGACTTTCTTGGTGTTCAACAGGGCCGCGACGGCCTTGCCGTCGGCCTGCCCCTTGGACGCGGCCATCACCGCACCGACGAGCGCCCCCATCGCCTTGCCCTCGCCGGCGCAGAACTTGGCCCACGCATCGGGCTGGTCCGCGATCGCCTGGTCGACCATCGCTTCGAGGTCGCCGGTGTCCATCGCCTCGAAACCCCGCTCGGCCGCAATCGCCCCGGGGTCGCCGCCGCCGTCGATCATCTCCGCGAGCACCTGTTTCGCCTGCGTCGCCGTCAGCGCGCCGTCGACCTCCATCGTCGTCAGCTTCGCCAGGTCCACCGCGGCCACCTGCGGGTCGTCCGCGAACGCCTCCTTGACGTGGACCAGCGCACGCGTCGCGTCGCCGCCGACCTTGACCACTTCGAGCACGTAGGCATCCTGACCGCGCTCGGTCACGACCATCACCGCTTCGGAGTCCGCCGCCTGACCGGAGGCCTCAGCGAGGCGGGCGCGTCGCTGCGCGGGCAGCATCGGCAGCGCAGCGCGAACCCGCTCGATCCATTCGGGGTCCGGGTCGACGACGACGAGGTCGGGTTCGCGGAAGTACCGGTAGTCGTCCGCGTCCTCCTTGGAGCGCAGCGTGTGCGTGCGCCCGTCGTTCTCGTTCCAGTGGCGCGTCTCCTGGCGGATCACCTCGCCGGCCTCGAGCAGCGAGATCTGCCGCTTCGCCTCGAACTCGATCGCGCGGCCGACCGAACGTACCGAGTTCACGTTCTTGATCTCGCACCTGGTGTTGAAGTCCTCCCCCGGCTTGCGCACGCTGACGTTCGCGTCGACGCGCATCGAGCCCTCCTCCATCTTCGCGTCGGAGGCGCCGATCGCGACGAGGATCGCTCGCAGTTCGGCGACGTATGCCTTCGCCTGCTCGGGGTGGCGGATGTCGGGCCGGCTGACGATCTCGACGAGCGGCACACCGGCCCGGTTGAAGTCGATCAGCGAGTAGTCGCTGCCGTGGATCCGCCCGCCGCTGCCACCGACGTGGGTCGACTTGCCGGTGTCCTCCTCCAGGTGGCCGCGCTCGATACCGACCCGGAAGCCATCGGGCAGGTCGAGCCAGCCGTCGACGTTGATCGGCTCGTCGTACTGGCTGATCTGGTACGCCTTCGGCATGTCCGGGTAGAAGTAGTTCTTGCGGGCGAACGTCGACTTCTGGACGGTGCAGTTCAGCGCCAGGCCCAGGCGCATCGCCAGCTCGACGGCGTGCCGGTTCAAGACCGGCAGTGCACCGGGCAGGCCGAGCGTGACCGGGTCGATGTTGGTGTTCGGCTCGTCACCGAAGCGGTTCGGCGAGCGTGAGAACAGCTTGGTCCGGGTCGCCAGTTCGACGTGCACCTCGAGGCCGACGACCATCTCGTAGCCCTCGTGCGACCACCGCTCGTGGTCGTCGTTGGCGGGGTGATAGCCGTCGTCGTTGACGTAGGCGATCGTCATCCGAGGCTCCTCTCCAGCGTCGCCGCGGTCCGGAACATCACGTCGTCGTGCAGCGCCGGGGCGATCACCTGCACGCCGACCGGCAGGCCGTGTTCGCCGGTGCCGTACGGCACGCTCATCGCCGGGTCGCCGGTGAGGTTCGACGGGATCGTGTACGTGTCGCAGAGGTACATCGCCAGCGGGTCGGACGCCTTGTCGCCGATCTCGAACGCAACGCTGGGCGACGACGGCAGCACGAGCACGTCGGCCTGCTCGTACGCCGCCGCGAAGTCGTTGGCGATCAGCCGGCG
>JABDKP010000174.1 GCA_013002175.1 Ilumatobacter sp.
GCGGGCACGATCCAGGACGGCGGAGCCGGCGGGGGCGCCGGCGGCGGGGGCACCGGCGGCCGAGGCGGCCAGGGTGGCGGCGGAGCCGGCGGCCCGTCGTACGGACTGCTGACGACGCGGGTCGGCGTCGTCGAGATCGTGTCGAGCACGCTCAGGGCGGGGAGTGGTGGGAACGGCGGGCCCGGCGGCGTCGGCGGAAACGGCGGCGACCGGGGTGACGTCGGGACGGACAGCACGGGCGGTGACGGTGCGGATTCCGCCGACGGCCCGGCCGCGTCGCAAGGGCGCGGCGCACGCGGCGGATCGTCGTTCGGCTGGTTCGACGAATCGGACGCGACCCGAGTCACCGACGACTCGACGTTCCTCGCGGGCAACGCCGGCCGCGGCGGCCCCGGCTCGTCGCCGGGCGACGACGGCGACGCGCGCGATACCAACCGCTGATCGCGGCCGGCCCTCGATCGCGGCCCGTTCGGTAGCATCGGGGCGTCACGCCTCCGTAGCTCAGTGGATGAGAGCAGCGGGTTTCTACCCCGTCGGTCGCAGGTTCGAGTCCTGCCGGGGGCGCCGGAGAACGCCTGTGCGCTCGAGTTCGCAATGGACCGCGCGGCCGTTATCCTGGCAAGTTCGGCGGGTGAGGACTCCTCCTGCGCCGTTTCCATCGATCGAGTTCGAGGTACCGCGTGAAATTCAAGAAGGGCGATGTCATCATCTATCCCCAGCACGGTGCGTGCAAGGTCGAGGGGACCAAGAAGATGGAGTTCTTCGGTGAGAAGCAGGACTACCTGATTCTCACCACCGTCATCAACGAGATGACGCTGCGCGTCCCCGTCGACAAGACCGACGAGGTCGGGGTCCGCCCGCCGGTGTCGGCCGACGAGTTGGAGGACCTCGTGTCCGTGCTGGCCAAGCCCGACCCTCGCGTCCCGTCCAACTGGAGCCGGCGGTTCAAGAACCACCAGGAGAAGCTGAAGAGCGGCGACGTGTACCAGGTCGCCGAAGTCGTCCGCAACCTTGCCGCCCGCAACCGTGACGCGTCGCTGTCGGCCGCCGAGCGGACGATGTACGAGCGGGCCAGGGTCAACCTCGTGTCCGAGATCTCGCCGGCGTTGAAGGTCTCTGCCGAGGAGGCGGAGATCTATCTCGACGAAGCGCTCGCCAAGGGCGTGCTCAAGGACGGCGAGGACGCGCCGGCCAAGACGAAGAAGAAGAAGTGATCGCGGATCGGCCCCGGCCGACCATCACGTGAAGTCGCCGGTCACCCAGTCGAGGGTGAACCGCACGGTCACCGGCAGGTGATCGGACAGCTCAGCCCACTCCGAGCCGCCGGCCGGCACCGTCACGGTGACATTGCGAGCCTCGGGTGGCAGCAGCACGTGGTCGAGCGTCTGCGCCGGTGACTCGGCCGGGTTGGTCGGCGACGGCGTGAGATGCTCGATACCGGGAAGGGCGTAGATGATGCTGCCGTCGGTGTCGTCGTTGAAGTCGCCGGCGATGATCGCGGGCGGGGCGTCGCCGTGGCCGGCGACGATGTCGGCGACGGCGACGGCCTCCGAGCGCCGCTCGAACGATCGGTCGTGCGGAGACAGATGCAGGTTGTAGACCCGGTATGCCGACGTGTCCGGTCGTCCGACGAGTGCCCACTGCGCGATTCGGCGCCGGTACGTCCATCGCGAGCGTCCCTCGCTGATCTCACTGTGACCGGCCGCGTCGAGCGCGTGCGGTGTCAGGATCGCCATCCCCTCGGCGGCCCCTCGCAGCAGCGGCGTCCACGGGTAGTGCTTGAGCGCCCAGGTGAAGCGCATCGCCAGCGCCTGTGCGAGTTGCACTCCCTGTGACCGGCGAACCTCCTGGAGCACGACGACGTCCGGCTCCTCCGCGCGGACGGTTGCAGCGACGCGGTCGAGCGCCGGCTTGGCCGAGCCCCGCAGATTCCAGGTCATCACCGTCCACGACCGCGCTTCGCTCGTCATCGCGACATTCTCGTCGCTCGGGCCACGATCGGGCGGGAACCGACCGAATTCCAGCGTTTCGCGCGCAGTTCCGCGACGACCTGGAAGACTCGTGCGCGATGGGCTCCCGGATCGCGTTTCTCGGCATGGGCGTCATGGGCGTCCCGATGGCACGCCATCTCAAAGATGCCGGTCACGACGTCGTGGTCTACAACCGCACCGCAGCGAAGGCGTTGGCATGGGTGGCGCTGCACGGCGGCCGCGCGGCGCCGACCCCGGCCGAGGCCGCCGACGGAGCCGAGATCGTGATGACGTGCGTCGGCAACGACGACGACGTGCGCGAGGTCGTGCTCGGTCCGGCGGGCGCGCTCGGGGTGATGCCGGCAGGCGCGTTGCTCGTCGATCACACCACGGCGTCCGCGAGCCTCGCCCGCGAGCTGGCCGCGGCATGTGCCGAGCGTGGCGTCGGGTTCGTCGACGCGCCGATCTCCGGTGGTCAGGCGGGCGCCGAGAACGGCCAGCTGACCGTGATGTGCGGCTGCGACGACGAGGACGATTTCGAGCGGGCCCGGGCGGTGATCGCCGCCTTCGCGAAGCAGTGTGCGCTGCTCGGACCGGCCGGTGCGGGTCAGCTGACCAAGATGGTCAACCAGATCTGCATCGCAGGTCTGGTCCAGGGCCTCGCCGAAGGGTTGAACTTCGCCGAACGGGCGGGGCTCGACGTCGACTCGGTGGTCGGCGTCATCGGCCAGGGCGCGGCCCAGAGCTGGCAGATGGACAACCGGTCGGCGACGATGGCCGCCGGGGACTACGACTTCGGCTTTGCCGTCGAGTGGATGCGCAAGGATCTCGGGATCTGCCTCGCGGAGGCCGAGCGCAATGGCTCCCGCGTCCCGGTCGCGGCCCTCGTCAACGAGCTGTACAAGCAGGTCGCGGCCCGCGGCGGCGAGCGCTGGGACACCAGCAGCCTGATCGACCTGCTGCGCAACGCCTGACGCGCGGGAGTTCAGCGCATGTGCTGCTGCGCGAACGCGAACACGCCCTGGTCGAACGAGAACTCGATCGTGTTGCGGTCCGGGTCGTTGACCATGCACACGTAGCCGATCGGTTGCGGCAGCTCGATGGGCGGCGACTGGAGGAACCCGCCGGCCTCGGCTCGTGCCGCGGCCTGGTCGACTGCCTCGCGTGACTCGAGCTCGATCCCCAGATGAGCGAACGGCCCGAGTCGGGCCGGCTCGCCGCCGAATGGATCGTGCCCGTCGAGGAACTGCGCGAGCACGAGGATGAACGGCGCGTCCGGGCTGTCGCGATGGCCGAGCCAGGCGCCGAAGCCATCGTCGTCCTGGCGCCGATCGAGCAGCTCGAGCGGTGTCTGCTGCGTGTAGAACTCGATGCTCGCGTCGATGTCGCGGACCCGCAGCGCGATGTGGGTCCAGCGGGGGAGGTGGCCGGAGGTCACGCCACCGCCTCGGCGAGCACATCGACGATCCGGTCGACCTGGGCATCGGTGGTGACCAACGGCGGGCAGTAGGTGAGTGTGTCGGTGCCGATCGCCCGGGTGATCACGCCGCGTCCGATCATCCGGTCGCGGATCTCCATCGCGTTCTGATCCTCGCGGAGGCCGACGCCGAACACGGCGACCTCGCCGCGGACGTGGTCGATGCCGCCGTCGTCGGCGATCGCCCGCAGGCCCCGTTCCAGCCGGTAGCCCATCCCGACAGCGGCCTTCAGCAGCTTGTGCTGCTCGAGGATCTCGATGTTCTTCAGGGCGGCGGCGCAGCTCGTCGGGTGGCCGGAGTAGGTGTAGCCGTGGCGCAGCATGAAGTCCGGGTCGGACTCGAGCGCGTCGGACACCGCCCGGCCGACGATCACGCCGCCGAGCGGCAGGTAGCCGGACGTGACGCCCTTCGCGAACGTGATCATGTCGGGGGTGACGTCGTAGTGCTCGGCCGCGAACCACGTGCCGAGCCGTCCGAAGCCGGTGATCACCTCGTCGAAGATCAACAGCGCGCCGTGCTGGTCGCACAGGCGCCGCGTCTCCGCGAGGTACCCGTCGCCGGGTGGATAGACGCCGGCTGCGCCCTGGAGCGGCTCGGTGAGGACGGCGGCGACCTCGTCGGAGCGCTCGGACATCAGCACCGACAGCGCTTCGACGTCGTCGCTCGGAACCTGCACGACGTCGTCGAGCAGTGTCCCGTACCCCTCCTTGTTCAGCGGCAGGCCCTGGGCGCTGGTGCCGCCGTAGTTCGTGCCGTGATACCCGCGCCGGCGCGAGATGATCAGCCGCCGTTGCGGCTGGCCGTTGCGGACGTGGGCGAGCCGGGCGAGCTTCATCGCGGTGTCGATCGCCTCGGATCCCGAGCTGCCGAAGAAGACGCGGGCGTCGTCGATCGGCGCGAGGTCGGCGATCTTCTCGGCGAGGTGGTCGGCGGGGGCGTTGGTGAACGGGTCGAAGCACGAGTAGGCGGCGACGGCGCGCACCTGGGCGGCGATCGCGTCGGCCATGTCGCCGCGGCCGTGGCCGATGTTGCAGTACCAGAGGCTGGCCATCGCGTCGATCATCTCGTGGCCGGTGTCGTCCCAGACGAGCGCCCCCTTGCCGTGGGTGATCGTCGTGAACGTCTCGCGCGACGGTTTCGCGAACGGGTGGAGGAACGCGCTGGGCATCGCGTCATTCTGCCAGCCGCAGCTAGCCTCCCGGCCATGAAGAAGCCAGACGTCTCGATCCCCGACGAACAACCGCCAGCCGAGCTGGTGATCGACGAGATCACCGTCGGCGACGGCGAGGAGGCGGTCGCCGGCCAGCAGGTCACCGTCCACTACGTGGGGGTGTCGTGGTCGTCCGGCGAGGAGTTCGACGCGTCCTGGAACCGGATGGAACCGTTCGGTTTCGGGCTCGGTCAGGGCCAGGTCATCAGCGGCTGGGACGAGGGCGTCCAGGGGATGCGCGTCGGCGGGCGCCGCCGGTTGACGATCCCGCCCCACAAGGGCTACGGGGCAGCCGGCGCCGGTGGCGTCATCAAGGGCAACGAGACGCTCGTGTTCGTCGTCGATCTGCTCGCCGTCGCCTGAGTCGACCCGTTTCGTGGAAGGAAGCACCATGGACATTTCAGCACCACCGATCGACATCGGCATCGCGGACGATGATCGCCGGCAGATCGCGTCCGAACTGGCCCGCGTCACCGCCGACACCTACACGCTCTATCTGAAGACGCACAACTACCACTGGAACGTCACCGGGCCGCTGTTCAACACCCTGCACCTGATGTTCGAGGTGCACTACAACGAGATGTGGACGGCTGTCGACCTGCTCGCGGAGCGGATCCGGTCGCTCGGCGAGTTCGCACCCGGGAGCTATCGGCAATTCGCCGAACTGACCTCGATCATCGAGGCGGACGGTGTGCCGAGCGCCGAGGGGATGCTCGCCGATCTCGTCGCCGGTCACGAGGCGGTTGCGCGCAGTGCCCGTACGGCCCTCGAGGTCGCTGACCGTGCCGGTGATCAGCCGACAGCCGACCTGCTCACGCAACGGCTCCAGGTGCACGAGAAGACGGCCTGGATGCTGCGTTCGATGCTCGCCTGAGATCGACTCGGATCCGGGGGCTCAGTTCCCGAGGTTCGTGATGCCCGCCGGCGCGTCGTCGACGGCGAACGTGTCCTCGATCAGGCGCAGCACGAGCCATTCCGGCTCCCATTCGTGCGCCCAGCGCATGAACTCGTGGATCGGCTGCGGACGGCTGACGAGATACCCCTGCATCTCGCGGCATCCCAGCCGGGCCAGCGCCCGCAGCGTCTGGACGTCCTCGATCCCCTCGGCGATCGTCGTCAATTCGAGGTCGGCCGCGAGGTTGATCGAGGCCCGCACGATCGCGAACGCGCTGTCGTCGGTGGTCAACCGGCTGACGAAGCTGCGGTCGATCTTCAGGTGGTCGACCGGCAGCCGGTGGAGGTGCTGGAGCGACGAGTAGCCGGTTCCGAAGTCGTCGATTGCCACCTGCAGTCCCAGCTCGCCGATCCGCTTCAGTGCGCTGATGCACGTCTCGAAGTCGACGACCATCGCGTCCTCGGTCAGCTCGACCTGCATCCGCTCGGGGGCGACGCCGGCCGTGTCGAGGATGTCGGCGATGTCGGTGACGAGCGTGCGGTCGAGGAGGTCGCGTGGCGTGAGGTTGACGGCGATCGGGATGTCGAGCCCGGCCTCCTCGAACAGGCGGGCCGCCTCGGCGGCGCGCTTGAAGACGAGGCGGCTGAGCCGGCTGATCAGCCCGGCCTGCTCGATCAGCGGCAGGAACTCCATCGGTGAGACCGGTCCGTGCGCGGGATGGGTCCACCGCACGAGCGCCTCGGCGCCGGTGATCCGACCGTCACCGAGCGACACTTTCGGCTGGAAGTGGACGCAGAACTCCTCGGCCTCGAGGGCCGCGCTCACCGACATGTACAGCTCGAGTCGACGCGGCGCGTCGGCGTCGAGTTCCGGGGCGTACCAGACGACGCCGAGCTGGTTGCGCTTCGCTTCGTACATTGCCGTGTCCGCGCGGTGCAGCAGCACGCCGCAGTCCGACGCCTGCTGTGGCCATTGCACGACGCCGAGGCTGGCGCCGACTTCGAACGTGAGCCCTTCCAGTTCGACCTTCGACGTGATCAGCCGGTGCAGTGCAGCAACGCGCTGGGTGAGGTCGCCGGGGCTGTCACTGTCGATGTTGCGCAGCAGGATCGCGAACTCGTCGCCGCCGAACCGGGCGACGACATCGGTCGGCCGGGCCATCGACCGCAGCCGGTCGGCGACCTCGCACAGCAGTCGGTCCCCGGTCTCGTGACCGAGCGAGTCGTTGACCTCTTTGAAGCGGTCGAGGTCGACCATCACGACCGCACCGGTCGCGCCCGGCTGGGTGATCGACTCCGCGAGCGTCATCTCGAAGCTCAACCGGTTCGGCAGCCCGGTCAACGCATCGGAGCGGGCCTGGGTCTCCAGCCGGTCGAGGAGGTGGTCGTTCGCCAGGCGCGCGCTGAGGGTGTTGGCGAGCGAGCCGAAGAGGCGGTGCTCGTCGGCGTTGAAGTCGCGACGCATGCCGAGGCGGTCGCCGACGAACAACACGCCGATGTGGTCGACCTCGGCGAGGACGCGGACGGCGACGATCTTCGAGCAGTCGAGGTGCCGCAGGAGCATTCGCGCCTCGGGCCGAGCGTCGGCGACGCTGATCTCGGTGACCATGTCGCCGTCGAGGAGGTCGGCCATCAGCGAGGCGATGAGCTGCGGGTCGGGTTGACTGAACTCGTCGTCTGCGAGCAACCGCAGCGTCATCGGGCGGTTGTCGTCGCCCAGGACGAGCAGGCCGGCCGACCGGGTGCGCATGATCTGCACCAGCTCCGCCAGGCCGACATCGAGGGCGCTGCTGCCGCGCTCGTCGGTCAACGCACGCGTGAAGATGTGCAGCTGCTGGAGGTCCTTGTAGTGGCGGGCGATGTTGCCGCTGGTCTTCAGCAGCACACCGACGCCCACCAGCGGTACGAGTGCGAACAGCGCGATGTTCGGGCTCGACACCGATGCGGCGAGCGCCGTCACCGTGAACGTGCCCGCGAGCAGGGCGAGCGCCTGCGACTTGCCGACGTCGCGGAACAGGAGGAGCCGGAACTTGACGTCGACGGCCATGATGACGAGTGGGACGGCGAACAGGCTGAGCAACTCGGCCGCCAGCACGGCGCACAACGGCACCAGCCACTCGGTCGCGGTCGCCGGCATGTCCGTGCCGAGGAAGTGGTGCACGATGAAGGCCGCCAATGAGGCCTCGCAGAAGAAGAGCGCCGCGTTCCACAGCACCTTGATCGGGCCTGACTTGCGGATCCACAGCAGCGTGGGGACGGTCCCGAGCACGTAGGCGAGGCCGAGCGCGACCGGGCTGACGTAGAGCAGGCCGAACATCAGCGGGATGCCACTGAGCGAGAGCGAGTGTGATTCCTTGCGGATCTCGACGTGCAGCGCCGTGGCCTCCGCGATGCCGAATGCGGCGACGAGGGCGAGGAACGGCAGCGACCATGTGCGTTCGGGCGTCACCGTCGCCAGCGGCGTACCGAGCAACAGGCCGCCCCCGACGACCACGAGGAAGGCCGCATAGATGACGACGCGGGTCTGGGGACGGACGCGGGCGATCTGGCGTGCGAACGGACGCGGCGCGCCGTCGGGTGGCCCGAAGGTGTCCGCGACGGTCAGGCCGGATGCAGTGCTCACTCGGGCGGCCTCACGACCAACTCGATCCGGACCAGCTGCTGCCGGACCACGATGAACCGGACCAGCTGCTGCCGGACCACGACGATCCGGACCACGACAGCCCGGACCAGCTGCTGCCGGACCACGACGATCCGGACCAGCTCGACCCGGACCAGCTGCTGCCGGACCAGCTGCTGCCGGACCACGACGATCCGGACCAGCTCGACCCGGACCACGACGATCCGGACCAGCTCGATCCGGACCAGCTGCTTCCGGACCACGCGTCGTCACCGGACCATGTCGTCGCGGCTTCGCTGCTCGCAACCCACGCAACCGGATCCCAGGCTGCGCCGGTCACGGTGAACTCGCCGGTGACGAGCGTGCCGTCGATGCTGATGTGGTCGGTGCCGCGGGCCGCTTCGAGCGAGCCGAGGCCGGTCGCGGGCGGGAACTGTTGCGTCGCGGCCGGGGGCGCCAACTGCATCGCCGCGCCGAGGTCGATCACTCCGTGGCCCTGGTGCTTGGGGTTCTTCTCGAGGGTGATCGCACTCGCCGTCAGAAGGTGCTTCACCTGGTCGGGCGTGAGGTCGGGGCGCTGGTCGATCAGCAGCGCCGCGGCGCCGGACACGACGGCCGCCGACTGCGACGTTCCCGACCCGGCGAACAGCCGATCGTCTGCCGCATGGCGGGCGTCCGGGTGCTCGACGTCGACGCGTGACCCGGGGTTGCGGAGACTGAGCAGCGACTGCCCGGGTGCGAGCACGTCGGGGTTGCGGACACCGTCACCGGACGGCGCCCAGCTCGGCAACGTCCACGTGGGGTCGGCGTCGTCGTCGAGACGGACCGACGACACGGCGATGACGTAGGGGTTGGTCGCGGGGCTGGCGAGACCTTTCGCCGATCGTCCCTCGTTGCCGCTGGAAACAACGACCACGATGCCGTGATTCCATGCGTTCTCGATCGCCTTGGAGAGGGGGTCCTCCGACGGTGACTGGGTTGATGTGTTGTTGTACGAGAGGTTCAGAACCCGGATGTCGAGCCCGTCGTGTTGGCGGTGCTGCACGACCCAGTCGATCGCGGCGATCACCTGGGAGACGTCGACGGCGCCGGTGTTGTCGGCGACCTTGACGCTGACGATGCCGGCATCCGGCGCGATCCCGACGAAGTCGCCCGGTGACGGTGCGAGCGGGTCGGCGCCGGGAGTGCGTCCCGCGATGATCCCGACCATGTGCGTGCCGTGGCCGTACGTGTCGAGACCGGCGACGCCGTCGACGCCACCCTCGAGCGAGAGGTCAGGCCCGACGAAGATGTTCGTGGTCGACAGCTCGTTGATCGGGGCGACACCGGTGTCGATCACCGCCACGTCGACGCCGCCACCGGTGTAGCCGGCGGCCCAGAGATCGTCGGCGCCGATCTGGTGGGCGACATCGAGGACGGTCGTCGGCTCGCCGGGGGCGTTGGTCGCATGTGGACGCTGCGAATGTGCCGGCGACTTGGCGTTGCCAGGCGACTGCGAGGTGGCCGGCGCCGCGTCGGGCTTGCCCTTTGCGGCTGCGGTCGGCGCCAGGCCCGGACCGGTCGCGGCCATCGCCGCCAACGTCGTCGTCGCAACGGCGCGCCAGGCGACACGTGACCAGGACACTCCCCGTCGGGGCATCCGGTCGACGCGACTGCACCGCGAGTGGGCGCGATCCTGAGCTGCGAGAGAGAGGTTCACCTTCGGTCCCTTCCGACGAAGTTGGTCTCTCTTCATCGCCCTCCCACGTGGAAATCTTCAGCTGGGGGCAGTCAAGAGTTCTTCATGATTCGTCGGGCCCGTGTGGGGCTGCATGCGTGTCGATCCGGTTTGAGAGTCGCATGCTGCGGGAACGCTGGGAGTGTCCACACACTTCCCGGAGCGCGGATGAGCCCATCGACGTCACCGTCAACCACATCGCCACCGTCGAGCGATCGCGGCTCGACGATCGACGATCACTTCCGGGCGTTGCTCGAAGGTTTGCGGACGTCGCTCCCCGGCGTGCAGGTCCTGTTCGCCTTCCTGCTGACCGCGCCGCTGCAGAGCCGGTTCAGCGATCTCGGCGACGGTGAGCGCCTGGCGTTCGCCGTCGCGTTCTACTCGTCGGCCCTCGCGTCGGTGCTGCTGATCGCGCCGAGCGTCCACCAGCGGGTGCGCGCCCCGATCAGCGGGGTCGAGCGCCACTCGACCCGACACCTGCAGATCGCAACGTGGGTGACGATCGTCGGTACGGTCGCGATGGGCGTCGCCATCGTGGCGACGGTGTGCCTCGTCTCCTCGATCGTGTTCGACGGGAGTTCGGCTGCGATCGCGACCGCCGCGATCGCAGCCGCGATGTCGTGGTCGTGGTTCTACCTCCCACTGATCACGTTCCGCCGGGTCGACCCCGGGGCCGCCGACTGAGCGGCGGGTTCAACCGAACCACGGGTGCTCGGCGGCGAACACCTGCCGGGCACCGGCTGCGGTCGTCGGGCCGTGCAGGCCCCCGACGTCACGGTCGTCGAGTTCGGCTCGCAGGGCCGCCCGGTCGTCGGTCGATGGTTGGCATGCAGCGACGCTGCGGTCCACGCCGTACAGGTCCGCGGCGTTCAGGCCGAGGATCCTCGCTTTGACCTCGTCGGTCAGTGCCGGATACCCGTAGCGGTCCTGGAACTCCGGGCTGATCCGGAACGCCCTGAACGCCTCGATCTGGCCCTGCGGCGACCCGTACCAGATCGAGTCGGTGCCCCACAGCACGTTGTCGGGCCCGACGGCGAGCAGCAGCTTGCCGAGCACATGGGCCGCCTCGTCGGGTCGTTGGATCAGGTTCCACCACGTCGAGCCGAGTTCGGCGTAGACGTTCGCACCTGGGGCGAGGCCGGCGGCCTCGATGGAGGCGACGAGACGGTCGACGCCGCCCGCGGCCGCTCCGTCCGGCGCGCCCGGGTACGGTCCCTCGGTCACCCGGACCTCGAACCCGGAGTGGTAGATGCAGAACTGCATGTCCGGGTTCGCGACCGCGGCGGGGCCGACGTCGGCGGGTGACGCCGCGGCAGGCCCGAGGCCCTTGTGCACGCAGATGATCCGCTGACCGAGATCACGCGCCCTGCCGATGAAGGCGGTGCCGATGTCGTCGTCGAGCCGCCAGTGTGGCCCCTCGTGCGTATACGCCTTCCATGCCGCGATGTCGAACTCGGCCGCGGTCGCCGACATCGCATCCAGAGCGTCGTCGAGCCGGCCGAGCGTGGGTGTGGCGTGCCCCTGGAGCAGGACGCGGTCCGAGCAGCCGAGCGCTTCGGCTTGGGCCCGGGCACGGGTCATCACCTCGACGCTGAGCGGGTCGGGGTCGGCCACGACGGGGATCGCCGACAGCACCGCCACGGTGGTGTCGCTGCCACCGAGGACGAGGTCGAGCCAGGCGTCGGTGCCGAAGCACTCGTCGAGTGTGCCGCCACAGTCGGCCTGCGGGAAGCCTGCGCCGAACCCGCGGGTGGTGCCTGCGGGCAAGTCGAGGAGGTGCGTCTGCACGTCGACGACGAGTTCGCCGTCGGTTCCGCCGAGTACCGACGTCGCAACCTCGGTGTCGATCGTCGCCTCGGGCGGCAGGTCGAACGTGCCGCCTGCACCGACGTCTGCGGTCGTCGTGGTCGTCGTGCTGCTCGCTGTCGAGGCCGGTGCACCGGTCGCGGACGGGCGGCTGCGGCGGGCGTCACTGCTACAGGCTGCGAGGGCGGTCAGCGTCGCCGCCATGCCCGACGCGCTGCGCAGGAACGTCCGCCGCGACATCCCGGTGCGGCGGGCGTTGGTGGTTGCCAGGTCGAGCGTGCGCCGGATCGCCTCGTCGACCACCGGCGATGGTCGCAGCGGCGCGTACTCGCCGTTCGACAGCGGGTGGAATCGCAGCGGAAGGTCGTCGTCGCGGCGGCGCGGCATGACTCATTGTCGCGGACCCGGCCGGCGGCGTCGACGCGGCGGCCGCCCGTAGGGTGACATGATGCGCCCGCTCAGCCTTCCCGACCTGCTCGCCGAGCACGCCGCCGCGCAGGCGTACAGCCTTGCGCTCGTCGACGACCTGACCGCCGACGAGCTGGCGTGGCGGCCGCACGAGCACAGCAGCCCGATCGCCTGGCACCTCGGTCACCAGGCCGCGGTGAACCACTACCTGGTTCGCAACCTGACCGCGGCGGAGCCCTCGTTCGATGCGGATCTCGACGCGGTGTTCGACTCCGCCACCCCCGAGCCGGCGCGCGGGGGTCTGCCGCCACTCGCGGAGATCGTCGCCTATCGCGACGCGATCGCGGGCAGCACCCGGGAGGTGATCACCCGCATCGGCGACGCGCAGGTCGGTGCGCCGGCCCAGTTGGCTCGCATCGCCGATCGGCTGATGCGCGCGGTGATCGACCACGAGTACCAGCACGCGAAGTGGGTCGAGGAGGTCCGGGCGACGATGCGTGACGACCCTGCCCCTGGGCCTGCGTCGACCCAGCTGGTCGCGGTCGAGGGGTACTGGATGCTCGGCTGATCAGACCCAGGCATCGAGCGCCGCTCGCGGCACGCGATAGTCGGTCGTCGACAGCCACGTCCTGAACAGCTCGGGTGGCAGGGGACGGGAGATGCCGTACCCCTGGGCGATGTCAGCGCCGAGTTCGAGGGCCCGGGTGAGGACCGGCATGTTCTCGATGCCCTCGGCGACGACCTGCAGCCCGAGGTTGTGGCCGAGGTCGATCGTCGACTTGACGATCACTTCATCCTGGACGTCGAGCAGGACGTTCTTGACGAAGCTCTGGTCGACCTTCAGTTCCGAGACCGGCAACCGGCGGAGATAGCCGAGCGAGGAGTATCCGGTGCCGAAGTCGTCGAGCGACAGGCGGACGCCGAGCCGGTCGAGCCGGTCGATCGTCGACATCGTGCGGGGCGTGTCGGCGAGCAGTGCCGACTCGGTGATCTCGAGGGTCAGATGGTCGGCGGGCATCTCGAACTCGTCGAGCATCCGCTTGATGCGCGACGGCAGCTGGGCGTCGAGCAGATCGTGGGCCGACAGGTTGACGGCGACGCACAGGTCGTAGCCGGCCTGCTGCCATGAGCAGGCGGTCTCGATCGCCGTCCGCAAGATCTGGTCGGTGACCTGCTTGATCAGCCCGGAGTCCTCGGCGACCTGGATGAAGTCGCTCGGTGCGATCCACCCGCGGCTGGGGTGGTTCCACCTGACGAGCGCCTCGGCACCGGTCACCGTCGAGCTGTAGAGGTCGACCTTGGGCTGGTAGTGCACTTCCAGGTCGCCGTTGTCGAGGGCCCGGCGCAGTGCGGTGAGCAGTGACAGCCGCTCGGGTGTGCGGCGATCGATCTCGCCGCAGTAGAACTCGATCTCGGTGTGTTCGCTCTTGGCGTGGTACATCGCGATGTCGGCCTGTCGCAACACCTCGGCTGCTTCACCGGTGACGGTCTCGAACGGGGCGATGCCGATACTGGTCGTGACGACGACGTCGAGTTCGTCGAGGCTGAGCGGCAGTTGCGAGTCGATCACGATCCGCTCCGCGAGGTCGACGACGGCGGCGGCATCGGGTCGCGTCACGAGGATCGCGAACTCGTCGCCGCCGAATCGCGAGAGCATGTCGCCGTCGTCCAGCTGCTGTCGGACCCGATTCGCGAACTCGGTCAGCACGCGGTCGCCCATGTGGTGGCCGAGCGTGTCGTTGACTTCCTTGAACCGGTTGAGGTCCATCATCAGCACGGCCTGGTACTCGACCGAGCCGGATGAGGTGCGGTCGCCGAGTTCCCGTTCGAAGGCGTGCCGGTTGAGGTCGCCGGTCAGGGTGTCGTGCAGGGCCGTGTGCTCCATCTGGGCGTGCAGCAGCGCGTTGCGCAGGCTCGACGCGAGCTGGTCGGCGATCGTGGTCATCCGTGCGAGGTCGGCGACGTCGAAGCTGCCGCTGGCACCGGCGCGGTCCGCGAGGACCAACAGGCCGATGACGCCGTCGCTGTCGCTGACGGGAACGGCGACCCGGTCGTTGCGGCCGGGCGGCAGCAGCTCGATGTTGCCGTCGTGACCGCGCCGGAAGGCCACGGCGTCACCGGTGTCGAACACGGCGGCCCAGCGAACGTCATCGCGACCGGTCGGGAGGAGGTCGATCGGGGCGCCATCGGTTTCGTCGACCGCGATCGAGCCGTCGGCGGCGTACACCTGCAGCACCGCGGTCTCGGCGCGGGTGAGTCGTTTCGACTCGCGGGCGGCGACCCGCGCCACCTCGTCGATGTGCAGCGAGCTCTGGACGAGCGCGGAGAAGCCGTGGACGGCGACCAGGTCGCGATGGCTCTGGACGAGGCGCCCGTAGCGCACGACGACGGTCCACGCCAGGACGACCGGGACGATCGCGATCGCGAACAGTTCGACGCGCACGAGGGTGGGGGCGGCGCCTGCCGCGGCGATGACCGCCGCGGCCGGTGTGAGCACGATGCTGGTGCGTGCCGCCTGGGCGAAACGGCCGACGGCGTCACCCTCGAAGCAGGAGATCGCCACTGAGATCAGCAGCGGCCCGATGAAGTTGGAGAGCGCGAGGGCGACGATCACCCACAGGAAGAACCGGACATCGTCGGTGGTCGGGTCGGTGAACGCACGGGCGACCAAGTACGCGAAGGCCATGCTGAACGAGAACAGCGTGGAGTTGAAGAACAGCTTGAACGCCGGTGACTTGCACGTGGAACGGATCACCACGGCGCTCGCGATCGTGCGTACGAGGATCGCCGTGACGGGGCTGAGGAAGATCAGAGCGAGTGCGGCCGGCATCTCGGAGAGCGTGAACGTCAGCGCTTCGCGGCGGTACTCGACGTGGAAGACGAACCGTTCGGCGAGCGCGAAGCCGACGGCGACGAGGACCACCATCCACGGCTCGCCCGGGCGGGCGGCGGCGAACGGCGCCTCGAGTACGGCGACGACCGCTGCGGTGGCGACGAGCAGGGTGGTCGAGATCGCGATCACCCGGTTGACGGGCCGCCGCGCGTCGGCGTGTACCGTGCCGGACGCGATCGCCGGCTCGGCCGGCACGTCGTCAGCGGTGATCGTCGCGGTGGTCACGGGTTCACGACCAACCGGCGCTGCTCCAGCTCGATCCCGTCCAGCGCGAACCGCTCCAGCTCGATCCCGTCCAGCGCGAGCCGGTCCAGCGTGAGCCGCTCCACGACGCTTCGTTCCATTCGGCGCCGGTCCAGCGTGAACCGGCCCAGTCGGCGCCGGTCCAGCGGGACCCGGTCCAGCGGGAACCGGTCCAGCTGGCGCCGGTCCAGCGGGAACCCATCCACTCGGCATCGGTCCAGCGGGAACCGGTCCAGCGTGAACCGGTCCAGCGGGATCCGGTCCAGCTGGAGCCCAACCAGTCGTTGCCGAGGACGGTCACTTCGCCTTCGAGCGTGATCCCGAGGACGGTCATCGACGCCGAGCCCCGCGAGCCGTGCAGCGACCCGGTGCCGAGGGCGGCCGGGTGCAGCTGGGTTGCGAGGAACGTGGGGGCCGACGACGCGACGTCGACCCGCAGCAGGCCCTCGCCGCGGTAGATCTCGCTGGCGAACGGCACGGCGCCGGCGTCCGCGCCCCGCTTCAGCTTGGCCTTGACCTGGTCGGGTGTCAGTGACGGCTGCTCCTGGAGCAGCAGGGCGGCGGCGCCGGACGTCACCGCTGCGGCCTGCGACGATCCGCTGCCGAGGAACAGGTCGTCGCCGACCCGGGCCGTCGGGTGTTCGAGGTCGGCGCGGCTGCCCGGGCTGCGGAGGCTCTCGATGCTGGTGCCGGGCGCCCCGATGTCCGGGTTGCGGACCATGTTGCCGTTGGTCGCCCAGTCCGGGATGACGAACGCCGAGTTCGAGGCAGCTTCCAGCCCGCCGACGCTGATCATGTACGGATCGTTCGCCGGGACGGCGAGTCGAGCTTCGCCGAGGCCGTCGTTGCCGGCAGCGACGACGACGACGATGCCGGCCTTCCACGCCCGCTCGACCGCGTAGGTCATCGGGTCGGTGAGGTAGGAGTGGAGCGAGTCGCTGCCGAACGAGAGGTTGAGCACCCGGATGTCGAGTTCGTCGGCGTGTTCGATGACCCAGTCGACCCCGGCGATCACCTGCGAGACGTCGACGGCGCCGCTGTTGTCGCCGACCTTCACCGAGATCAGCGAGGCATCGGGGGCGACACCCATGAACCATTCGGGATGGTCCTCGGCGGTGGTGGGGTCGGCGCCCGGGGTGCGGCCGGCGATGATGCCGGCCATGTGCGTGCCGTGACCGTAGGTGTCCAGGTAGGTCGCTTCCTCGATCTCGGCCTCTGCGGACAGGTCGACGAGGGCGATCACCTTGTCGGGTCCGCTCAGCGCATCGACCGGGGCGACGCCCGTGTCGATCACTGCCACGTTGACGCCGGCGCCGGTGATGCCGCGCTCCCACATCGTGCGGGCACCGATCTGGTCGACGACGGAGTACATCGAGCCGAGCGTGATCGGCACCGTCGGCGTCGGCTCGGTCTTGGACTTCTTGTCCTTCTTCGCGTCGACCGGGTTGGCAAAGGTCGCGAGCGCGAGCGTCGTCGCCGTGGTGATGAGGAAGGCGCGCCGGGCCAGGCGCGTCCCCGAGAAGTGATTGCGTTCCGCCATGCGAATCTTTCTGCCGAGGGGGATTCGAGTGAAACGAAACGCGCGTCCGGACGCAAGAGATCCGCAGATGTTTACCCAACTCTTGACGGCGGCCGTCGGCTTCCGGCCCGATTCACCACCGACGGCAGTCCCGGACCGCGATGGGTGGCCGCCCGGTTCGGCTTCGCGCGCACGCCGAGCGAGGGCCGCCGTCAGTCGTAGGCGTCGTGGCGACGGAGCCACTCCATCGAGTAGCCGAGACCGTCCTCGTCGCGGCCCTTCGGCGTGAGGTCGAGGTGGTGGTACGTCGAGTTGAGCATGTCGAGCCCGCGGGAGAACGTCTGGTAGCTGAGGAACACGCGGCCGTCGTCGGTGCGGTTGAACACGCTGATCCCGGGCGTTTCCTCACCGAAGGCGGCCTGCGTCCCGAAGTTGTACTTCTTGCCGGCGGCGATGTCGTCGGTGGTGAAGCTGACGCCCATGTCGAAGTTGAAGGTGCTGCCCTCCGACGAGTACCACGGGAACGTCCACCCCATCCGGGCCTTGTACGCGTTCAGCTCGTCGAGCGGGGCCAGGGAGACCGCGACGAGGGTGGTGTCGCGCGCCGCGAGGTGCATCTGGGTGCCGTCGTACGTGTCGGCCCAGAACGAACACGAGGGGCAGCCCTCCTCCCAACCGGGACCGAACATGAAGTGGTACATCAGCAGCTGGCCGCGGCCGTCGAACAGCTCGGCGAGTGTCGTGGTGCCTTCGTCGGTCTCGAACCGGTAGGTCGCGTCGACTTCGGTCCACGGGAGTTGCCGGCGTTGCCGGCTCAGCTCGTCGCGCTGGCGGGTGAATGTCTTCTCGTCGGCGAGGTGGGCCAACCGGGCCTCGAGCCAGGCGTCGTGGTCGACGATCGTCGGGGTGGTCGGGTCGGGCATCGGTGCTCCTACGGTTGGCGCCCGAGGTAGGCGAGTAGCTTGTCGGGGGCCCCGGCGTCGTCGCCGGTCGGCACGACGGCGTGGAAGTTGTCGCCCTCGCGCGGGGCCTCGGGGACCGCCTGCCGGGCGAACCCGAGGATGCCGTCGCAGAGCTGAGCGTCGAGTCGGGCGTCCTGGCCGGTGGCCCGGGCGATGTCCCAGCCGTGGACGTAGGCGTCGAGCGTGTTGATCGAGATGCCGACGATGCCGGGGAACTCGTTGTCACCGAGTGAGACGGGGGAGTCGAGTTCGCCGCGTGCCTGCCACGCGGCCACGTTCTCGGCGGACAGCGTCGCCAGGGTGGTCCCGGGGTCGGCGCCGAGGTCGAAGTCGTCGGGATTGCCGACCGACTCGCCCTGCGCCGCGTTGCGGAAGTTCGCCATCACGCCGGCGGTGTGGGTGACGAGCTGGCGCACGTTCCATTTCGAGCACGGCGTCGGGTTGTCCCACTGGTCGTCGGCGATGCCCTGCACCAATCGGGTCGTGTTCGCGAGTGCTGCTTCCAACGTTGTGGCCTGTTGCATGGTGGTCCTCTCGGTCGTCCACTCGGCGGTGGGGTTGACGGGGTGGTCGCTCGTGGGTTCGTGAATCGTCGCAGAAAATGTGGACGACCCCTGCCGCTCTGAGTGTAAGCTCTCACGAACGTTAGCGTCAACTAACGCAACGGACAGTGAGGTCCGCCGAGGGGTTCGTCAAGCGTGGCGACCCGGAGAACAGATGGAGCAGCAATGGATGCAGCAGCGAGGGCGGTCGCCGAGCCGACGCGCCGGGCGATCTTGCGCCTCGTCCGCGACGAGGAGCGGACCGTCACCGACATCGCCGATCACTTCGCCGTCACCCGGCCGGCGATCAGCCAGCACCTCCGGGTGCTCACCGATGCGGAGCTGGTGACCGTGCGCACCGAGGGCACTCGCCGGTACTACCGGGCACGCCCGGAGGGCCTCGCCGAGCTCAGCGACTGGGTGTCGGGATTCTGGGGCTCGTCCTTGCAGCAGCTGGCGATCGAGGCCGAACGTGAACAGTGGATCAAGCGCAAGGAGCAACGCAAGCGATGACCGAAGGACAACGAGCTGCCGAGGTCCCGCCCGATGACGCCCTCGTGCTGACCCAGCGGGTTGCGGCCCCGCGTGAGGTCGTCTTCGAGTTCCTCGTCGACCCGGACAAGATGCTGCGGTGGATGGGCACGAAGGCCGAACTCGAGCCGCACCCGGGCGGCAAGTTCTGGGTCAACGTCAACGGTTCCGACATCGCCGTCGGATCGTACGTCGAGGTCGACCCGCCCAGCCGGGTGGTGTTCACGTGGGGGTGGGACGGCAGCGCCGAGGTGCCGCCTGGTTCGTCGACGGTGACGATGACGCTGAGCGCCGACGGGGACGGCACCGTCGTCGAGCTGCGCCACGAGGGGCTGCCCGGTGGCGCCGGCGACCAGCACTCCGAAGGCTGGGGTCACTTCCTGCCGTTGCTCGCGGACGCGACAGCCGGCGACTGACGCCGCGACGGCGGGAGGGGCGCGACCGCAGATGAATCGCGATGATTCACCGCAGTTCGACGACGACGTCGACATCGAGATCGGTCCCGTGGTCGTCACGGGTCACCTCATGGTCCCCGGGTCCGTCCGCGGGCTGGTGATCTTCGCGCACGGGAGCGGGAGCAGTCGCCACAGCCGACGCAACCAGTACGTCGCTTCCGTGTTGAACCAGGCCGGCCTCGCCACGTTGCTCTTCGACCTGCTCACCACGGCAGAGGAGCGGGACCGGTCGAACGTGTTCGACATCGACCTCCTGGCCGGCCGGTTGAGCGGCGTCGTCCAGTGGGCACGGCGTCGTCACCCGCTGGGCGATCTCCCGACCGGGTACTTCGGTGCCAGCACGGGCGCCGCTGCGGCACTCAGGGCCGCCGCCGCGCCGGATTGCGACGTGGCAGCCGTGGTGTCCCGGGGCGGCCGCCCTGACCTCGCCGGGCCGCACCTCGCCGCCGTGCGGGCGCCCACGCTGCTGATCGTCGGCGGCGACGACACGGTGGTCCTCGGCCTCAACCGCGAGGCGCAGGCTCAGCTGACGTGCGAGAGTGAGCTGAGCATCGTGCCGGACGCAAGCCATCTGTTCGAGGAACCGGGCGCCCTTCAGACCGCGGCCGAGCTGGCCAGGGAGTGGCTCGTCGAACATCTCGATCGTGGCGCGCCCGCCTTCAGCCGGCCCGGTCGCTCGTGATCAGCTCTGCGTCGTCGCACGACCCCGACGCGGACGTCTCCGTCAAGAAATGGTCAAGCCGTCAAGATCCCGTCAAGACCTCAAGATCCCGTCAAGCCGTCAAGATCCCGTCAAGACCTCAAGAACGTGTCAAGACCTCAAGAACGTGTCAAGACCTCAAGGTTCCGTCAAGGTGTCAAGAACGTCTCAAGACGTCAAGGAACTCTCAAGGGTGGGCAGCCGTCAGCCCGGGTCGGTGGTTTCGGTGTTGACGGCATCGACGAGGTCGACCAGGCGACCCAGTTGGTCGAGGCGGTCGCTGTTGCTCGCGGCGTCGATGCCGACGCGGAGGGTGTCGACGCCAACGTCGCGGTAGCGGCGCAGCCGGTCGGTGATCGTCGTGTCGTCGCCGATCAGGTTGGTGCGCAGCCCGATCTCGATCGGGACGCGTGCGCCGGCCGCGTCGCGGTCGCCGGACTGCCACAGCGCGTGCACCTCTTCGATCGCGTCGGCGAAGCCCTGCCGGGCGAACGCCCGGTTGTAGAAGTTGGTCGCGGGCGAACCCATCGCGCCGATCGTGAACGCGTACCCGGCGGCGTGACGCCGGGCCGCCGCGTCAGCATCGTCGGCGAACTCCAGGCCGGCCGCGACGGTCAGGTCGATGTCGTCGAGAGTGCGCCCGGCCGCTTCGGCACCCTCCCGGATCGGGTCGAGGAAGACGTCGGCGGTCTCGGGCATGAACGCGGTGCCGATCCATCCGTCGGCGCTCGCACCGGTCAGTCGGAGGTTGGCCGGGCCCATCGACGCGACGTAGATCGGGATGTCGACGCCGCCGACCGGGGACCGCAGCGGACGTCCCTCGCCGTCGGGCAGCGGCAGCGTGTACGCGTCGCCGTCGTAGGTCAGCCGGTCGCCGGCTGTGATCCTTCGGATGATTTCGATCGTCTCGCGGGTGCGGGTGACGGGGCGGTCGAAGCGAACACCGTGCCAGCCCTCCATCACCTGCGGGCCGCTCGTGCCGATGCCGAGGACGAACCGGCCGTCTGACATCTTCTGGAGGGCGAGCGCCGACATCGCGAGCATCGCCGGTGACCGGGCGCCGAGCTGGACGACGCCGGTTGCGAGCCTGATCCGGTCGGTGATCGCGGCGAGGTAGCCGAGCGGGGTGAGCGCGTCGTACATCCACGCCTCGGGCACCCACACGGAGTCGATCCCCAGCCGCTCGGCGTCGCGGACGAACTCGAGCGCGGCCCGGTCGGCGCCCGGCGGGGTGATTCCGATCCGCAGCGTCATCGTGCTGCCTGCCGGGTCGGTGATCGAGCGGCGCTGGTCATCGTCGATCAGGGCAGCGGGATGCCGGCGAGCATCGAGATCACCGGCAGGCCGTCCGGGTTCTCGGAGACGACGTCCAGCGTCAGCGTGTCGCCGTCGACTGCGGTGCTGAGCGTGAGGAACGCGCAGCACTCGCCCTCGCGCCGGGCGAGATCGGTGACCGCGGCGGTCATCGAGGCCGGCAAGGTGATCCGGACGCCGCCGTCGATCGGTGTGATCTGCTCGGCGCCCCGCTGGACGTCGGTCCACTCCACCAGCTGGTGCGCCGCCTGCTTGGTCGTGAGCGTGCAGGCCACCGGGACGTTTGCGCCAGTCGGCTCGGTGGCATGGTCAGCGGCCATGCCGTCCAGGGTACGCGCGGTCTGTGCTCGTCCGGGGCCTGATCACGTTGCGAGTCAAAGTTGTGCCAGGCACAACTTTGACTGAAGGCGCTAGGCGTGGGCGCGGTCGAGTTCGACGTGGGTCACCGGTCGGTCGACGTGGCGTTCGATCCGATGGGGGAGGTCCATCTGGATCCACCCGGCGACGCCGGTCGGGCCGGTGATGACGACGACGTGGTCGACGTTGCCGTCCTCGACGGCGTGCTCGATCGTGTCGACAGCAGAGTCGGCGCTCGTCTGGCCGTCGACGTCGGTGTGGCCGGCCGAGCGGAGCGCGTCCATGACCGCGTCGAGACGCCACCGCGCAAAGCGAACGTCGCGCTCGACGGCGTCGTTGTCGTCGAACTCGACCGCCACGAACTTCTCCTCGTCGGTCGTGAGCGGACGGACGGGGACGATGACGCGGACGGCGGACGTGCGGTCCACCGACGTGAGGTGCTGCTCGACGTCGTCGGCGCGCACGTCCATCTCGGTGTAGATCAGGGTGCTCATGATGCGGCTCCTTCCGGGTGGCTGATGGGACGAGGGACTACCCGCGATGCCACGGTCCCAATCCTCAGGACGGGCCAGCGCTTGCTACGTTCGATGGCGATGAGCGCGACGAAACGACCCGTTCCGTGACGGGTGTCCTCGGTATCGACATCGGTGGTTCGGGCGTGAAGGGGGCCGTCGTCGAGACCGACACGGGCGAGTTGCTGAGCGAACGGATCCGGATCAAGACACCGAAGCCGTCGACGCCGGAAAAGATCGCTGGTGTCGTCCACGCGCTGGTCAACCGGTTGGAGTACGTCGGCCCGGTCGGCTGCAGCTTCCCGACCGTCGTCGTCGAGGGGCGGGCGCTGACGGCCGGCAACATCGACGAGTCGTGGCGAGGGACCCGGGTCGACGAGCTGTTCGCCGACGCGACCGGCCAACCGTTCGTCGTCCACAACGACGCCGACGTCGCCGGCATTGCGGAGATGACGCTCGGCGCCGGTCGTGGGTTGACCGGCACGGTCATCATGGTCACGATCGGCACCGGCCTGGGGTCGGGAGTGTTCTACGACGGGACGTTGATCCCGAACGTCGAGCTCGGACGGATGCCGGGCAACGACGGGGAGCCGATCGAGTTCTACGCCGGCGACCGGGCGAGAAAGGTCAATGACCTGAGTTGGGGCGAGTGGGGTGAGCGGTTCAACTACTTCCTGCAGCGCGTCTCGCGGGTGTTCGCTCCGGCGCACTTCATCATCGGTGGCGGTGCGAGCAAGAAGCTCGACCGGTACGCAAGCAAGCTCGACGTCGACGCGTCGATCCACGTCGCCCAGTTCCTCAACAACGCCGGCATCGTGGGTGCCGCCATCGCCGCACAGCAGACCGGCGCCCCGACGACCTGACCGGTCGGTGCAGCTCGCGTCGAAGTTGTGCCTGGCACAACGTTGACGTCGGCGTCGCTACGCAGGCGTGGCGTCGGAGGTACCGTCTACGCTCCGGGCGTGAGCGGCGCGACGAGTACCCCCCGTGTCGACGGGATCGAGGGCCTCACGCTGATCGGCCGGGGCGGGTTTGCAACGGTGTACCGCGGGCGCCAGCCGGCGTTCCGGCGCGACGTCGCCGTCAAGGTGCTCCAGCGGTCCGGGCTCGACGACCGGGATCGCCGGCGGTTCGACCGCGAGTGCCAGGCGATGGGCGCACTGTCCGGCCACCCGGCGATCGTGACGCTCTACGACGCCGGTTACACCGACGACGGCCAGCCCTATCTGGTGATGGCGTACGTCCCCGACGGGACACTGCACGACCTGATCGCCCGCAGCGGACCGCTCAGCGCGCCCGATGTGCTGCGGCTGGGCGTGCGGCTCAGCGGCGCGCTCGAGACCGCCCATCGGGCCGGGGTGCTGCACCGCGACATCAAACCGGCCAACGTGCTGCGCGACCGGTACGGCGACCAGCTGAGCGACTTCGGGATCGCCCGCATCCAGGGCGGCCACGAGACCCAGTCGGGCACGATCACGGCGTCGGTGAATCATGCCGCCCCCGAGATCCTCGACGGCAAGCCGCCGACGGCCCAGGCCGATGTCTACGGTCTGGCGTCGACGCTCTACGAGGCGCTGGCGGGGACGGCGGCGTTCGCGCGGGACACCGACGAGGGCCTGATCCCGCTGATGATGAGGGTGATGACCGAACCGCCGCCCGACCTTCGCCGGCGCGGCGTGCCGGCCCCGCTCGCGGCGGTGATCGAGACCGGGATGGCCAAGGACAGCGCCGCGCGGCATCCGACCGCCGAGGCGTTCGGCGAGGCGCTGCGCGCGGCGGAGGCGGCGCTCGGGCTCGCGCCGACCGAACTGGTCGTCGTCCGCTCGACGACGACCGCCGACGACAGCGGCGAGCTCACGGTGGACCTCGGGACCGCGGCACCGACGCCGGTGCGATCCGCCGCGCCGGTGACGCCCGCGACGTCGGTGGTCGGGCCGGCCGCCACCCCGACCACCGCCCAGCCGTCCGTCCGGCATGCCGCAGCATCGGCGCCGGCGGCCGCTCCACGCGCCGGTGGCCCGAAGAAGGCGATCCTGATCGCCCTCGGGATGCTCGTCGTGCTCGGCCTCGGCGCCGGTGCCTACACGCTGTTCATCGCCGACGACACGGTCGCGGATCCGCCGCCGACCGTGCTCCCGCCGGACACGACCCTGGCGCCGACGGGCACCGGCGTTGCGCCCGACACGACCGTTCCGCCGGAACCGACCGCCGCGCCCGACAGCACCGTGCCGCAGACCGAGCCGACGGTGGTGACGACGGCCGCACCGCCGACGACGCTCGACCTCGACGACCCGGTCGTCGCACAGGCGCAGCTCAACCAATTGCTCGCGGATGATGCGGCGCAGGTCACTGCGCTCGTGGAGTCCTGGGTGCCGCAGCTGAGTGCCAAGTCGGTCGGGCTGGAGGCCGACGACATCGTCTACGGCCCGGTCGAGATCCTGCAGGATCACATGGCCCGGCGTGATGCCGACGGCGCGATCCTGGTGGACGGCGGCACGTACAACTTCCAGATCGACGACGCGCCGATGGTCGGGTGGTACATCACGCTCGTCCCGCTCTCGTTCCCGACCCCCGAGGGCGCGCTCGACTGGTGCACCGACCAGGGCATCGATCGCGAGAACTGCTTCGCCCGCTTCATCAGCGAGATCGTGTTCGACGGCACGACGCGCTTCAACCCGTGAGACGACGGGCCGGCCAGGGCATCGCGACGGCGCTGCTGTGCGCGGCCATCGCCGCGGCGTGCGGCGGTGGGAGCGACGACGGGCCGGACGTCTCCGCAAAGGCGTCCGAGCGCGTGTCGACCACGATCGCTCCGCCGCCGACCGACTCGACCGGGCCGATCGGCACGCCGCCGCCCGCCGACCCGTCGACCACCACTCCTGCGTCGACCACGGCGCCGCCGAGCACTGTCGCCGCCACCACGACGACCACGACGACGGTGACCACGGCGACGACGGTGCCGACGACCGGCCTCGTCGCGTGTGCGGCGGCCCTACCGCTGCGCGACCGGATCGCGCTACTGGTGTGGCCGGCGGTCTACTCGGTCGACTGGGAGACGGCGGTGCGCACCGTGGAGCAGCATCAGGTGGGCGGGGTGATCCTGATGGAACCCGACGGATGGTCGGCGGGCGACGTCGCGCCGTCGCTGGCGCAGCTCGACGCGGCGGCGACGCGCGGGTTGGTCATCGCCACCGACGAGGAGGGCGGCGCGGTGCAGCGGCTGGCGATCCTCGGGGTGCTGCCGTCTCAGCAGGACGTGTCCGAGGGACGCACGGTCGACGAGGCGCGCGAGCTGATCGCGGCGCACGGTCGCGCTCTCGCTGAGGCGGGGGTCGACATGGCGTTGGGGCCGGTCGTCGACGTCGTTCCCGAAAATGGTGAGGTGCCGCTCACCCGATCACGCTTCTTCACCGGCGGTCCGGCGGCGGTCGCCGAGTTCGGCCGGGCCTATGTCGAGGGCTGGCAGGCGGGCGGCCTGGAACCTGTGCTGAAGCACTACCCGGGCCACGGGGCGGCGTCCGGCGACACCCACGACGAAGCCGGTGTCACGCCCGGGCTCGCCGTGCTGGAACGGTGGGACCTCATGCCATACCGGTCGCTGGCGGACACCGGCGTCGCGGTGATGGTCGGGCACCTCACCGTGCCGGGGCTGACCGGCGACGTCCCGGCGACGCAGAGCGGGCGGGCTGTCAGCTACCTCCGCGAGGACTTGGGGTACGGGGACACGTTGCTGATCACCGACGCGCTCGGGATGCAGGCCGTCGGTCTCCCGGAAGACGTCGCCGCCGTGCGCGCGCTGGCCGCCGGGATCGATGTCGTGATCTTCACTGCCACCGCCCAGACCGGCCCGGTGATCGATGCGATCGAGCGCGCGGTTGTCGACGGGACGCTGAGCGACGACGGCGTCACGGAGTCGGCGGCGCGGGTGCTGCGACGGCTCGACACCGGGCGCACCGGCTGCGGGAAGTGAAGCCGGCGGGTGACGGTTCACGGTGACGGTTCACGGTGACGGTTCACGGTCAGGGTTCGCGGTGACGGTTCGCGGTGACGGCGGCGAGGCTTCAGGCGAGCGTGAGTTGTTCGGGCTGCAGCTTCCACGGCGGGCGACCCGTCGCTTCGCCGATCCGGTTGCCGCGAGTCCCGTTGGTGTCGGGATCGGGCACGCCGTCGCGCTGTGGCTCTCGCCCGGTCGTGCCGGCTCGGGTTTGGGCCGCTTCGGGCGGCGAGCCGGGCGGTCGGCTGATGTCGATGGTGCCGTCGGGGTGGTGGACCTCGAGGCGTGCGCCGGTGCCGGTGACCGTCCAGCCGCGTTGGTGGGCGAGTTGGTGGTGGCGGTGGCAGAACAGGGCGAGGTTGTCGTCGTTGGTTGCACCGTGGTCTGACCGGTGGACGATGTGGTGGGCGTCGCACCAGGTGGGGCGCATGGTGCAGCCGGGCCACCGGCAACATCGGTCGCGGGCGACGAGGGCCAAGAACAGGTTGTCGGAGACCAGCCGGTTCTCGTGCCCGAAGTCCAAGATGGACGATGCGGGCCCGGTGATCATCCGGTGGATCCCGGCGTCGCAGGCAAGCTTGCGCACCGTGGCGGGGTCGAGTGTGGGTCCGGCGTGGGTGATGCCGCGTTCGGCGGCTCGTTCGGTGATGGTTTCGAAGGGGACGGTGACGATCAGTTTCGTGTTCGATCGGCCGCCGGCGAGTTTGCCTTTCGACGCGGCGGCACAGAGTTGGGTGAGGGCGTCGGCGCAGCGTTGCGGCCGGGTGCGTTGCGTGTGGTCGTTGTGCGACTGGTTCATGATGCCGTCGAGGGTGGTGCGCACGATCGCGCCGGATTCGGGGTCGAGCAGGCCGTCGACCCGGGTCATCCCGTCAGGCTGGTCAGTCAACGTGAGGTATCGCCGTGACCGTTGGCTGTCGGCGAGATCCTCGTCGCGTTCCGGGTTGCGCTTGGCCCGCCAGTCCTCGACCGCGGGCTTCACCGCCGGCAGC
>JABDKP010000181.1 GCA_013002175.1 Ilumatobacter sp.
GCCGGCTACAGCCCGGCCGGCGCCGAGGCGGGTCTGTTGTGCGCGGCGACGCAGGCGGCGCTCGTGCGCTTCCAGAACGACCGTGGGCTGCATGCCAGCGGGATCTGCGATGAGCAGACCTGGCTGGCGCTCGTCGAAGCCGGATGGAGACTGGGTGACCGGCTGCTGCTGCTCCGGGCCCCGCAGCTGCGCGGCGACGACGTCGCCGGCCTGCAGGAGGCGCTGAACCACGTCGGCTTCGACTGTGGCCGGCCCGACGGCATCCTCGGCCCGGCAACGATCCGGGCGCTGTCGGACTTCCAGCGCAACTGCGGGCTGACGCCCGACGGGGTGTGCGGGTCGACGACGGTTCGGATGCTCAGCGTGCTGCGGCGCCAGAGCGGCACCGGTCCGGGCGTCGCGTCGGTGCGCGAGAGCGAGTCGGTACGTGAGATGCCATCGCTCGGGTCGCTGCGGATCGTGATCGGCCAGTTCGGCGGCCTCAGCTCGGTCGGGCGCTCGATCGCGCGGGCCCTGCGGCTGTCGGGGGCGACGGTGATGTCGACCGACGAGTACGAGGCCGGCGCCCAAGCGGCAGCTGCGAACCGCTTCGGTGCCACGATCTACCTGGGGTTCGAGGCCCGGACGGATCCGTGCACCGAGGTCTGCTACTTCGCGGTCCCGACGTTCGAGTCCGTCGGCGGGCGGTCGCTCGGCGCCCACATCGCAAACGAACTGAGCGGGGTCCTGCCGGCCCAGGCCGTGCTGCGGGGGATGCGGTTGCCGGTCCTGCGCGAGACGCGGATGCCGGCGGTGCTGTGCTCGCTCGGACCGGTCCGCGACGTGGTCGATGCCACCGACGACCTGACGCGCTGCCTGGTCGAAGCGATCGCTGCGTGGACCTCGGCGCCACTGCCGGTCCCCGAACTCGGTCCCGCGACCTGAGCTCACGACACGCGCGAGCGTTTATCCACAGGTCTGCACACAGCTTGTGGGTTTCCCTCGACCGAATCTTGATCGGTCTACGACTCTGTGTGGTCGACTCCTACGCAACGTGGCTGAAGTGACACCGTTTCGACATCTGATCGGCACAACGCTGACCGTCACGCGCGACGTGAGATGTCCACACCCTGAGGATGACGTTGTGAGTTGCCGACCGCGGTGGGGAGTCGATCAACCACTCATCAGTCGATAGATCCGTTCGAGATCCTCCAGGTCGGCGAAATCGATCGCGACCCGACCTCGTTTCGCACCCATCGTGACGGTGACCCGCGTGTCGAGGTGGTCGGCCAGCAGCGACTCCAACTCGAGCAACCCTGGGGGGCGCAACTGCGTGTTCGGCGTCAGCCCCGCGCCGTCGATCACCCCGCCGGACGTGCCGTCGGGTTGCTCGCCGGCGTCGGTCGAGGGCAGCGCGACGTCACCCCGGACGGCTTGCTCGATGGCGCGGACGGTCCAGCCCTCGCTGACCGCGGCCCGGGCGAGCACCTCCTGGCGAGCCCGGTCGGGCGTGCCGAGCAGGGCGCGGGCATGGCCGGCTGACAACTGGCCATCGGCGAGCAGGCTCTGGACCGCAGGCGGCAAGCCGAGCAGCCGGATCGTGTTGGTGATCGCCGAGCGGCTCTTGCCGACGCGCGTCGCGACCTGGTCGTGGGTCAGCTCGAAGTCCTCGATCAGCTGCTGGAACGCGGCTGCCTCCTCCAGCGGGGTGAGATCCTCGCGGTGCAGGTTCTCGACCAATGCCTGCTCGACGGAGCTGACGTCATCGGTCGCCCGCACGATCGCCGGGATCGTCGTCAGGCCGGCGCGCTGGGCGGCACGCCATCGCCGCTCCCCGGCAATCAGCTCGTACGAGCCGGCGTCGAGCGGGCGGACGAGGATCGGCTGCAGGACGCCCATCTCGGCGATCGACGCAGCGAGCTCGACGAGCCCCTCCTCGGCGAAGTGGACCCGCGGTTGATTCGGGTTCGGTGCGACCGCCGCCGTCGGGACCTCCGCGAGGAACGCCGCGCCGGCGTCGCCTTCGACCTCCGAGGCCGGGATCAGCGAGCTGAGACCCTTGCCCAGACCACTACGTCGTGACACTGGCGTGCACCTCCTTGGCCGCGTCGCGATAGGCGATCGCTCCACGCGAACGGGGATCGAATGTGGTGATCGGTTGCCCGAACGACGGGGCCTCGGAGAGGCGGACGCTCCGGGGGATCACGCTCCTCAGCACTTTGTCGCCGAAGTGTTCGCGGACCTCGGTGACCACCTGATCGGCGAGCTTGGTCCGGGCGTCGTACATCACGCAGAGGATCGTGCTGAGCTCGAGCGTGGGGTTGAGATTGCGCTTGACCAGATCGACGTTGCGCAGGAGCTGGCCGAGACCCTCCAGGGCGTAGTACTCGCACTGGATCGGTACCAACACCTCCGACGCTGCGGACAACCCGTTGACCGTCAGCAGGCCGAGTGACGGCGGGCAGTCGATGAGGACGTAGTCGTACTCGTCGATCACGGCCTCGATCGCCCGTTTCAGGCGCTGCTCGCGACTGAATGCCGGGACCAGCTCGATCTCCGCGCCGGCGAGGTCGAGCGATGCCGGGGCGACGAAGAGGTTCTTCACGTCGGTCGGTTCGACGACGTTGTCGAGCGATTCCTCGTGCATCAGCACGTGGTACATCGACAACTCCAGCCCGCGGTTCTCGATCCCCAGGCCCGTCGATGCGTTGCCCTGGGGGTCGAGGTCGATCAACAGCGTGCGGAGCCCGAGTTCGGCGAGACAGGCGCCGAGGTTGACGGTGGTCGTCGTCTTGCCGACACCACCCTTCTGGTTGGCGACCGCCATGATCCTCGGCAGCGTCCGCCCGGTCTCGGGTGCGAGCGAGTGTTCGCCCGGGTCATGTCCATCGTCCGGGGCCGGCTGCTGCGGCGATGGTGCGACGGACACCGGGGGTGTCGTGGTCGGCGCAGCGGGCGGTCCCGGCGCCGACGATGCACCTGGGACCGGCGGGGCCACCTGAGGTGGAGGTGGCTGGGAGGTCGAGGCCTCGGTGTCCGACACGATTGCTCCAGAGGGGTGGGGGTCCCGCCCGACGGGCGCCGGGGCGGGGTTCGACGTGCCGAGTCTGCCCGATCCATCGCCCTGTTACAAGCATTTCGGCCCCGAACTTCCCGACGCCGGACGCCGGCCGGGCGGCGACCCGGCGATCGTTTCACGTGAAACCATCGGTGATGTCTCACCCTGCGCGTGACGCGCGACGTTTCACGTGAAACATCCCTCAACCCAGATGACATCGATGCGATTTCCCTGGTCAGGGACGTGAAGCCAGGGATGTCGGCCGGTCACGAGACCCGGCGAAAAACTGCGACCCGGGGATCCGATGGGAGCCGTGACACGCCCAGTTCGACGAGCAACGCGGGGTCCCATCGATCGCCCGAGGGCGGCTCGCTGATCACCACCGTCCCGGCGGGCGCGACCAGATCGAGGGCGGTCCGCAGGGTCGCCGCCGGGGGACCGAAGCCGCGTGCGACGACGCCGTCGAAGCCGGTCAGTCCCGCCCGGATCGCATCGTCGACGTCGGCCGCGAGCACCGTCACCCGGTCGGTGAGCCCCATCCGGCGGATCATCCTGGACAGGAAGTCGGTCCGTTTCGTGCGCCGATCGAGCAACGTCACCGCGAGGTCCGGCCGGTCGACGGCGATCACGAGCCCGGGGACCCCGCCGCCGGAACCGAGGTCGAGCACCGCCCCGGACACCGCGGACAGGGCGTCGACGAAGACCCGGGCGTGCTCGATGACCTCGGAAATGGAGCGACCGCCCACAAAGCCGAGGCGCTGGGATGCACCCAGCGCCTCGTACAACAATCGTTCCGCCTCGCCGTCGTCGGTCACGACCGCGAGTATGTCAGCGCCCGCTCAGGTCGGTTGCACGATCACCCGACGGTACGGGTCCTCGCCCGACGACGTGCTCTCGACACCGTCTTGCTCGTTCAGAGCGTCGTGGATCACCTTGCGATCCGCCGACGTCATCGGCTCGAGCGAGCGGGCCGTCCCGCTGTCGCGCACCTGCTGCGCGACGTCGGCGGCAAACTTCGCGAGGGCGGCCGAGCGCCGCTCGCGGTACCCGGCGACGTCGATCCGCAACCGCGTCTCGTGGTCACCCAGCCGACGCTGGGCCGCCACGCGAACCAGGTCCTGCACGGCGTTCAACGTCCGGCCGCCCGGCCCGACGAGCAGGCCGAGATCCTCGCCGCGCACCTGCACGTCGAGTTCGGTGCCGTCGACGGTGAGCTCGGCGGTCCCCGCACTCCCGAACGCCGTGACCAGGTCGTTCATGAACGAGACGGCGGCATCGCCGACTTCCTGCGGGGACACGGGGGACTCGGGGCGCTCCTGATCGTTCATTGTGCTCTCCTGTTGCTTGTTGTTCGAGGTACCGCGGCGGCCCCCGCGGGACGAGTTGTTCGAGGTACCACTGCGCTTGGCCGCGGCGGGCGCCGCGTGCTCCGCGGCATCACCGTCGTCGGCGCCGTTGCCGGACGTTTCGTCGCCGGGCGTTTTCTCGCCGGACGCCTTCGCGGCGGGTGCCTTGTCGCGGCTGCGGGACTTGTCACCCTTGGTCCGGCGCCGGCGCTCTTGCTTCGGTCGGACCGGTGTCGGCCGGACGCGGGCGCGGATCCGGGCCTGACCCCGGGTCCGCCCGAACAGCCCGGGCTTGGGCTCCTCGACGACGTCGAACTCTGCTTCGTCAGCACCGACGCCCAGCCGATCCAGCGCGGCTTCGCGCGCGGCCTCCAGGGTCTTGGCGGTCGTTTCCACCCATTCCATCGATCATCTCTCTTTCTGGACAGGCCGCCACAGTGCAGGCGGCACTCGAATTGTTCGACGCAGCTCAGCGTCAGCGGCGCTTCTTGCCCGACGACTTCGGTCGCGACCGAGCGGCCTGGGCCTCTTTGCGTGACGGCGTCGGGCGACCCTTCGCATTGGTGGTCGGACGGCTCTTCGGCGGCGTCACCCGCTTGCTCGTCGGCACGGCGCGGGGCGTCCCGCCGGTCCCACTCTTCTTCTTGGCGTGCTTGGCCGGACGGTCGACGTCGTCGTCGTCGTCGCCGCCGCCTCGTGCGGCCGCGAGATCCCGCTTGGCCTGGGCGAACATCCCGCCGCCGCCGCTCTTCTTCGCCTCGTCCCGCGCTTGCTCGCTCGCTCGCTGTGCCTGTCGCCCGAGCGATTCGTCGTGGCCGTAGAACTTGCGGGTGATGTAGTACTGCTGCAGGATCCGCAGCAGCGTCTGGAAGATGTAGTAGACGACGAGCGCCGAGAGGAAGAAGATCTGGAACACCGCGAAGAAGACCGGCAGGTACTGCATCAGCTTCTGCTGGCCTGGTGACATCGTCGGGCTCATCGCAGCCCGTGCTGCGACCATCCGCTGCTGGCCGAAGTAGAGCGCACCGAGTGCCACCACGAGCAGGGCGTACGGGATGCCGGTCGTGAGCCCTTCGCCGATCGCGTCGAACGCGGACTTCGACAGGTCGAAGTTGCCCAAGGTGGGCATGTCACTGCGGCCGAACAGCGACCCGTACAGCTCGGAGTCGGCCGGCAGGTAGCGGGGGATGAAGCCGAGGTCGATGTCGGTGCGGTCGAAGGCCCGCAGCGTTGCGTCCGCGATCGGCTTCGTGCCGGTCGTCGGCTGGTAGACGAGGCCGCGCAGCAACCGGAACATGACCAGGAAGATCGGCATCTGCGCGGCGATCGGCAGGCACGACGCCAAGGGGTTGACCTTGTGCTCCTGGTAGAGCTTCATCATCTCTTCGTTGAGCTTCTGGCGATCGTTGCGGTGCTCGTTCTGGAGCTTGCGCATCTCCGGCGCGAGCCGCTGCATCTCGAGCATCCCCTTGGTGCTCTTCAATGTCAGAGGGGTGGTGATCGCCATCACGACGGCCGCCATCAGGGCGATCGCGATGAGGTAGCTGTCGCTCAGGCTGTGGAACCAGGAGAACAATGCCGCGGGAGCTTCGAACATCATCGGCCTTTCTGGGCGGCGGTGAGGACCGGGTCGGTCGACGCGTCATCGCGCGGCGGGACGGGATCGAATCCCGATGGTCCGAGTGGGCGGCAGCGGCCGAGGCGGCGGATCGCCAGCCATCCGCCGCGCCACGTGCCGTGGGTCTCCACGGCTTCGAGCGCGTACGACGAGCACGTCGGGTGGAACCGACACGGCGACGGACGGCCCTCACGCAGCCGTTGGTACCAGCGAATCGACGCACCGATGCCACGCTGAGCCCGTGACGGCCGGGGTGCGGGTGGCGGCGTCACGGCGCCGCCGAACGGGCGCGGCTCCGGGCGGCGTCGACGAGGACCTCGGTCCGGTGGCGGAGTTGGTCGAACGTCAGTTCGACCACACGCGGGGTGGCACCGACCAGCAGCAGCCCAGGAGGGACGTCGAGGCCGGCCAGGATCGCCTTCAGCTGCCGCCGGAGACGGTTGCGAGTCACGGCGGACCCGATCGAGCGAGTCAGCGCGAAGCCGACCTGCGGCGGTGTCACGTCGGCGTCCGCGAGGTAGGAGCACCACAGTGGATCACTCCGCAGGCGGACGCCGTCGCGCCGGAGGCGAACGAAGGCGTCACGGTCACGGATGCCCGCGATCAAGCGGAGAGGCGAGCGCGGCCCTTGTCGCGGCGGGACTTCAACACCGCCCGGCCGGCACGGGTGCTCATGCGCGCCCGGAACCCGTGCTTGCGGCTGCGGCGACGGTTGTTCGGTTGGAATGTACGCTTCACGACGATCTCTTTCGGACGATGCGGCAGGTCCGGCCGCTGCCTGGTGCTCCGTGGATGATGCTCCGTGGATGCTCGGCGGAGCCCACGAATTCGGACTGACTTCTCAATGCTACGGCGTCGCGCGGGTGTCTCCCAACCACCCCGCCAACAGGCCGGGCGGCCACGCCGCGCGGCTGATCGCGCCCGGCCGACCAGCGGTCTCCCCAGGGTGTGAGGATCGCGTCGTCCCGAAGCCCGTGAGACGCCGTTCTGAACGCTCACCGAAGGCAGCGATCGGCCGGGCCAAACGACAGGAATGTAACTTGTCCACAGTTGAGAAGTTGCCGCGTCATCCCTGCATGTCGCCATCTTTTCAGGAAGTTTCCGTTCCGACGCGAACCTGCTAGGTTCAGTCGCTCGTGTCAGAGTTCGAAGATTTCCACATCGTGTGGACAAGCGTGTGGATGGATAGTGCTGAATGAGGGACCCGAGTGCTCGTGAGTGACGCCGACGACGTCTGGACACAGGTCACCCTGTTCCTCCGTTCCCAACTGGCCGAGTCGGTCTGGTTCTCCACGTTCCAAGACGTCGTTCCCCTCGACGCCGGTACCGACACGCTGCGGCTGCTGGCACCGAGTGCGTACGTCCGCGACCGGATCCTGACGCGCTATCTGCCGCTCGTCACCGACGCCCTCGACGAGGCCAACGAGGGCCACCGCACGATCGACATCGAGATCGCCGCACCCGTACCCGTCGAGGAGACGCTGGCACCGATCCCCGAGGTCGACGCGGCGTTCACGCGAGAACACGCGACTGTCGGCGTGCCCGAAGCGTCGTTCTCTGTAGTGACCTCAGACGACATCGACAGCCCCAGCCATGTCGACGAAGCGGGACTGAACCCGCGCTACACCTTCGAAGCCTTCGTGAAGGGTGCCTCGAACCAGTTCGCCCTGGCTGCCGCGCTGCGCGTCGCAGAGACGCCCGGCCGCAGCTACAACCCCCTTTTCATCTACGGTTCGGCCGGTCTCGGCAAGACCCACCTGCTGCACGCGATCGGCCATTACGTGCACGACAACTACCAGCACCACGAGGTGCGCTACGTCTCGACCGAAACGTTCATGAACGAGTACGTCGACGCGATCCGCCAGAACACCACCAACGCGCTGCGCCGGCGCTACCGCGACATCGACGTGTTGCTGATCGACGACATCCAGTTCATCGCGGGCAAGGAAGGCCTCCAGGAGGAGTTCTTCCACACGTTCAACTCGCTCCACGGCGCGAACAAGCAGATCGTGATCTCCTCGGACCGGATGCCCGATGCCATCCCCACCCTCGAAGAACGCCTCCGCGGCCGGTTCAAGTGGGGCTTGCTGACCGACATCCAGCCGCCGGACCTCGAGACGCGGACGGCCATCCTGCGCAACAAGGCCGAGCGCGACCGAGTCGAGGTGCCGAACGAGACACTCGACTTCATCGCCTCGAACATCACCACGAACATCCGCGAACTCGAAGGGGCCCTGATCCGCGTCACCGCGTACGCCAGCCTCAGCGGCCAGACGATCACGACCGACCTCGCGCAAGCCCAACTCGCGGACCTGATGGTCGACACCAAGCCGAAGGTCCGCACCGACGAGGAGCTGCTGGCCGACATCGCCGGCATCTTGAAGTTCGACGTCGAGGCGCTGAAGGGCAAGAGCCGTCAGCGTCCACTCGTCACGGCCCGCCAGATCGCGATGTACGTGTTCCGGGAGCTGACCGATCTCAGCTACCCCGCGATCGCCCGCCTGTTCGGCGGACGCGACCACACGACGGTGATCCACGCCAACGAGAAGATCCAGCGGCTGATGAGCGAGCGCAAGCAGATCTTCGATCAGGTCACCGACCTCCTCCAACAGCTGAAGGCATGAGCGTGCCCACCGGGCCGGGCACCACCACCCGCGCGAGCCATCGCCCGCGCCGCGCGAATTCCAGTGGATATCCACCGCCCGCCGTGGGACGCGCCCATGGACAACCGGGGGTCGTGTGGTGGACAACACCGCGTTGTCCACCGGAGCACACGCGTGTAAGTCGCGACCTGGGGAACAGCACGCCATCACCTGTGCACGGTCGTGCGACCTCTACGCTGCACCGACGGTGGTTTGTCCCCAATCCACAGCACCTACTACTTACATTGTCTTTTGAAACATCCCTGCATGAGGAGAAGTGCCCACTGTGAAGTTTCGTTGCGAACGTGATGTCCTCGCTGACGCCGTCGGATCGGCTGGACGCGCAGCCACGAACCGGACGGGGACGCTGCCGGTGCTCGCCGGTGTCCGGATGCAGGTCGACGGCGACACGCTGACGATCACCGGCACCGACCTCGAACTGACGATCCGCCTCACCGTCGAAGTCGGTGGCGAGCGCGACGGTGCTGCGGTCGTCCCGGCGCGGCTCGTCGCCGACATCGTCAAGGCACTGCCGGCCGGCGCAGTCGAGGTCGACCTGCCGAGCAGCGACGGCGCGGAGATGTCGATCAGTGCGGGCCGCTCCCAGTTCTCGGTGCGGCCCCTCTCGCTCGATGACTACCCGGCGCAGTCCGACCCAGCCGCCGATGCGGTCACCCTGCCGGCCGCCGACATGGCCGAGGCGTTGCGCCAGGTGGTGCGTGCCGCGTCCACCGACGACGCCAGGGCGGTGCTGACCGGTGTGCTCTTGGCGTCCGAGGACGACGGTCTGCGGATGGTGGCGACCGATTCGTACCGGCTGGCCGTGCGCGATCTGCCCGAGTCGTCGATGCTCGGGTCCGGCCAGAAGGTGTTGATCCCGGGCCGTGCGCTGAACGAGTTGCAGCGGCTGATGGGTGACGTCGAGTCGTTGACCGTGCGGCTCGGCGAGCGCGAGGCGACGTTCGAGGCCGGGTCGACGCGGCTCAGCACTCGCCTGATCGAGGGCGAGTTCCCGAATTACCGCAACCTGCTTCCGTCGAGCTATCCCAACTTGTTGACGGTCGGCAAGGCGGCGATGATCGAGGCGATCCGGCGGGTGAAGATCCTCGCGCAGGATTCGACACCGGTGCGGATGTCCCTCGGCGGCGACACCGTGCAACTCACCGCGATCACCCAGGACGTCGGCAACGCGGTCGAGGAGGTCGACGCGAGCTACGACGGCGCCGAGATGATCGTCGCGTTCAACCCGGACTACCTGCTTGCGGGGATCGATGCGATCGACGCCGACGACGTCACCCTCGCCACGATGGACCCGATGAAGCCGGCGGTGCTGCGTGGTGTCGGCCACGACGACTACCTCTACCTGTTGATGCCGGTCCGCGTCCCGTAGCCACGGCATGGCGTCGCCGGGCGGTACGGGGCAGGCGGATGTCGAGCGGACCGACGACGGCCGCTACATCGTCGTCGGTGGGCGACGCTGGCGGGCGACCGACCCGCACATCCCCGAGCGGCTGCGTTCCGAACTGGTCGCGGAGCTGATGGACGCCCGACGCGCCGTCAAGGCGGGGGGCCGCGACGCCGACGCGGTCGTCGCGGCGCGCGGTCGCGTCCAGGACGCAAAGGTCGCACTGGGCGAACGGGGCGATCCCTGGTGGGGTCCGCCCTCCGACGCTGGCCTGCGCGCCCGGGCGCGTGCCGCGATCCTCGCGCTGTTGTCGAAGCGGGGGACGACGAGCTCGATCTGTCCGTCGGATGCCGCGCGGATCAGTGCCTCGCCGGACTGGCGGCCGGCGATGCCGGTCGTCCGCGACGTCGCGGCAGATCTCGCCCGGGCGGGCCGCATCGTCGTGACCCAGGGGGATCGCGTCGTCCGCGAGCTCGGCGACGTCACCGGGGCGATCAGGTTGCGGCTTCCGCGCGAGGGCGGCTAGCGGCCGAGCAGCTTCACGAGCGCGCTGTCGCCGCGTGACATCGTCGACGACCGGCGCGACGCTCGCCAGACGCGGTCGATCTCGTCGTCCGGGGCGTCGAGGACGTCAGGGTGGACGTAGGAGTTGCGGGCGACGGTCCTGGTGTTGCCCAACGCTTCGGCGGTGGCGTCGATCGAGGCGATCGAGCTGAGGCCGTCAGCGCGTGCCTCGAGCGCCGTGCGGGAGCCGCCCCACGTCCGGAAGTCCTTGGCGCTGAACGCCGGGCCCGCGACGTCGGCGATCACGGCGTTGACGTCGATTGCCGTGACGTTGCGCACGTCGCCGTCGGCGTCGGTGTAGCTGAACAGCCGTTCGTCGTCGGCGTCGGCGAGCGAGCGCATCACGTCGCCGAGTTGCTCGTCGTCGATCACGACCGAACGGTGCTTGCCACTCTTGGCGACGTACTCGAGCACCACGTGTCCGTCGTCGTCGACGTGGTCCGCAGCCAGCGTCGTCGCGCCGTGGTGGCCGTCCTCCGCGGACTGCTCGTTGCCGATGCGGAGCAGCGCGGCGTCGATCACGCCGAGCACCGCGCCGACGGCGAGGCGCTTCGATCCCGGCGGTGCGGCCAGCGACTGTTCGATGTAGGTGCGCAGCGCGGGCAGCGCCCGGCCGAAGTAGCGGATGCGGTCGAACTTGCGGGCTTCGCAGACGGCCCGATAGTCGTCGTGGTACCGGTACTGCTTGCGACCTGCGTCGTCGACGCCGGTCGCCTGGAGATACCCGTCGGCGATCGGCGCGAACCAGACGTCCTCCCAGGCCGGCGGCACTGCGAGGTCGACGAGGCGGTCGCGATCGGGCGAGGTGATCGTCGTCCCGTGCTCGTCGACGAAGCTGAATCCCCGCCCGCGTCGTCGCCGGGTCCACCCGGGCGGTTCGGGCGGCAGGTAGCGGAGGCCGGCGAGCGGTGCGATCACCGCAGGGTCACGGGTCAGCAGGTCGCGCGGGACACGGACGGCCACGGTTCAGGGCACCCGGCGCTCGGGCCTGCAACGACTCATCTGCCGAGCGTGCCCCTTCGGCGTGTGTCGTAACCGTCGAAGCCGGGGGAGGGCGACCGGCCCGCACGAGCCGCCATACTGACACGGTGATCGTCGAACACCTCGAGCTGATCGACTTTCGCAATTACGTCTCGGGTTCGTTCGACCTGCGGGCCGGGACGACCGCGATCATCGGCGGCAACGGCCAGGGCAAGACGAACCTCGCTGAGGCGCTGGCCTACCTCGCCACGCTGTCGAGCTTCCGCGGGGCGCCGAACGAGGCGCTGGTGCGCGCCGGCGCCGATCTGGCGATCATCCGGGCGACCGTTCGCCATGACGATGGCCGCGAGACGCTCATCGAGGCGGAACTCGCCGTCGCCGGACGGAACCGGGTGCAGGTCAACCGCCAGAAGCTGGCACGCGTGCGGGATCTGCTCGGCTCGGTCCGGGTCACCGTGTTCTCACCGGACGACCTCGTACTCGTCAAGGGCGGCCCGGGCGAGCGTCGGCGGTACATGGACGACACGCTCGTCGCCTTGGCCACGAAGTACGACGCGACGCGCCTCGAGCTCGACCGCATCCTGAAACAGCGAAACACGCTGCTCAAGCACGCTGCGGGTCGGCTCAGCGACGAAGTCGCGACGACGCTCGACGTGTGGGACGGCAAGTTCGCCGACGTCGCCGACCAGTTCGGCTACGCGCGGGCGACGCTCGTCGCCCGGATCACACCGATGGTGCAGCACGCGTACGACGAGCTGGCCGGCGACTCGACGCCGATCGGGATCACCTACGAACCGCCCTGGCGGCGGATCGGGCTGGCCGCCGCGCTGCTGGAGGCGCGCGCGACCGATGTCCGGCGGGGCATCTCCTCGGTCGGTCCGCACCGTGACGAGTTGTCGTTCACGATCGCCGGTCTGCCGAGCCGGACCCACGCATCGCAGGGCGAGCAGCGGACGCTCGCGCTGGCGATGCGTCTCGCCGCGCACCAGCTGGTCACCGAGCGCACCGGGACGGCGCCGGTGCTGGTGCTCGACGATGTGCTGTCCGAGTTGGACGACGAACGGTCGCGGGCACTGCTCGCCCACATCCCCGACGGCCAGGTCGTGATCACGACGGCGACCGAACTGCCGACGTCGGCCCGCGCCGATCGCATCCTGCGCGTCCACGCCGGCACGGTGCGCGACGCCGACTCCTGACCGGGCCGCTGCGGTACCGTGGGCGGGTGGCCGATCCCGTCCCGATCACGACGTCGCTCGACGGCATCATGAAGTCGCTGCGCGGCACCGATCGGATCCAGATCGGGGGCGTGTTCGGCAAATGGGAGGACGCCGTCGGCACCACGGTCGCCGCTCATGTGCGGCCGGTCCGGCTCGACCAGGGCGTGCTCACCGTCGAGGCCGACGACACGGCGTGGGCGACGCAGGTGAAGTTCCTCGCGGGCACGATCACGACCCGTCTCGCCGAGGTCGCCGACGTCACCGTCGAGCGCATCGACGTTCGCGTCGCACGGCCCCGCTGAGCAGGTCGGCGACCCACTCACCAGGCCCGCGATCAGGTGCCGGAAACGGCCCCGAAACCAGCCTCGCATCCCCGGTTCTGTGACACCTCGGCGGTACACTGGCAGTACTCGCGATTGGGCATCGCGGCCGGTTCTCAACGACCGGTCCAGGTGCTCGAGCGCCCCGAAATACATGGCTTGACGCGCCATGTCACCGCACCAGACGACATCGAGGTACGAGTGTCCAACGACACCGCAGCACCAGTGACAGAACCCGCACCGCAACCGGCGCCCAAGGCCCCGAAGAAGCGCTCGGCGGCGCCCACAGCGTCCGGCACGTCCGCTGCCTACGATGCCGGCGCGATCCAGGTACTGGAAGGTCTCGATCCGGTCCGCAAGCGCCCGGGCATGTACATCGGTTCGACCGGTCTCCAGGGGCTGCACCACCTGATCTGGGAAGTCGTCGACAACGCGGTCGACGAGGCGATGGCGGGCTTCTGCGACCGCATCACCGTCACGTTGATGGCCGACGGCGGGTGCCGCGTCGACGACGATGGCCGCGGGATCCCGGTCGACCCGTTCCGCTCCGGCGAGCACAAGGGCAAGAGCGCCGCCGAGGTCGTGCTGACGGTCCTCCACGCCGGTGGCAAGTTCGGCGGCGAGAACGGCGGCTACAAGGTCTCCGGTGGCCTCCACGGCGTCGGTGTCTCGGTCGTCAACGCGCTGTCCGAGCGACTGATCATGGAGATCGACCGCGACGGCAAGCACTACAGCCAGGAGTACCGCGGGGGCGGCAAGCCGCAGGGCAAGATGAGCGTCGTCGGCGACACCCCCAAGCGCGGTCGGACGACGGGCACCACCGTCACGTTCTGGCCCGACCCGGCCATCTTCCTCGCCGAGGGCACCGACTTCGTGGCCCGCACCGTGCTCGAGCGGTTGCAGACGATGGCGTTCCTCAACAAGGGCCTCGAGATGGTCTTCGTCGACGAGCGCCCCGAACGTGAGCAGACCGTCACCTACCAGTACAAGGGCGGCCTGATCGACTTCGTCAAGCACCTCAACGCCTCGAAGGAGCCGCTGTTCTCCAAGGTCTGCCAGTTCGAGGACGAAGAAGAGGCCGAGGGGATGACGCTCGACATCGCGATGCAGTGGAACACCGGCTACCACGAGGGCATCCACGGCTACGCCAACGGCATCTCCACCACCGAGGGCGGGATGCACGTCGAGGGCTTCAAGACGGCGCTCACGTCGGTGCTCAACAAGTACGGCCGCGACAAGAACCTGATCAAGGAGAAGGATCCCAACCTCACCGGCGACGACGTCCGCGAGGGCCTCACCGCGATCGTGTCGGTGAAGGTGCGCGAGCCCCAGTTCGAGGGGCAGACGAAGGCCAAGCTCGGCAACGTGCCGGCCCGGTCGTTCGTGCAGAAGGCCACCTATCAACGGCTGGGGGAGTGGCTCGACGAGAACCCCACCGAGGCCAACCGGATCATCAAGAAGGGTTTGTCGGCCGCGCAGGCCCGTGCCGCCGCCAAGAACGCCCGCAACGCGATCCGCCGCAAGACGGCGTTGTCGGGCGCCGGCATGCCCGACAAGTTGAAGGACTGCTCGTCGAAGAATGCCGACGAGTCGGAGATCTTCATCGTCGAGGGCGACTCCGCGGG
>JABDKP010000029.1 GCA_013002175.1 Ilumatobacter sp.
GCCGGGGTCCGCTCTACCGGCGCTGCCGGTCCCGGTCGACTTCGGTCATGGCGCCGCGTGGACTGGAGACCAAGTCATCGTCCGGGGCGGTTGCGTCGCTGAGAACGGCGGGTCGTCAGTCGCATCGGGGGCGCGGCTTCGCTCGAGTTGACGACCGGCTGCCATCAACCCTCTTCGAGCACGAACACCTTGATCTCACGGGCGGTGACCCGTTCGCGGTACTTCTCGTAGCCGCCGTAGAGCCCGCCGCCGGTGGTGAAGACCTGCTCGAACTCCTCGGCGGTCGCCGGTCGGGCGACCACGTCGATCTCGGCGTCGCGGTAGGCGGCCGTGGCCCGGGGCTCGGCCACGAGGTTGTGGACCCAGGCCGGAGTGGACGTGCCGCCGAAGTTGGTGCCGAGCAGGGCGAGGTCGTCGCCGATCGGCACCGCGATCAGCGGTGCGAGCCGCGGCTGACCGGATCGTCGGCCGGTCGTGGTGACGCGGATGACGGGCAGGCCGGCGAGGATCTCCGATGCCGACGTGCGGTCGCGGGTGAGACGGTGAACGGCGCCGTCGAGGGTCTGCACCGTCTTCGAGAAGAACCAGGCGCCGCCCTTCGTGGACGCGATCTTCTGGTTGGCCCGTTGGAACGCGTTGGGCTGGCGAAACTCGTAGCCCAGTGCCGCTTGAACGCCCATCGGGGCGAGGCTAGACGCTCAGGAGGTCGCGGGCGCCGGTGTCGCTCGACGGGTGCCGCAGCTTCGACATCGCACGGGCTTCGATCTGGCGAATGCGCTCACGGGTGAGGTTGAAGTGTTCGCCGACCTCTTCCAGCGTGCGGGGCTCGCCGCGGTCGAGACCGAAGCGGAGCTTCAGGATCTCGCGCTCGCGCTCGTCGAGCGGCGCGAGCAGGCGGGAGATCTCGTCGGGCAGCAGTGAGGTGGCTGCGCTCTCGAAGGGCGAATCGGCGCCCTTGTCTTCCACGACATCGCCGAGCTCGGCGTCGCCGTCTTCACGCAGCGGTTCGGAGAGCGAGAGCGGTTCGGCGGCGAAGCGCAATGCCTCGGTGACCTTGTCCTCCGGCGTTTCGACTTCCTTGGCCAGCTCGGAGAGCGTGGCGGGGCGGCCGTACTTGAGCTCGAGGCGCGAGCGCGCCTTCTGCAGGCGGGCGAGCGTGTCGCCGGCGTGCACGGGGAGGCGGATCGTGCGGCCCGTGTTGGCGATGCCGCGGGTGATCGCCTGGAGGATCCACCATGTCGCGTAGGTCGAGAACTTGAAGCCCTTGCGCCAGTCGAACTTCTCGACGGCGTGCATCAGGCCGAGGTTGCCCTCTTGGATCAGGTCGAGCAGCGGCAGCCCGGACGCCTGGTACTTCTTGGCGATCGACACGACGAGGCGCAGGTTCGACTGCACGAACTGGCGCTCGGCCTCTTCACCCTGGCGGGCGAGCCGACGCAGCTCACGCTTCTTGGCGGGGGTGACACCCTTGCCGCCGGCGTCGAGGGTCTCGATCGCCTCTTTGCCGGCTTCGATCGCTTTCGCGAGACGGACCTCGTCGTCCTTGGTGAGCAGCGTGTACTGACCGATGTCGGTCAGATACAGGCGGACGAGGTCTTCGTCGTCACGGTCGACGCGATCTTTGGCCACGTTTGGCTCCCTTGGGGTCCGGTGTCGATGGAGTCGCCTCACGGCGATGTCTGGTGCCCTCGTTCGACGTGATGGGAGGCTGACGATCGGCTGTCGAGCGATCGCCCAGCGGGCTGCCAAGTCCACCAAGTTCGGCCGTGGGGTGGATGCCACGATACCGATGAGCTGGGATTGGTCAACCAGGGCGGTCGGGTTTCACCCGTTTCCAACTGTGTTCCGCATGATGAGATGCCTTGTATCTGAATTGCAGATGGCCGCGCTCGGGTGGCACGATCGCCGACACGCGGTCCGAGCGGGCGGGCAGTCGGTAGGATGGGGACACGCGTTCGACCCGAACGCAGCCGGTGTCTCGAGGAGGAATCCATGGCCAATCCGGTCCTGAACGAACGGGCGCTCCAGCGGGCGCAGCACCACTGGGCGCCGCCCGAGGCGGGAACCGACTACCTGCCGCCGATCGACGACGGGCCCACCACCCCGTGGGTCCGCGAGCGGATGACGGTCAATGGTGTCATCTCGGCCACGGCGACGCTGTTCGTCCTGTTGCTGGTCAGTGCCACGTTCGGCTGGTTCCAGACCGAGACCGTCCAGTTCGAGGACGGCACCAGCGCCGTCAGCGGCATCCCGATGCTCGCCTGGGTCGGTCTGTTCGTGGGCATCGGCCTCACGTTCCTGTTGATGTTCAAGCCGAACCTGGCCCGGTTCATCGCTCCCGTGTATGCGATTGCCGAGGGCTTCTTCGTCGGCGCCATCTCCAAGGCGTACAACACGTACTACGACGGCATCGTCGTCCAGGCCGCCGGCGCCACGATCGCCGTGTTCGCAGTGATGCTCGTGCTCTACCGCACCGGCGTGATCCGGGTCACCGAGCGGTTCCGCAAGATCGTCGTCACCGCCACGATCGGGGTGATGCTGTTCTACGGCGTCAGCTTCCTGATCCGCATGTTCGCCGGCGCCGACTCAGTCAGCTTCCTGCGCAGCCCGAGCCTGCTCGGCATCGCGTTCAGCGTCTTCGTCGCCGGCCTCGCGGCCTTCAACCTCGCACTCGACTTCGACTTCATCGAGCGGGGCACCAAGCAGGGCCTCGACAAGACGTGGGAGTGGTTCGCCGCCTTCGGGCTGCTGGTCACGATCATCTGGCTGTACCTCGAGCTGCTGCGCCTGCTCGCCAAGCTGCGCGAGCGGTGACCCCGGCGGCCGAAGCCGCTGCCACCGCGGTGGCCGGAGCCGCACTGGCCGGCGCGGCCGGTGCTCTCGTCGGCGCCGCCGTGCCCGCCGCCGTCGTCGGCGGGCTCAACGGTGCGATCTCAGGGCACCGGGGCATCTACGACTGGCGCTCGGTCAAGGGCGCCAGCGCGTTCGCGCTCGACTCGACGTGGGCGCTCGGCACCACGACCGCCGGGCTCGTCGCCCACGCCGTCGCTGCCGTCCGGGGCGACGCGCAGTACAGCGGCGCACTGAGCCGCCGCGCGAACCGCCACGTCTACGGGCGCGGCATGGCGATCCGGCGCGGGTTCGCCACCACGTTCGGCAACGTCGTCAACGGCGCCGGTGATCTGGCCCGCGCGCGTCGGGTCAAGCTGGTCACCGACCACGAGGACGTCCACATCTGGCAGGCACGGGCGTTCGGGCCGCTCTATCCGACGCTGTACCTCGGCTGGATGGTGGTCGGCGGTGCCGGGGGAGCGGCGCTGTGGGCGTTGCGTCGCCGCGACGAACGATTCGGTCGGGTGGTCGAGTCGGTCGCGTACTACCTGAACCCGTTCGAGTACTGGGCGTACAGCCGCGACGACCACTGGCCACCCAAGCAGATGGTGCGAGCGCTCGGTCCGACCCGCCCGATGGTCCGCAGCTTCGCCAGCTTCCGCTGACGAGGTCAGGTGAGTTCGCCGCAGCGCGCCACGAGCGCGGCGACGTCGGCGTCGACGAGGTCGAGGACTCGGGCTGTGGCAGGGTCGAGCGCGGCGTCCACCCGGCTTCGCAGCGCAGCATGCAGT
>JABDKP010000132.1 GCA_013002175.1 Ilumatobacter sp.
CACGACGCACGGGGCCGCGTCGTCGGTCTCGACGCCGAGTACGTGGGCGAACGTCCGTGTGCGGACCATCCACCGGGTTCCCACCCAGGCCCGCTCCTCATGGGCGTCAGGCAGCGCCAGGCACATCTCGCGCAGCCGGGCCTCGATGTCACCCGGGACGTTGTCGGTGTAGCGACGCTGGTCGTCGGCCATCGCCCGACAGTAGATCGACGCGGGTTCTGGCGCCGCGACGTGCCGGGCACCCCGATCGAATTCGGTGTGACATGTCCTGGCACGATGGGCTGATGGCGTTCGACACCCCGATCACACTCGCCGGCCCGTTGCGGGCTCCGGTTCAGATGCTCGCCGAGCAGTCGCTGAGCGGCGGGGTGAGCGTGCACGACGACGCCGCGGCGGCGAACCTCGGCCTGGCCGGCGCGCCGATCGAGGGGCCGACGCACTTCAGTCAGTTCGATCCGCTCGGCGTGCATGTGTGGGGCCGGCGCTGGTTCGAGGAGGGCTGCATCAGCACGCATTTCCTGAACATGGTCGTCGAGGGCGAGCAGGTGCGCGCCGCACTCACCCCGACCACCGCGACCCGCGCGACGATCGGCGCCGAGAAGGCCGACAACACCCCGGTGCTCAGCGGCACGGCGTCGGTCGGCACCACCGACGGCACCGACCTCGACGAACGCCGCCGACGGGGCGTCGGTGACCCCGGCGACCTCCACATCATCGACCGGATCGAGATCGGGATGGATGGCGGCGGCCCGCGCGACGTCACGATGGGGTTCGACGAGCACAACGGCCCGCTCTACCCGTTCACGCTCGCCCAGAAGCTGGACAAGATCACCGAGCCGTGCTCGTGGTACCTCCCGCCCGAGGACGGCGGAGACAGCCCGTGGGGCGACCCGATCGTGCCGACCGAGATGCTCAGCGTGCTCGCCTTCAAGGCCGGACCGTCGCTGCCGATCCGCCGCCCGTCGCTGGGGCTGTTCATCGACCTCGAGGTGCGCTACGTCCAGGGGCCGGTGTTCGTCGGTCGGCCCTACCGAGTCGAGTACCGCGTCGTCGGGCGCGGCCAGTCACGGCGCGTCGAGTCGTGGTGGACCGAGGCGACGATCACCGACAGCGACGCCGGCAGCCACGCCGCGACGGTGCTGCTCCATCAGGGCGTGTTCAAGGCGTCCTACCCGGACTATCCCGCCGACGCGACCTGAGCGGGCCATCCCGTGACCGGGATGACCCGCCCCTCTGGTCGAAGGTTCAGCTCTCGCAGTTGACCGCGACCTCGATGGCGACGCAGGAGTCCTTGCCGTTGCCGCCGTCGCCGTCGTCCGCGCCGGCGCCCCCGTCCAGGGCATCCTTGCCGTTGCCGCCGGCGAGCGAGTCGTCGCCCTGCTCGCCGAAGATCAGGTCCTTGCCGTTGCCGCCGTCGACCACGTCGTCGCCGTATCCGGCGCAGATCACGTCGTCGCCGTTGCCGCCGATGATCGTGTCGTCGCCGCCGAACGTGACGATCACGTCGGCCTGGTTCGTACCGACGATCGTGTCGTCACCCGGGGTGCCGACGATCGTGGCCGCGAGGCCGTTGCACGTCGGGTTGTCCGGGATCGAGTCGAGCCCGAGCCCGACGAGCAGCGGATCGTGGTCGGACGATCGCAGCGCATCGGGCGCGTAGATCGGCCCGACGGTCGTCTCCCGCTCGAACGACGCTTCCCCGGGCGTGTCCCGGATGTCGTCGTTGTAGTCGAAGACGTTGATCTCGTCTGCGTTGATGTGCCACTCGGTCACGCCGGTGATCTGCGGCAGCAGCGACGCATTGGCCAACGCGTGGTCGAGGTAGCCGAGCTGTCCGTCGAAGACGAAGCTGTAGGCGCTCGACCCCTGGAATGCGTTGATCAGGTCCGTGTAGCCGGCGTTGACCAGTGCGGTGATCGGGTCCTCCATCGCATAGGCGTTGAGGTCGCCGATGATCAGGAAGTCCGGGTCGTCGCTGTTCGTCGGGTCGGTGGCCAGGTAGTCGGCGAGCGCCTGGGCGGCCGACGTCCGGGTCAGGTTGCAGTTCGCCTGGCCGTCGTTGAGGCCCGGGTCGCCGACGTCGTCGCAGGGCGAGCCCTTCGACTTGAGGTGGTTGACGGCGACGGTGAACCGCTCATCGGTTGCATTCTCGACGAACGTCTGGATCAGCACCGGTCGGTTCTTCGTGTCGATGAACGCCGGGTCGACCGAACTGTCGAGGATCGCGAAGTCGCCGAGCGGGCTGACCGTGCCCGGCTTGTAGATCAGTCCGACCTTGATCGCATCCGAGCCGATGAAGCTCGTCGCGATGTAGTCGTACGTGCCCGGGCCGGCGACCGCGTTGAGTCCGGCGACGAGATCTGCGATCGACGTGTCGTCGTCGTTCTGGATCTCGACCACGCCGATCACGTCGGCATCGAGTTCGTCCATCGCGGCGACGATCTTGGCCCGCTGCCGATCGAGTTCCGCGACGCTGTCGGCCCCGCGGCAGTCCTGCGTGGCGCTCGGTCCGCAGTCGCCACTGCTGCCGCTGGACGTGACGTCGATCGTGGTGAAGTAGTTGAGCACGTTGAAGCTCGCCACCTGGATCGACCCGCCGACGGCGGCGGGGGCAGCCGGCTCGGGGTTGACCGACGTGAACGTGTAGTCGAAGGCAGATGGGATCGGCCGGATCCGCCAGGCATCGGTGCCCGACGAGCCGGCGAAGCTCCAGTGCATCACCCCGGTGAGGTTGTCGATCGTGTCACCGCCGCGGAACTTGTTGCCGAGCGACAGACCGCCCTCCGGGTAGTAGTACGCCTCGTCCGGTCCGTCGAAGATGGCGTCGTTGTTGTCGTTGCTGTCGTCGTCGAGGATGATCCGGCGCGCCGCCAGGTCGGCGAGGAACGCCGCATATCCCGCCGCGCTCGGCGCGTTGAGGTGGGTGAACTGGAATGGCCGGTCCGTCTCGGTCAGGACGACCTGGCCGAAGCGGGCGAGCTGGAAGTACTCGCTGACGACCAGGGTGTCCGTGAACGCCGCGAGCATCCCTTCGATGTTCTCGAAGGTCGCCTCGTCGACCGTGCTGCCCGACGCGGGCAGGTCGACCGCCACCGCGGTCGGCAGCGGGTTCCCCGAGCTCTCGATCACGGCGGTGCCGGAACCGAACGCCATGTCGATCTGACTCATGCCGAAGAACTCCTCGGCCTCGCCGGTGACGGTGACCTGGTCGCCGGCCGAAACTGCCGGGCAACCGCCACGGCAGAAGACGTAGATGCCCTCCGACGTCGACGGATCGAGGTCGGCGTCGAGATCTTCCTCCTGGAGGAAGAAGGCGTCGAGCGCGTCGTCACGCTCGAACAGGGCGGTGACGATGCCCTGCACGGTCACATCCCCCGTGATCGCGACCGATGACCCGCTGCCCTGCACGTCATGGATGAACTCGATGGTGGGCGGCGGGATCTCGCAGTCGTTGGTGGCGCCGGGCGTGATCGGCCGGGAGCCGGCGAAGTCGACGTTGTTCTGGTTCGTGTCGACGCCGTCGTCGCACCGCGAGATGCTCTCGCCGGCATCACTGTCGTCCTCGAGACCGGACCCGGAACCTTCGGTGTACGGCGCGCCGGTGTTGCCCTCGTAGCTGACGGTGTCGAGCACGGTGCTGCCGAGCACGATCGCAACGGCATCGGGGGCACCGTTCTGGATGGAGCTCACGGCATCGTTGTCGCAGTTCACCACCGTGGCGAAGTTGGAACACACGACGAGGTAGTCGCCCGCCGTGAGGGTGCCCGACATCGCGATTGTTTGGTAGATCGTCGCGCCGCCACCGCTGCCGTTGACGAGGACGAGGTCGACGCCGGTGAGGTCGAGCGTGCCGGTGGTCGTGTTCTTGATCTCGACGAACTCCGCGGTATCGGTTCCCGGCTGGTCGTAATCGATCTCGTTGACGACGAGGTCGCCGACACCCGGGGCGGGCGGTCCGCTCGACGAGAACGTCTGGCCGGTGTTCACCGCGCCGAACGTGTGGGGTTGAGCCGCAGCCCATGAGAAGTCCCCGCCCATCGAACCGGATCCGACGAGTTGGAGGGACTCGCCAACCAACGTGGCCGACGACTCGCTCACGCCGATGTCGACCGATGTCATGCCGGACGCGGGACCGTCGACGGCCGTGAGCGAACCTTCGTAGCTGAGGAACTCGACGACGGTCGCCCCGCCGTCGACGAGCGCGATGCCGTCGGCCGGGCCGTTCTGGATGCCGTTGACGGGATAGCTGACGACGACGGTGCCGAAGCCGGCCTGCTGGTTGGGAATCGTGCCGCTGAGCGCCGACGTGTTGTACGTCATTTGATTCGAGCCGTTGTAGAGCACGATGGACCAACCGGTCAGGTCCGTGCCGGCCGGTCCGGCCACTTCGATCGCTTCACCGGCGTCGGTGCCGGTGTTGTCGTAGTGGATCTCGTTGATGAAGACCGTCGGGCCCGCGGCGGTGACTGCAGCGGGCGCGGTGGCCACGAGTGGCACCGCCAAGGCGGCGGCGACCGCCAACTTCCTCAGCGCCGCGGTCGGCGTCGTCCGTGCTGTTCGTCGGCTCATTGTGGTGTGCATCTCCCGTGTGTCGGCCCGCGCGTGGCCGTCCTTGGTTGGCCAACGGAGCGCCACTCTGTCACGGCTCTGGCGGCCCGTCCACCGCAACGGCGCGAAATCGGCATCGCCGGCCCGGTCGCGCCGGCAGGCAGAGCGCGCGGTCGTCAGGTCGCGCGGTCGCGGACTGCGCCGAATGCGAGCCCGAATGCGCCGTCGAGGCCAGGGGGCGTCGCCGCGGGGCGTCCGAGCATCTCGGTCAGCGACACGAGGTCGTCGGCGGCTTCGCGCAACAACATCCCGGCGCCGCCCAACCCGACGGCCGTCTGCGACCCGTCTGCGAGCGCATCGAGGACCGCCCGGCAGCGCACGGCGATGTCGTCGACCATCCACGCAACGGTGGCGTCGGTGTGCGGCTCACCGTGGCGGCCCGGCAAGCGATCGCGATTCATGCCCCGAACCTAGGAACCACGCGGTGATCGTGGCCATCTCGCCCGCCGAAGTTTCGAAAACGTCCACTGCGACGAACCGGTGCGTTCAGCAGCGCCTTCCTAGGGTCGCAGGCGTGAGGGACACGTCCGACACGGTGCTGGTGTCCGAGTGCGGGTTGACGCTGCCGCTCGACGTCGACCGCTTTTGCTCGCCGCCCACCCGGCCCGAACGTCGCTTTCTCCGCAAGCTGCACGGCCCGGTGCTCGACGTCGGCTGCGGGCCCGGCCGCGCCGCGGCGTACCTCCGCGGCCGCCACGTGCCGGCGCTCGGAGTCGACAGCAGCGAGGGCCTCGTCCACCTGGCCCGCACGAACGGGGCGCTGTGCGTCCACCAGAGCGTGTTCGACCCGGTCCCGTTCGAGGGCCGCTGGCACGAGATCCTCCTCCTCGACGGCAACATCGGCATCGGCGGTGATCCGGAGCGTCTGCTCGAGCGGCTGCGCGGCGTAGCGCGGCCGAACGGGCGGCTGTTCGTCGAGGTCGCGCCGATCGGCCCGACGCGTCGCCTCACCGTTCGCGAACACGTCGGCTCGGACGTCGGCGAGCCGTTCCCCTGGGCGGTCGTCTCGATGCGCGGGTTGGACGAGATGATCGCCGGCTCCGGCTGGCGGTGCGAGGAGGTCCACCGCGTCGAGGACCGCCTGATCGTGCAACTCGAGAGGATGATGTGAGCGGCCGCAGCATCACCGATGACGCGACGGCAGCGATCGAGAGCGCCACGATCGACGAGCGCCGGGCGGCGATCCTCGGTGTCTCCCTCGGCATCACGTTCACGCTGTGCGCGCTGACCGGCCTGTTCAGCTGGGGAGCGAGCCAGGGCGCCGCGTGGTGGCCGGCCCGGCCCGCGGGCCTGTACCGCGTGACCCAGGGTGTCCACCTGGTCAGCGGCGTCGTCAGCGTGCCGCTGCTGCTGGCGAAGCTGCGCACGGTCGCCCCCAGGCTCGTGCAGCGCCCGTTGATCACCTCGTTCGCCCACGCCGTCGAGCGGATCAGCCTGCTCCCACTCGTCGGGGGCTCGATCTTCATGCTCTTCAGCGGCGTCACGAACGTCGCGTACTGGTACCCGCAGGAGTTCTACGGCATCGACATCGGCTACTTCTTCCCGGCCGCCCACGGGAAGATGGCGATCGTCGTGATGGGGGCGCTCGTGGCTCACGTGTGCGCCAAGATCGTGACGACCCGCGAGGCGCTGCGGCGTGAGACCGTCGCGAACGAATCGCCGGCCGAGACGCTCGACCGCCGCCGCTTCCTCGGCGGCGTGGCCGCGACGGCCGGTCTCGTCGGTGTCACGGTCGCGGGAGCCACCGTGTACCCGCTGCGCGGGGTCGGCCTGCTGTCGGCACGCCACCCGACCAGCGGACCGCAGGGTGTTCCGGTCAACCGCACGGCCGCCGCGGCCGGCGTGCGCTCGGTCGCCACCAGCGCGGACTACCGCCTCGTGGTGGAGGACGCCTCCGGTGAGCTCGCCGCATACTCGCTCAGTGACCTCCGCGCGCTGGACCAGCACGAGTACGAACTGCCGATCGCCTGCGTCGAGGGGTGGAGCGCGAGTGCCCGGTGGCGGGGTATCCGGCTGCGCGATCTGCTCGCCGCCGCCGGCGTCGATGAGGCGCGGGAAGTCGACGTCGTGTCGATCCAGGAGGAGACCGCTCGCGGCCGCCGCTACGGCACATCGACCGTGTCCGCCGAGGTCGCCGGCCAGCACGACACGCTGCTCGCGATGGAGCTCAACGGCGAACCGCTGCACATCGACCACGGCTTCCCCGTCCGCCTGATCGCACCGAACCGCCCGGGCGTCAACCAGACGAAGTGGCTCGCCAAGGTGGTCGTCACATGAGCGACCAGCCGAACGCGGACCGCGAACGCGACGATGGCGCACTGTTCTGGACCGGCACCGTGCTCGGCTGGGCGATCATCGCGTTCGGCCTGAAGCTCCTCTTCGACGACCCCGAGGCGAGCTGGTTCAACACGTTGCGGCTGACCGCGATCGGCATCGTCGCCCACGACATCGTCTGGCTCGCCGTTTCCGTCGGAGGCACGTGGCTCGTCATGCGCGCGCTCGGGCGCGACATTCCTCACTGGATCCGATGGGCAACGTGGACGAGCGCGATCGTGATCGCGATGTGGTTCCCGCTGTGGCGGGGGTACGGCGACCGCATCCGCAACGACACCATCCTGCCGCGCGACTACCGCGCGTCGATCATCATCCTGCTCATCGCGATCTGGCTCGGTGGGGCCGCCGCAGCCCTCGTGGCCCGTCGGCGTCAGCTCTCGGACGGGTAGACGACGCCGAGCTGGGCCCGAACGTCGTCGAGCAGCTCCATCGTCCGCAGCGTCGTGGCGAGGTCGATCACGTCGCTCTCACGATGGCCGGCGCGAACCCGCGCCATCGCATGCGCCGCCTCGTGGGCGAGACCGCTGTTCGGCAACGCGACGCGCTCGGGCTCGGCGCCGTCGCGATGGATCGTGAACCCGGCGGTGTGCCAGAACGGTGCGTCGACCTCGACGCGCCCGTCGGTGCCCACGATCCGTGCACCGTGCCCGCTGAGCGCACCGATCGAGGCCTGGAACGTGGCGAGCGGCCCGCTCGGGAACGACGCGACACCGGCGAACGTCTCGTCGACGCCGTCCGGCGTGAGTTGGCCGTACGCGCGGACATCGGTGGGGTGTTCACCGGTGAGGAAGCAGGCGAATGTCAGCGGATAGATGCCGACGTCGAGAAGTGCGCCACCGGCGAGGTCGGGCCGGCGATGGCGGCCGTCCGGGACGTCGACGCGGATCCCGAAGGCGGCCTCGATCGTCAGCAGCCGGCCGATCGAACCGGCGGCGATCCGGTCCCGCAACTCGACGACCGCGGGGATGAACCACGTCCACATCGCCTCCATCAGGAACCGGTCGTTGCGGCGGGCGGCGTCGACCATCTCCCGAGCCTCGGCGGCGTTGACCGCGAACGCCTTCTCGCACAGCACGTGCTGACCGGCGTCGAGCGCGGCGATCGTCATCTCGCGGTGATGGCTGTGGGGGGACGCGACGTACACGATGTCGACATCGGGATCGGCGAACAGTTCGTCGTAGCTGCCCCATGCCCGCGCGATGCCGTGCGTGGACGCGAACTCGTCGGCGGACGCCTGGCTGCGTGACCCGACGGCGGTGATCTCGGCGTCGGGCAGCGCGTGCAGCGCGGTCACCATGCTCGCCGCGATCTTGCCGGTCGACGCGATGCCCCAGCGCGGTGGTGTGGTCACCGGGACGCCGCTGCGCTGCGCTGCTGCTCGACGATCGCCTCGATCTCGACGGCGACCGCGTCGTCGTCGTGGTGCCCGATCACGTCGTCGGCAACGCCGAGCACCGCTTCGGACGCGTTGGCGACGGCGACCGACCGCCCGGCCCACGAGAGCATGGCGAGGTCGTTCTGGTTGTCGCCGAACGCGACGACGTCGGCGGGGTCGATCGACCACTCGTCGCACAGGTGTTGCAGTCCGGTCGACTTGTCGACGCCGACGCCGGTGACCTCGACGAAGTCCACTCCCGAGCACGACACCGTGAGCGGGTCGCCGAGGTGGGGGAGGAGCCGGTCCCGGAGTTCTCCGCGCACGACGTCGGGATGGCGGACCATGATCTTGGTGACGCGATGCGATCGCGTCGGCCGGTCGGTCAACGTCGCGAGGCGGCCGAGGTCCTCGTGGCCGGATGCAACGTCGGCGAAGTCCTCGTCCCACCCGTTGCCATGATCGGTCTCCCAGCAGAACGACAACCGGGGATCGTGCGCGGCGAGCCGCTGGAAGAGCCGCTCGACGTGCTCGGCGTCGATGTGGAAGCGATGCAGGTTGCGGTCTTCGTGGACGTCGTGGACGAGCGACCCGTTCGAACAGATCGCGGTCGAAATGACGTGGGCGGGGCGCAGGCGCGGCGCCGCCGACGTGCTCGATCGGCCGGTGGCGGCGACGACGCGGATCCCGGCGCCGTGGGCGGACCGGACCGCTCGGATCGTCCGCTCGCTGAGGTTGCTCGACCGGTCGAACAGCGTGCCGTCGAGGTCGCTGACGATCATCTCGACACGGCTTGGCACCCCGTCGATGTTACCGGTCAGTGCAGCGCGCGGATGCCGTACCAGGCGAGGACGACCGTCCCGACACCGACGATCAGCAACACCACCGACCCCTCGCGTCGTGCCGTCCACGCAAGTACCCCGATCAACATGATCGTGACCACGACCTGCACGAACACACCGCCGTCGGTCCGCGGCGACCACAGCTCGCCGAGGGCGACGATCATCGTCGGAGTCGGCGAGCGATCCTGCCGCGCACCATCGCCGCGAACTCGCGCGGCAGGTTCCGGTACGTGTCGTCGGCGAACTCGTCGGCGAGCAGCCCGACGATCTGGGCGTACGCGGGGTACGGCTGCACGGAGCCGAACATCTTGCGCAGCCCGATGTCGTGGTCGATCATCATCGCGAACATCCCGATCATCTCGGCGGCAGCCGGCCCGACGATCGCCGCCCGCAACAGCTTCCCCGTGAACCGCTCGACGTCGACCGCGACGAACCCGAACTCGACGTCGTCGGTGAAGCCCCGGTCGATGTCGCGGAAGTGCTTCACGTAGCGGGCCCGCCCCGCAGCCGGCAGTTCTTCCATCTCGCGCATCGACCGACCGACCGATGCGATCTCGGGACGGCTGTACACCGCGTTCGGCAGCACGCGCGGGTCGCCGACCTTCGGCAACGGCAACGCGATCGCACGGACGGCGCGCCGACCGATCGAGCTGGCACCGTGTGTGGTCTGGGTGTTGCCGGTCACGTCGCCCACGGCCCAGATCCCGTCGACCGAGGTGCGGCCCCAGTCGTCAGCGACGATGCCGCCGCGGTGGGTGTCGACGCCGGCGACGTCGAGGTCGAGCCCCTCGATCCGAGCCTTCCGTCCGACACTGATGAAGACCCGGTCGACGTCGTCGATCGACGTGCCGTCGGCGAGATGCGCGGTGCGGGTTGCCTCGTCGAAGCGCTCGATCGACGTGCCGGTGTGCACCCTGACGTCGCGGGCGAGCAGCGCGTCGTTGATCGTCGAGGAGACGAGCGGGTCCTCGGTCGCGATCAACCGATCTTCCAACTCGACGATGTGGACGCGTGTCCCGAGGTCGCGGAACGCCGTCGCCATTTCGAGTGCGATCGCACCGCCACCGACGAGCACGATCGAGTCCGGCACGGCGGTCAGGTCGAACACGTTCTCGTTCGTCAGCACCCGTTCCGCACTGAGCCCGTCGACCGGGATCTCGACCGGTTTCGACCCGCCGCACACGATGATGTGGTCGGCGCGCACCTCCGACGGGCCGTCCACCCCGTCGACGATCACGACCTGTGGCTCGCGCGCGGCAGTCAGCCGCGCCCAGCCCCGTACGAGATGGATGCGTTCATGCTCCTCCATCTCCGCCTCCTCGCGCTCGGCGAGTTCGTCGCGGCGGGCACGGACCCAGCCGAGGGGATCGGTTTCGCCTGCGGCGGCCGCGTGGAGCAGCGCCTTCGAGGGGATGCAGCCGACGTTCGTGCAGTCGCCGCCGACCCGGTCGCCCTCGATGAGCACGACGTCGTGGTCGAAGCCGGCGAGACCGACCGCCAGCGTCAGGCCGCCGGAGCCGGCACCGATCACCGCCGCCTTGTACGTACGTTGCGGGTCGTGTCCGATCATGGGAGCTCCAGTCCAGTGGTACGGCGTCTCAGCAGTCGGGCCATCGTAAGGCTGACGACGAAGATCGCCAGGCCGGCGATCAGTGCGGCCGGCTCGAGACCGCCGAAACCGTCGTCGACCCGATCGAGCGAGGCGCCGATGAGCACGAACGACACCGTGCCCGGCACCGAACCGAGCGCGGTGGCGAGCAGGAACGGTCGGGCCCGGACGTGCAGTGCGCCTGCGGCGTAGTTGACGAGGTCGTACGGCACGTAGAGCAGACGGAGGGTGAGCACCGTCTCGAAGCTGTTCGTCCTGATCCGTTCGGCCCAGCCGGCGAGCAGCGACGTCGCCGTCACGGTGTCCGGTCGTCGTCCGAGCAGTCGGCCGATGCCGAACGCCACCATCGCCGATGCGTTCGCCGCGACGACCACGACGAGCACGCCGAAGTACGGCCCGAACAGCACGCCGCCCACGACGGTCAGCACCGACGCCGGGAACAGCACGATCGGACGTGCGAGGTAGACGGCGACGTAGGCAACGACACCCCACCATGCCGAACCCACGTCGTCGATGAATTGCTGCGCCGAATCGGCGGCGCCGAGGTCGTTCGACGTCTGGTGGCGCCGCCACAGCAGCAGCACCGCCAGCCACGCCATCCCGACGATCGCCCGCTGCACCCAGACCCGGGCGGTGGCCGGCGCCGATGTGGCGGGCTGTGCCGCGCCGCGCGCGCCGGTGACCGGTCCCGAATCGGAGGTGCCCATCGGGACCATCCAACATCGTCGGCCGCACGCGATTCCACTGTCCGGCCGCAGTTTCGGGATTGGTCAGGACTCGCCCGACGTCAGTGCCGCTTCACGCCGCCGTACTTCATCCGGGTGTCGCTCATCGCCGCGGCTCGCACGTCGTCGACGCGCAGGGCGGCATCGACGACCTCGCCGACGAACAGCGTGTGGGTGCCGAGGTCGTGATGCTGCCGCAGCTCGCAGTCGAGGTACGCGATCGCCTCGTCGAAGATCGGCACGCCGGTGACACCCTCGCTGACCGGGCGTCCGTTCAACGCCATGTCCTCGAATGACGCCGGCTTGGAGAACTTGACGAAGACCCGTGTGTCGTCGGACGACCACAGGTTGACGCTGAACGCGCCGCCGTGGCTGATCAGCCGATGCGTCACCGCGGTGTTGTCGACGCTCACGCCGATGAGCACCGGTTCCATCGACAACTGACTGATCCAACTCGTCGTCATCGCATTCCATTCGTCTCCGGCTCGTGAGCCGACGAGCGCGAGCGCGTTCGGGATCTTCCAGGTGACCTTGTTGACGACGTCGTCGGGAGGGGCCATCGGCCGATGTTACGTCAGCACCCGAAACGGGGGCCCACCGTCGTGACCACACTGACTACGTTCGGACCATGACGCTCGTCGTGCGACGACCCGAGCCGGAGGATGCGAGCGCGCTCGGTGCCGTGCACGTCCGCGCCTGGCAGGCGGCGTACCGCGGCGGGCTGATGCCCGATGACTACCTCGACGCGCTGTCCGCGCCGGACCGGGCGGCGATGTGGGAGCGAGCGCTCGGAAACGAGCCCCGGCCGCGGGCTGCCCGTCTCGTCGCCGAGGACGACGGCGACGTCATCGGGTTCGCGCTCGTCGGCCCGGCCGACCACGACGACGCCGTCGGCGAGCTGTATGCGATCAACGTCGACCCCGACCACTGGGGTGCCGGAGCGGGCGGCATCCTGCTGCGCGCCGCAACCGCCGCGTTGCGCACGGCCGGGTTCGGGCATGCCGTGCTGTGGGTCCATCCCGGCAACGCCCGCTCGCGGAGGTTCTACCGGCATCACGGTTGGGTCGACGACGGAATCGAACGCCACGAGCAGGTGCTCGATGTACACGTCGCCGAGACGCGGATGTCGATCGACCTGGCCGGCGAGCCGGTGTCCGACCCCCACCCCGACACCGCGGTGTGACACCCGATCGTCAGACTGGTCGACGACCGACTTCCCCCATCACATCACGCTCCAGTGGGGGGACCCATGCAGTATTCCGCTTCCAACCTCGCCGTGCTCCGGGGCACGGTCACCGGCGAACCGTCCGCCCGTGAACTCGCCGGCGGGTCGCTCGTCGTCCACTTCTCCGTCGCCACCCGGCTCGGCTCGGATGCCTCGGTGTCGGTGCCCGTCGCCTGGCACGATCCCAGCCCGTCGGGCCGCAACGCGGTCGCGGCCGAGCGAGAGGTCGTCGTCGTCGGCACCGTGCGACGTCGGTTCTTCCGCAGCGGCGGGGCCACCCAGAGCCGCACCGAAGTCGTCGCCGACCGGGTCGTTCCGGCCGGGCGCACCAAGACGGTCCGATCGTTGCTCGGGTCGGTGGCCGCGCAGTTGGGGGTCGGCGACGTCTGATCAGGCGAGGCTGCGGACGACCAGTCCCGTCCGCAGCTTCGGGGTGAAGAACGTCGACTTCGGCGGCATCAGCAGCCCTTCACGGGCGGTCCGCTCGATCTCCGCAACGCTCACCGGGCGGATCAGCACGGCGCCGGTCGCCCGGCCGCCGGTCACGGCATCGACGACGTTGTCGACACCGTGCTGGTAGGTCACCGAGTGGTCGACATCGGCGAGCACGTGCTCCAACCACAGGCCGTCCAGCGGGCGCACGCCGTCCAACGCGCCCGCCCTGGGCGTCAACCACTGGCCACCGCCGTCGGGCCCCACCAGCACCAGCGCGCCGCGGGCGTCCATCTCGGCGAGCGTGTCGCCGGACGGGGACCCGGCGTCGGTGCGCTCGAACGCGGAGTCGAGCGCCGCGGTGAGGTCCTCGAACGAGATCCCGCTGTACAGCCGGTGGATCGCCTCGACGCTGAGCTGGTCCGCCACCAACTCGCTCACGAACGCCAGGGTGTCCTCGGCCGGCGTCGAGTCGCCGACCGCGGACCGCATCTCGTCGCGGTAGGTGCGGCTGATGCCATAGCGGTGGTGCCCGTCCGCGATCAGCACGTCGTCCGAACCCACCTTGGCGGCGATCGCCTCGACGCGAGCCGGATCCGAGACTCGCTCGACGATGTGTTCCACACCCTCGACGGTCACCGTCGAGAGCTGCTCGCCGGGCTCGGCCAACAGCTCCGACAACCCGCCCGCCAGCGACAGCACCCAGATCGGCGACATGTTCGCCTGCGTCGAACGGGTCAGGTCCAGGCGGTCGGTCGAGGCCTTCGGCGTGACGCGCTCGTGGGGGAGGACGCCACCGGCGCCCTCGTCGACCACCTCGATGCCACCGAGCACGCCGACGATGTCACGATCTGCTCCCGCGGCGTCCTCGAATCGCATCCGGTACAGGGTGAACGTCGGTCCGCCGTCGTCCTCCATCACCCCGGTGTCGATCCACTTGCGCAGTCGGGCGCCGGCACGGTCGTAGCGGCCGTCTCCTTCGCGTTCGCGGGGCACGTCGACATGGGTGATGTTGAACGGGCTGCGTGCATTCAACTCGTCGATGTCGTCGTCGGACAGCACGTCGTAGGGGGGTGCGATCAGATCGTCGAGCCGGCGATCGCGGTAACGCAGGGCGGAGAACGGAGTGAAGCGAGGCACCCGCACAGGATGCCACCGGAACCGGCGCGGCCTGCAACGATGCTCACGCCGATGCCGACCGTGCCCGCACCCATTGCATTCGATCCGAGCCCGATCCGAACAGTGCTGTGTGACCTGGACGGCGTCGTGTGGCTCGACCATCGTCCGATTCCCGGCGCAGTCGAGGCGATCGCGTCGCTGCGCGCCGGCGGTCGCCGGGTGCTGTTCGTCACCAACAACTCTGCGGCGCGCGTGTCCGACCACGAAGCGGCGCTGGCTGCGATCGGTGTGACCGCCGTCGGCGACGTCGTCAGCTCGGCGATGGCGGCCGCCCGACTGGTCGCCTCGGGCGAGCGGGTGCTCGTGACCGGTGGTCCCGGCATCGTCGAGGCGATCGAGCTGCGGGGGGCGATCGCCGTGCTCAACGACGGCACCGTCACGGCAGAGCCGTTCGATGCGGTCGTCGTCGGTCTCGACCGCACGTTCGACTACCCACGGCTGCGCGCCGCTGCAACCGCACTCCACGACGGTGCGCGGCTCGTCGGCACCAACACCGACTCGACGTACCCCACACCGTCCGGTCTCGACCCGGGCGGCGGTGCGATCCTCGCGGCGATCGCAACCGCTGGCGAAACGACACCCGAGGTCGCCGGCAAACCGAATGCACCGATGGCTGCACTCCTCGCCGCGACTCTTTCGACCACGACGGGATTCGATCCGACGTCGGTCGTGATGGTCGGCGACCGCCCCGAGACCGACGGGCTCATGGCCGCCCGGCTGGGCAGTCCGTTCGCGCTCGTCCGCAGCGGCGTGACCGCTCCGGGAGACATCGCCCCGGACATCCCGACTGCAATCGATGTCGCCGACCTCGCCGCACTCGCCGGCGTCCTCGGCGCCCGCTGACCGCCGGTACGCTGCGGGGATGGCGACCTCACCACTCCAACGGCTGATCGACGCCGGTCTGCAGTTCACCGAAGTCACCCGTCAGCAGGCCGAAGCGCTCGTGCAGCAGTTGGTCGACGCGGGCGACATCCAGCTGCGCGACGCCGAGCGAACGATCAAGGACCTCGTCGAACGTGGGCGCGAGACCTCCGAACGGCTCTCGAAGATCGTGCAGCGCGAGGTGGCCAAGCAGGTCGGCTGGGTGTCCGAGCGTTTCGATTCGCTCGACGATCGCGTCGAGGAACTGGCCGACAACCTCTCCGACCGGGCCCCTGCCTCGACGCCGGCAGCTGCGGCCACGAAGACCCCGGCCAAGAAGACCCCGGCCAAGAAGTCGGCGACGAAGGCAGCGGCGAAGAAGTCGGCCGCCACGCAGACGACGACGTCGACGAAGAAGCAGCCGACCGGGACGTCGACGACGAAGAAGTCGTCCGGCACGAAGAAGAAGACGGGCACGAAGAAGTCGGCGAAGAAGTCGTCGGGCGCGAAGAAGTCGGCGAAGAAGTCGGCGAAGAAATCGGCCGGCACGAAGGCTGCCGGAACCCGGTCGACACGCCGCGCGACCGCGCCGGTCGGCTCATCGGGCGTCGGCAAGATCGCCACGTCCCGCCCGAGTCGCTGATCGGAACGATCCGATGGCGGCGCGCCGGCGGCTCGACGCAGAGCTGATCCGACGGGAACTCACGACGAGCCGGACCGAGGCGCAGACGTTGATCGCCGAATGTCGCGTGCTCGTCAACGGGTCGGTCGCCGACAAGTCGTCGAGGCAGGTGTCGCCGGGCGACGCGATCGTGATCACCGGTCCTCCGCCGCGGTTCGTCGGACGGGGTGCCGAGAAGCTCGACCACGCACTCGTCGAGTTCGACCTGGACGTCACCGGCATGCGCGCGCTCGACGCGGGCGCATCGACCGGCGGGTTCACCGACTGCCTCCTCCAACGCGGTGCCCGTGAGGTGGTCGCCCTCGATGTCGGCCACGGCCAACTCCACGAACGGCTACGCGCCGACGGGCGGGTCACCAACATCGAGCGGACCAACGTGCGCACGATCACGCCGGCCATGATCGGCGGCGCCGTCGACCTCGTCGTCGGGGATCTCTCGTTCATCTCGTTGACGTTGGTCATCCCCGCGCTCGTCGGAGTGTGCGAGCCTGGAGCTGCCATGGTGTTACTCGTCAAACCGCAGTTCGAGGCCGGTCGCCACGAGGCCGGCAAGGGCCGCGGCGTGATCACCGACCCGGCCATCCACGAGCGCGTCACCGCCGAGATCGCCGGTGCTCTGCGCGCCGCCGGCTGTTCCGTGCTCGGATGGACGCAGAGTCCCATCACGGGTGCCGATGGCAACCGCGAGTTCCTCGTCCACGCACTGGCACCCGACGCATGAGCGGGGTCGCACTCGTCGCCCATCACGAGCGCGAAGCGGCCGCCGACCACGCCGTCGTCGCCGCGGACTGGTGCGCCGCCGAGGGGATCGACTTCTGGCTCACCGCAGAAGACGGCGCGGCGATCGGCCTGGAGCGATACGTCGGCAAGCGCCCGCTCGCAGACGCCGATGTCGTCCTCAGCCTCGGCGGCGACGGCACGATGCTGCGCAGTGTGCGGTTGCTCGACGGCGCGGCGATCCCGCTGATCGGCGTGAACCTCGGCGCGCTCGGGTATCTCACCGAGGTCGAGGCACACGATCTGCCGAGCGCTCTCGACCGCTTCTTCGCGGGCCCCGAACGGGGGGAGTGGGAGCTCGACAACCGGATGATGCTCGATGTCGCGGTCAACGGGACACATGTGGGCCAGGCGCTGAACGAGGCGGTCATCGAGAAGAGCCAGAGCGGCCACACCGTGCGGCTGCTCGCGCGCATCGACGGTGAGCCGTTCACGTACTACGCGGCCGACGGACTGATCGTCGCGACGCCCACCGGCTCGACCGCCTACTCGTTGTCCGCGCGAGGGCCGATCGTGTCGCCCCGCCATCGGGCCGTGCTGCTGACGCCGGTCTCGCCGCACATGCTGTTCGATCGCACACTCGTGCTCGATCCGTCAGAGATCGTCGATGTCGAGGTCTCGGGACACCGACGTGCGGAGCTGGCGATCGACGGTCAGGAGACCGCACTGCTCGACGACGGCGACATCGTTCGCTGCCGCCCTTCTGAGTCGTCGGCAAACTTCGTCCGCTTCGGCACGTACCGCTACCACCAGATCCTCAAGGCCAAGTTCGGCCTCGCTGACCGCTGACGTGGTCATGCCGCCCGCGTGCCGCAGCCCGCGCTGCTGCGACACCCCGCTGCAATACTTGGCCGGGTGCTGACCGAACTCCACATCGAGAACCTCGGCGTCATCGAACGACTCGGACTCGTCCTCGGCCCCGGCCTCACCGCCCTCACGGGTGAGACCGGCGCCGGCAAGACCCTGCTCGTCGATGCGATCGAGCTGTTGGTCGGCGGGCGCGCCGACGCCACCGTGGTGCGCCACGGTGCATCCGAAGCCCGCGTCGACGGGCGCTTCGTCGCAGCCGACGGGACCGAGACGGTGCTCAGCCGGATCGTGCCGGCATCCGGCCGCTCACGGGCGTACGTCGACGGTCGCCTCGCCACCGTCACGTCGCTCGCCGACGCTGCGAACGGCGCGGTCGACCTCCACGGTCAGCACGCTCATCAGTCCCTGCTGTCCACCGCAACGCAGCGGGCGGCCCTCGACGAGTTCGGGCAGGTCGACCTCGAGCCCCTGCGCGCCGCACGCGCCCGGTTGACCGAGATCGATGCCGCGCTGGCCGCACTCGGCGGCGACGAGCGGGCTCGGGCGCGCGAGATCGACCTGCTGCGCTACCAGGTCGGCGAACTCGACGCCGCCCAGCTCGTCGACCCGCACGAGGATGACGACCTCGATGCCGAGGAGTCGACGCTGGCGGATGCCGTCGCCCACCGTGAGTCCGGCCTCACCGCCCACACGCTGCTCGCCGACGACGGTGGCGCCCGTGACCTGCTGGGCGACGCCCTCGCGGCCGTCGATGACCGCCGGCCCTACGCCCCGCTCGCGTCGCGACTCCGCGATGCACTGGCGGAGGTCGACGACATCGTCGCCGAACTGCGCGACACGGCGGACGGCATCGACGAGTCTCCCGAGCGGTTGGCGGAGTTGCGTGAGCGCCGCCAGATGCTCAGCGACCTCCGCCGCAAGTACGGCGCCGACCTGGCAGCGGTCATGGCGTTCCACTCCACCGCCGACGACCGGTTGCACGAGCTCGAACAATTCGATCGGCGTGCCGCCGAACTCGACGACGAACGACAGGCCGCACTCGCCGCCGAGCGCGCCGCAGCCCGAGCGGTCGGTTCGGCCCGACGCGCGGCCGCGCCGGCGTTGGCGAAGGCGGTCGAGGCGCGCCTTCAGCAGTTGGCGATGTCCGACGCGGCGATCGCAGTCGAGGTCGGCGAGCACCCCGACGACGACCCGGGCGATCGTGTCCAGTTCCTGCTGGCAGCCAACCCGGGCTCACCGCTGCTGCCGCTCACCCGCGTCGCCTCCGGCGGCGAGCTGGCGCGGGCGATGCTCGCGTTGCGGCTGGTGCTGTCGACGTCATCGGCGGGCGACGCCGGTGCGGAGACGCTGGTGTTCGACGAGGTCGATGCCGGCATCGGTGGGTCGGCGGCACAGGCGGTGGCCGATGCATTGGCCGCGGTCGCCGGCCACCACCAGGTGCTCGTCGTCACCCACCTCGCGCAGGTCGCGGCGCTCGCCGACGCCCAGCTGACAGTTTCGAAAACCGTGCGCGACGGCGCGACCTTCACCGCCGTGCGACGTCTCGAAGGGGATGCACGAGTCGACGAGATCGCGAGAATGCTGTCGGGATCACGGTCCGACTCGGCACGCGTGCATGCCAGGGAGCTGCTCGCGTGAAATTTGCGGCTCGATCCGCGCCGGCTGCGACAGGTGCGCGGTATGGTGAGGTTCCGTCGTGTTGATGTCTGACGGAGGTCCGAAATGCCCAAGCACATCTTTGTGACGGGAGGCGTCGCCAGCTCGCTCGGCAAGGGCCTGACCGCCTCCTCGCTGGGCCGGCTGCTGAAGCACCGGGGCCTGCGGGTCACGCTCCAGAAGCTCGATCCGTACATCAACATCGACCCCGGCACGATGAACCCGTTCGAGCACGGCGAGGTGTTCGTCACCGACGACGGCGGTGAGACCGACCTCGACCTCGGGCACTACGAGCGGTTCATCGACGAGAGCCTCTCGCGCAACTCCAACGCCACCACTGGCTCGATCTATCAGTCGGTCCTCGCCGCCGAACGCCGCGGCGACTACCTCGGCAAGACGGTCCAGGTCATCCCGCACATCACCGACGAGATCAAGCGTCGGGTCGAGCGGGTCGCGCGCAACGATGTCGACGTCGTGATCACCGAGGTCGGCGGCACGGTCGGCGACATCGAGATCCTGCCCTTCCTGGAGGCGATCCGCCAGTTCCGCAACATGGTCGGGCGCGACAACGTCTGCTACATCCACGTCACGCTCGTTCCCTTCATCGGCCCTGCCGGCGAGCAGAAGACCAAGCCGACGCAGCACTCGGTGACCGAATTGCGCAGTCGCGGCATCCAGCCCGACGTCATCGTCTGCCGGAGCGACGAACCGCTCTCGGACGACTTGAAGCGGAAGATCTCGCACATGTGCGACGTCGAGGAACGCGCGGTCGTCAACGCCGCCGATGCCAAGAACATCTACGAGCTCCCGCTGATCCTCCACGACGAGGGTCTCGACGACTTCGTCTGCGACGTGCTGCGACTCGACGGCGAGCCCGATCTCACGTACTGGCAACAGTTCGTCGAGAAGGTCGAGGCTGCGGTCACACCCGTGCGGATCGGGCTGATCGGCAAGTACATCGAGCTGCCGGACGCCTATCTGTCGGTGGTCGAGAGCCTGAAACACGCCGGCTTCCATCACGGCGCCGACGTCGAGATCGAGTGGATCCAGTCCGAGAACGTCGAGGGGTTGCTCGCCGCCGGCCAGTTGGCGCATCTCGACGGCATCGTCATCCCCGGCGGGTTCGGCTACCGGGGCGTCGAGGGCAAGATCGCCGCAGCCGGTTACGCGCGGGAAGAATCGGTGCCCTGCCTCGGGCTGTGCCTCGGATTGCAGGCGATGACGATCGAATACGCGCGCAACGTCGTCGGGCTCACCGACGCGAACTCCACCGAGTTCGACCCGACGACGAGCCACCCGGTGATCGACCTGATGCTCGACCAGCGCGGCATCGAGGACAAGGGCGGCACGATGCGCCTCGGTGCCTACTATGCGGTCCTCGCCGCCGGCTCGCAGGTTTCCGAGGCCTACGGCGAGCCGGTCGTCAGCGAACGGCACCGGCATCGGTACGAGTTCAACGATCAGTACCGCAACCAACTCGAAGAGCACGGCCTGTGGTGCTCGGGTACGTCGCCCGACAACCGTCTCGTCGAGTTCATCGAGTTGCCCGGCCATCCGTTCTGGGTGGCGACCCAGGCGCACCCCGAGTTCAAGAGCCGACCGGACCGTCCGCATCCACTGTTCCGCGAGTTGATCGCCGCAGCCCTCCAACGCCGCGCCGCCGCAGATGCGGGTGCCGCCGATGCGGTGGACACGACCGGCATCGAACCGAGCGACGCCGCGTCGGCTGCCGAAGCGCCGGCAGCTTCGTCGCTGTCCTGAGTGTCGACGATGTCCGGGTTCCGGCGGCTCGGTGAGACGAAGGTGCACCAGGGCTACGCGTGGCATGTCGTGGTCGGCGAGTTCCAGGCACCGGACGGCGCGACCTTCACGCGCGACATCGTCCGGTCGCCGGGCGCGGTCGGCATCGTCCCGCTCCTGTTCGACGCCGAGGGCAACCCATCGGTCGTCCTCGTCCAGCAGTACCGGCCGCCGTACGAGAGGTTCGTGTACGAGATCCCCGCCGGGATGCGTGATGTCCCCGGCGAGGACACCGCGGAGGTCGCTCAGCGGGAACTGATCGAAGAGGCAGGCCTGCGCGCCGGCCGACTGGAGCTGCTCACGGAGATCTACCCGTCGCCCGGCATGACCGATTCGGTCACGACGATCTATCTCGCCACGGACTGCACACCGGCCCCCGTCGACCGGCACGGACCCGAGGAGGAGCACATGGAGCTCGTCCACCTCCCGCTCGCCGACGCGCTGGCGATGGTCGATCGGGGCGAGATCTGCGACGCCAAGACGGTGACGTCGCTGTTGACCATCGACCGCCGGCTGCGAACAAGCGACGGGTGAACCGATGGCCAAGACGCTGCTTCCGATCGAGGTCGAGGAGTTCCTGTCGTGGATGGTGGCGGAGAAGGGACGCTCGGCGAACACGTTGGCGGCATACCGACGCGATCTGTCGGGGTACAGCGACTGGCTCGCGGCGGGGGCGATGTCGGTGCTCGATGTCAGCCACGACGACCTCGTCGCCTTCGTCGGTGAGCGGCGCGCAGGTGGTGGCGCCACATCGTCGGTCGCCCGGCAACTGGCGGCCGTCCGAATGCTCCACCGATTTCTCGCGGTCGAAGGCGCCCGGCCCGACGATCCCGCCGCCGACCTCGAGGGTGTTCGGGTGCCCGCCGGGATCCCGAAGCCCCTGTCCGAGTCGCAGGTGGCAAGCCTGCTCGACGCAGTGATCGGCACCGCACCCGCCGACCACCGCGACCGCGCGCTGCTCGAACTGCTCTATGGCACCGGAGCGCGGATCTCCGAGGCGGTCGGGCTGTCGATCAGCGACGTCGACCTCGACGAACGCCTCGTCCGGCTCTACGGCAAGGGGGCCAAGGAGCGGATCGTGCCGTTCGGGGCGGCGGCCTCCGAAGCGCTGCACGCGTGGTTCTCGACGAGTGGGCGGCCACATCTGGTGCCGCAGCGTTGGAAGCGGCGCGGCGACGCCGAAGCGGTCTTCCTCAATGCCCAGGGAGGTCGGCTCAGCCGTCAGGGCGCGTGGCTGGTCGTGCGCAAGTACGGCGAGCGTGCCGACATCACCGACCATCTCTCGCCGCACGTGCTGCGCCACAGCTGTGCCACCCACCTGCTCGACCACGGTGCCGATCTGCGGGTCGTGCAGGAGATGCTGGGACACGCGTCGATCTCGACGACGCAGGTGTACACCAAGGTCAGTCAACAACGGCTGTGGGACGTGTACCGCGCGGCCCATCCGCGCGCCACACTGCAACGATGAAGATGCCGCATCCGGCGAGCCTCGCCCACAACGCAGCCCGCTTCTTCACGTCGCTCTCGCCGGCCCCACCGGCGGTCGACGACGAGATCTGGGTCGACCGGCATCTGACTCGCCGTGAACGAACGCTGTGGATCCAGCTCGGAAACCAGGATCGGCGCCACAGCGTCGCGGTGGCGCAGCGATTCGCGGCGGCGCGGCCGAGGGCCGGCCGTGCCGAGATCGCGGGCGCGATCCTCCACGACGTCGGCAAGATCGAGTGCGGGCTCGGTACGTTCGGCCGCGTCGTCGCGACGCTGGTGGGGCCCCGCACCGACCGGTTCCGGGCATATTTCCAGCACGAGGCCATCGGCGCACGGATGGCCGCCGCGGTCGGTTCCGACCCGGTGACCGTCGAGCTGATCGACGGACGCGGGCCGGCGGCGGCCGAGCTGCGCTCCTGCGACCACGCCTGACCGGTCACGGCGCGGTCAGCACGGCAGCGGTCCGCAGGTGGTTGACGACCGCTCGCAGCACCATCCACAATGTCAGCCCGATCCAGATGCCGGCAATCCCGAGCGACGGCACCGCGACGACGGCGACGGCGATCGGCACGACGGCGACGAGATACCCGAACGCGGCGAGACCGATGAACCGATAGTCGCCGCATCCGATCAGGATGCCGTCGTACGCGAACGCCACGGCACCGGGCAGCATCACGGCAGCGAGGAACAGCAGCGCCGGGACCGTGCGCGAGATCACTGCGTCGTCGGTGGTGAAGACCCGGGCGAGGAGGGGAGCCGTGGCGGCGAGCACGAGCGCCAGCCCGGCCGCGACGAGCACCGACAGCCGCACGACCCGGCGGGCCAGCGCCAGTGCCTCGTTCGTCGCCGCGTCCCGTCCCAGCTCCTCGGCGACGAGCGTCTGGGCCGGAACAGCGAGTGCGTCGAGGGTCAGCGCGAGGAAGAGAAACATCGTCACGGCGATCTGATGGGCGCCGAGCGTGGCGTCGTCGACGCGCGCCGCCAGTGCCGTTGCCCCGGTGAACACAGCGAGCATCGACCCGACCCGCAGCAGCAGGTGGCGGCCGGCCGAGAGCAGTGGCGCCATCTCCACCCAGTTCGGTCGACGCATGGTCGCCGGCGCGACCTGACGTCTGACGACGACGAGGAACGCCAACCCGGCACCCGTCTGCGCGACGACGGTCGACCATGCCGCACCCGCGATCCCGAGGTCGAAGCCGAACACGAGGACGAGTTCGACGACGACATTGACGATGTTCGAGCACAGCAGGATGAGAAACGGGGTGCGATAGTCCGAGGCACCGCGTTGCACGCCCTGGGCCGCCAAGGAGAGTACGACGAACGGCACGCTGAGGGCGGAGATCTGCAGGTAGGTCACCGCGAAGTCGAGTACCTCGTCGCGTGCGCCGAGCGCGCTGGAGACCGGTCGGGCGCCGACCACGAGCAGCGGTACGGCCACGACGCCGACGAAGCCGGCCAGCCACAGCGACTGCATCCCCACGTTGGCAGCCTCGGTCGTGCGGCCCGCGCCGAGCCGGCGGGCCACCCGCTCGGTCGTGCCGTACGTGATGAAGTTGCTGCTCGCGACGACCAGCGACAGCACCGAGACGGCGATCGCGAGGCCGCCGAGCTGGTCGGTACCGAGCCGTCCGACGACCGCGGTGTCGACGAGGCGGTACAGCGGTTCGGCCGCGAGCGTTCCGAAGGCCGGGACGGCCAGCCGGAAGACCCGGCGATCGAGTTCGTCCACGCCGGGCGGCCCGCTCAGGCGGGGAGCATGCCGATCGCGTCGTAGGCGCGAGCGACCGTCGCGGCAGCGACGGTGCGGGCCCGATCGGCGCCGACCCTCAGCAGGCGCGCGAGTTCGCCCCGGTCGTCCATCAACTCGTGGTACCGAACCCTGATCGGCTCGAGTGCGGCCACAACGGCTTCGCCGGTGGCGACCTTCAGCGCGCCGTACTGCTCGTAGTCGGCGGCCACGTCATGGGGTGACCGCCCGGTGACTGCGGCATGGATCTCGAGCAGGTTGCTGACACCCGGCTTGTGCTCGGGGTCGTAGCGCACGGCATCGGGTCCGGTCTCGGAGTCCGTGACGGCGCGCTTGAACTTCTTCATCACGGCTGCCGGCTCGTCGATGACGTACACGCAGCCGCTGTCGGAGTCGTCGGACTTGGACATCTTCGACGTCGGGTCCTGCAGGCTCATCACCCGCGCGCCGACCGGCGGCGTCACCGCCTCCGGCAGCACGAACGTCTCACCGAAACGGTGGTTGAAGCGGATCGCCGCATCTCGGGTGATCTCGATGTGCTGGCGCTGATCGTCACCGACGGGAACTTCGTTGGCGTCGTAGATCAGGATGTCGGCGGCCTGCAACGCGGGATACGTGAACAACCCGGCGGCGACGAAGCTGGTCTCGCGCTTGGCCGACTTGTCCTTGAACTGCGTCATCCGGGACAGCTCGCCGAAGCTGATCGTGCACTCCATCACCCAACCGAGCTGGCTGTGCTCGGGGACATGGCTCTGGACGAAGACCGTGGCGACGTCGGGGTCGAGGCCCATCGCGAAGAACATCGCCGCGAGCGAAATCGTCTCGGCACCGATGACGTCCGGCTCGTCGGTGACCGTGAGCGCGTGGAGATCGACGATGCCGTGGAACGCATCGCACGTGTACTGGCCGGCGACCCAGTTGCGGAGGGCACCCAGGTAGCTGCCGAGGTGGACGTCGCCGGTGGGTTGCATGCACGACAGCACGCGGGTCTGGTCACTCACCGAGCCGACGCTACCGGCCCCGACCACGCCGCTCCCGGTCATTCGGTTCACCGGCCGCAGCCACCTCCTCGATTGCCCCGTTTCCGGCGAGAGGGCTCGGTAACCTCGTCGGACGATGGTTGATGTGGCGACCCCGGTGTACGAAGGCCCGTTCGATCTGCTGCTGCAGTTGATCCTGCGTGACCAGGTGGACATCTACGAGGTCAACCTGTCGACGATCGTCGACGCATACCTCGTCGAGCTGGAGAAGATGCAGCTCCTCGACCTCGACGTTGCCACGAGTTTCCTGCTGATCGCGGCAACGCTCGTCGATCTCAAGGCCCGGCGCCTGCTGCCGAACAGCAGCGACGTCGACATCGACGACGAACTCGCACTGTGGGAAGAGCGCGACATGCTCCTCGCCCGGCTGCTCGAAGCGAAGACGTTCAAGGACGTCGCCGGCGTCTTCGCCCGGCTCGCCGACGACGCCGACACCTCGTTCCCCCGGGTCGTGGGGCCCGACGAGCGGTTCGCGGACGTCGTCCCGGACATGCTCGAAGGCACCTCGCTGAAGCGCTTCCAGAACGCTGCGATCAAGGCGCTGACGCCCCGTGTCACGCCGTTCGTGGATCTGTACCACGTCGACCCGATCACGATCACCGTCGCCGACGCGGTGACCGAACTGGTCGACGAACTGCCACGCGCCGGACGGATCTCGTTCCGCGATCTCACCGCGAACTTCGTCAACCGGATCGACATCATCGTCCGCTTCCTCGCACTGCTGGAACTGTTCAAGCAGGGTGCGGTCGAACTCGAACAGCCCGAACGGTTCGGCGACATCGACGTCGTCTGGACGATGGAGGACGGGTTCGACACCGAAGCCATCCTGATCGACGCCTACGAGGGCTGACATGACCGACACACCCGACCACTTCCCGCGCACCGACTTCATCTCGCCCGCCACTGAGCAGATCGCCGAGTTCAAGCAGGCCATCGAAGCGATCATCCTCGTCGCCCACGAGCCGGTGCCGCCCGAGCTGCTGGCCCAGCTGCTCGAACAACCGACGACGCTGATCGACCAGTGGTGCGAGGAACTCGCTCAGTCCTACGCCGACCGCGGGCACGGCTTCGAGCTGCGACGCGTCGCCGGCGGCTTCCGCTATCAGACGGCCGGTGAGCTGACCCCGTACGTCGAGCGGTTCCTCCTGCACGACCAGCGCGCCCGGCTCTCCGGCGCCGCGCTCGAGACGCTGGCGATCGTGGCGTACAAGCAGCCGATCTCGCGTGCCCAGGTCGGCGCGATCCGCGGTGTCGACCCCGACGGCGTGCTCCGCACCCTGCACGCGCGTGGCTACGTCGACGAGGTCGGTCGCGACACCGGGCCGGGCCAGGCGATCCTGTACGGCACCACCAGCGTGTTCCTGGAGAAGCTCGGACTCGACTCGCTCGATGACCTCCCGCCGATCGCGGAGTTCATCCCCAGCGCAGACGTGGTGGAACTCCTCGAGCACGGGCTGCGGGTGACCCCGGAGATCGAGGTGTCGCCGCAGGGCGTCGCCCCGGACGAGTCGGTCGGGGCGCGCACCGCCCCGTCGGGGTCGCCGGCACCTCCGCCGGGCCCGTGACCGGCGGCGACGATCTCGAACCGCCGCTGTGGGAGCAACTCGCCGAGCAGCGTGCCGAGCTACCACAGGGCATTCGGCTGCAGAAGGTGCTCGCAGCCACCGGCTGGGGGAGTCGCCGGGTCTGCGAGGAGCTGATCGCAGCCGGCCGGGTGACCGTCAACGGCGCGGTCGCCGAACTCGGTCGGCGAGTCGACCCCGACCACGATCGCGTCGAACTCGACGGCGCGCCGATCGGGGTCCGACCCGGACTCGTGTACTACCTGCTCAACAAGCCCGTGGGCGTCGTTGCGACCAGCAAGGACACCCACGGCCGACCGACGGTCGTCGATCTCGTGCCGGCCGACCCGCGCGTGTTCTCGGTCGGTCGCCTCGACGCCGACACGGAAGGCCTGCTGTTGATGACCAACGACGGTGATCTCGCGAATCGCATCGCGCACCCGTCGCACGGCGTCGACAAGGAGTACCTCGTCGAGGTCGACGGCGGCCGCGTCTCGGCCGGCGGGCTGCGGGCGTTGCGCGACGGTGTCGAGCTGGACGACGGCCCGACGGCGCCGGCGAAGGTCTCCCAGCCGCAGCCGGGAGTGCTGCGGCTGACGATCCACGAGGGTCGCAACCGTCAGGTCCGCAGGATGTGCGAGGCGATCGGTCACCCGGTGACGCGGCTCGTCCGGACCCGGATCGGGCCCGTCACGGACCGCTCGCTGCCCCCGGGGGAGTGGCGTGAGCTGACGACGGACGAGCGGCGGCGCCTGACCGAGGCGGTCGCCCGGTCCGGGCACCGGTACGATCCCTCGCTGTGACGACGACGCTGCGATCCGCGAACGTCATCGGCCTCGGCCTGATCGGCGGATCGATCGCCCTTGCCCTCAAGCAGCGCGGTTGGGCCGTCCACGGCGATGACAGCCGTCCGCAGACGCTGGCCGACGCACTCGACCGGGGTGTCGTCGACGCCTCGGGGCTCGATCCGGACGCCGAGATCACCTTTGTCGCCGTCCCGGTCCTCGCAATCGTCGAGCAGGTGAAGCGGGCCCTCGTCGAGACGACCGGAATGGTCACCGATGTCGGGAGCGTCAAGACGCCCGTGTGCCGCTCCAACGCCGACCGCCGGTTCATCGGCGGGCACCCGATGTCCGGGAGCGAACTCGACGGCCTCGACGGCGCGCAGGCCGACCTGTTCAACGGAGGAGTGTGGGTCCTGACACCGCTGGAAGACAGCGACGACCGGACGTTCGCCCAGCTCAATGGCATCATTGCCGGATTCGGCGCCGATGTCGTCGCGCTCACGCCCGAGCGGCACGACCAGCTCGTCGCGGTGGTCAGCCATGTACCGCACTTGACGGCGGCGACGCTGATGTCGATGGCCAACGACCGTGCCGAGGAGCACGCCGCGCTGCTGCGCCTCGCGGCCGGTGGCTTCCGTGACATGACCCGGGTCGCGAGCGGCCAGCCCGGGATCTGGATCGACATCTGCTCGGAGAACCGCGCGGCGATCACCGGCGCACTCGACGACCTGATCGCGGGACTGTCCGACATGCGCGACGTGATCTCCACCGACGATCACGACGGGCTTCACGCCCGCCTCCAGTCCGCCCGCGAGGCGCGGAGCAACCTGCCCACCAGGGTCGTCCACCCCGAGGACCTCGCCGAAGTGCGGATCCCGATTCCGGACCGCCCCGGCGCCGCGGCCGAGGTGTTCACGCTGGCCGCCGAACTCAGCGTCAACATCGCCAACTTCGAGGTCGTGCACGTCGCGGAGAGCAACCGCGGCGTCGCGGTGATGCTGATCGACCAGTCGAAGGCCGAGATCTTCCGCGGCGGGCTGATCGCCAGAGGGTTCCGCCCTGCCGTGCAGGCGCTGTCATGACGGCCCGGCGACTCGTTCGTCGCACCGACGGCCCGATCATCGCCGACGTGCGGGTGCCGCCGTCGAAGAGCATTGCCAACCGGGCACTGATCTGCGCCGCGCTCGCCGACGGTGAGAGCGAGATCACCGGCATCGCGCCGGGGGACGACACCACCGCGATGCTCGACTGCCTCGAGCAACTGGCGGTCCCGGTCAGCGTGACGCAGCGCGACGGTCACCACGTCGGCCTCGTGATGGGCGGATCGGGGTCCCTGCCGCCGGGTCCGATGACACTGCACACCAAGCTCGCCGGGACGACGTCGCGCTTCGTGACCGCCCTCGCGGCGCTCGGCAACGGGCCGTACGTCATCGACGGCGCCCCGCCGCTGCGGGCCCGTCCGATGGGCCCGTTGCACGACTCGCTCGCCGCGCTCGGCGCCACGATCGAGCCCGCGGAGACGTGGGGCCACCTGCCGGTCACCGTGTCCGGTCCGTTGCGCGGTGCCGATGCGGTCGTGATGCCGGGCAACGTGTCCAGCCAGTTCGTCTCCGCCTTGATGTTGATCGCGCCGTACATCCGGCGTGGCCTCCGGCTGGGGCTGTCGACCGAGCTCGTGTCGCGGCCCTACGTCGAGATCACGAAATCGGTCATGGATGCGTTCGGCGCGACGGACATCGAGATCACCGATCGCCGCATCCACGTCGGGCCGAGCAGCTACTTCGCGACCGAGTACCAGGTGGAACCGGACGCGTCGTCGGCGAGCTACCCGCTGGCGGCGGCCGCGGTCGCCGGGGGAGCGGTCAGCGTCCGGGGCCTCGGGTCCGATGCGTTGCAGGGCGACGCGCGCTTCGTCGACGTGCTCGTCTCGATGGGGTGCACGGCGACGGTGAGCGCGCGCGACACGGTGCTGATGCGCCGCCGGGACACGCCGCTGCGGGGCATCGACATCGACATGGGCGCGATGTCCGACCTCGTGCCGACGATGGCCGTCGTCGCGACACAGGCGGTCACGCCGACGCGGATCACCGGCGTCGGCTTCATCCGCAACAAGGAGAGCGACCGGCTCGGCGACCTCGCCGGCGAACTCGCCAAGACCGGCGCCAAGGTGACCGTCGAGGACGACGGCCTGCTGATCGTGCCGACCGACCTGCTGGAAGGGGCACCCTTGGCGACGCACCACGACCACCGCCTGGCCATGGCCTTCGGCGTGCTCGGCCTGGTCGTCGGCGGCATCGAGGTGATGCAACCGGACGTCGTGTCCAAGAGCTGGCCGGCGTTCTGGGACGTCCTCGAGGCGATGCCCGCCCGCGGCCTGTGACCGGGCCCGATGTCGGAGACCGGCCCGGCGTCGCCGCATTCGACGTCGACGGCACGCTGACCCGGCGCGATTGCGTCGTCCCGTTCCTCCGCATGGTCGGTGGCACCGCGCGCCTCACCGCGCAGCTGCTGGCGGCACCGCACCGTGTGGCCCCCATGCTCGCCCGTCGCGACCGGGACGGCCTGAAGGAGTTCGCCGCGAACGCCGCGTTTCGCGGCCACGACGCTGTCGAGGTCGGAGCCCTGGCGCAGCGCTTCGCCACCGACGTCGCGGCGACCTGGTTGCGCGATGACATGGTTGCCCGGCTGACGCAGCACCGCGAGCGCGGTGACGTCGTCGTACTCGTGTCGGCGTCGTTCGAGCTGTATCTCCGCCCGCTCGCCGACCTCCTCGGTGGCGCCACGGTGCTCGGCACGCGCCTCGCGGTCGACATCGACGGACGGTTCACCGGCGAACTACTCGGCGCCAACTGCCGCGGACCGGAGAAGGTCCGCCGGCTCCACGCCTGGCTCGACGAACACCACGGCGGACGACGAGCGGTGCACCTCTCGGCCTACGGTGATTCGCCGGGAGACCGCGAGTTGCTGCTCGACGCCGACGTCGCGCACTGGGCGGGACGTGAGGGCGCACCCCGCTGGCTCGTGCCCGAGCGGTCTTCCTGACCCGAGCGGTCCCCCTGGACGGTGTCCCCCGACCACTACCGTCGGCCGCAGTGATCAACGCACTGATCCGCACCGCGCGGCCGAAGCAGTGGCTGAAGAACGTCCTCGTCTTCGCCGCCCCCGGAGCGGCCGGCGTGCTCGACGAAGGTCGCGAGCTCGGCCTGACGTTGATCGCCTTCGTCGCGTTCTGCCTCGCGTCGACCAGCGTCTACTTCTGGAACGATCTGCTCGATGTCGAGGCCGACCGCAAGCATCCGGTCAAGCGCACCCGACCGATCGCCGCCGGGGAGGTGTCGATCGCCACCGGACGGAACTTCAGCATCGTCATCGCGGCAGCGTCGCTGGGTGTCGCGGCGTTGACCGGCCGGTGGCAGACGGTGGCGGTCGTCGGGGTCTACCTCGCAGTCAACCTCGCCTACAACCTCGGGTTGAAGCACGTGCCCGTACTGGACCTGGTGGCGGTTGCGTCGGGATTCGTGCTGCGGGCGGGGGCGGGCGCCGTCGCGGTCGACGTGCCGATGTCGCGGTGGTTCGTGCTGTGCACCACGTTCGGGTCGCTGTTCATCGTCGTCGGCAAGCGATACGCCGAGCTGAACCAGCTCGGCGCCGCCGCCGGCACCCGGGCCACGCTCGACACCTACAGCGTCGGCTACCTGCGGATGCTGCTGTCGATCAGCTGCGGCTCGGCGTTGCTGAGCTACTGCGTGTGGGCATTCGAGACGAGCGCCGTGTCCACGGCCGACTTCCCCTTCTACGAGCTGTCGATCGTGCCCATGCTCGTCGCGCTGTTCCGCTACCTGCTCGTGCTGGAACGCGGCGGCGGAGCGGCACCCGAGGACGTGTTCGCCAGCGACCGGGTGCTGCAGGCCGTCGGCGCCTGCTGGATCGTCGTGTACGGGGTTGCGGTCTACGCCGCATGAACCCATCCTGATGCGATGACCAGCAGCACCACCCGCCCGGATGTCGACGTGGTCGTCGAACGCGTCGCGGACGTCGAGGGCTGGATGACGCGGGGCCAGGCGGAGACGCTGTATGCCGCAGCGTCCGGATGCCCGCCCGGTGGCACGATCGTGGAGATCGGGAGCTTCCGCGGCCGTTCGACGATCGTGCTCGCGAGTGCCGCCCCCGCCGGTGCCGACGTCGTCGCGATCGACCCCCACGCGGGCAACGACCGCGGCCCGCAGGAGATCGACGGGTACGGGGCCGAAGCGGCTGACGACCATGTGGCGTTCACGACCAACCTCGCAGCGGCTGGTGTCGCCGCACGCGTACGCCACGTCCGCAAGTTCTCCGGCGAGGCGCTGGACGACGTCGCGGCGCCGATCGACGTGCTGTACATCGACGGGGCCCATCGGTACGGCCCCGCGCTCGACGACATCCGGAACTGGGGCGACCGTGTCGCCGACGGTGGCACGATGCTGATCCACGACTCGTTCTCCTCGATCGGGGTGACGCTGGCGATCGTTCGACACCTCGTCGTCGGCGGCCGTTTCCGGTACGTCGGTCGGTCGCGCTCGATGACGATCTACCGAGCCGACCTCGGCCGCGGACGCGCCGCCAATGCGCTGCGCCAACTGGCCCAGCTGCCGTGGTTCGTCAAGAACGTGGCGCTGAAGGTGGCGTTGACGCTCGGTCTCGGCCGCGTGATGACGCGACTGGGACGGACCGCTCCCGAGTGGCCGTACTGAGCTCTGCCGAGCCCGGCACGCCGGACCGGGCGATGCGATCGATCGCTAGCCTCGTGGCGGGATGAACGCGCAGAAGGTCGAGCTCGCCGGTTGGGGGCGGACCGCCCCGTCGGCGGCCCGGCTGGTCGAGTCGACCGCCCACGACCTCGCGTCGAGCTGGCCGGACCTCGTTGCCTCACCCAGGGGCGTGATCGCCCGTGGTCTCGGCCGGGCGTACGGCGACGCGGCGCAGAACGGCGGGGGCACCGTCGTCCGCATCCGTCCCGGCGCGGACCCGATCTCGATCGACGAGCAGGCGGGAGTCGCAACGGTCGACGCCGGTGTCAGCTTCGACGAGCTGCTGCGGACGATCGTGCCCCGCGGCTGGTTCGTCCCGGTCACACCGGGAACGCGCTTCATCACCGTCGGCGGCGCCGTCGCCAGCGACATCCACGGCAAGAACCATCATGCCGACCGGTCGTTCGGGCACCACGTCACCCGGTTCGGACTGCTGCTGGCCGACGGCAGCCACGTCGACGTCACGCCGGAATCCGACGCCGACCTGTGGTGGGCGACGATCGGCGGGATGGGCCTCACCGGCATCATCACCGATGTGACGTTCCGCCTCATGCCGATCGAGACGAGCCGCTGTCGCGTCGAGACCCGCCGCGTCGGTTGCCTCGACGACCTGCTCGCGCAGATGGAGGCGAACGACGCCGACGTCCGCTACTCGGTCGCATGGGTCGATCTGGTCGCCACCGGCGACCGGCTCGGGCGGGCGGTGCTGCAACTCGGTGACCATGCCGGCATCGCCGACCTCGAGTCGGCCGACGCCTCGCTGCTCGTCGACCCGCTCGCGTTCTCGCCGAAGACATTGCTCAGCGTGCCGCCGGTCCCGAACGTGATGAGCCGTCCGGCGGTTCGCGTGTTCAACGAGCTGTGGTACCGCAGGGCGCCGCGGCATCATGTCGGCCTGGAGTCGATCACGGGCTTCTTCCATCCGCTCGACGGCATCGGCAACTGGAACCGCTTCTACGGGGCGAGCGGCTTCCTCCAGTACCAGTTCGTCGTGCCGTTCGACGCGGTCGACGTGCTGCGGACGATCGTCACCCGGCTGGCCGCGTCCGGCTGCGCCAGCGCGATCTCGGTGCTGAAGCGGTTCGGCGCCGCCAGCGGGGGGCTGCTCAGCTTCCCGCAACCGGGCTGGACGCTGACGTTCGACGTGCCGGCTGCGCTCGCCGGCCTGGCGCCGCTGCTCGCCGAATTCGACGAGTTGGTGATCGGCGCCGGCGGACGGCACTATCTCGCCAAGGACGCGCACACGACGCCCGACGTGATCCGGGCGGGATACCCCCGGCTCGACGAATGGAAGGCGATCCGGCGGCGCGTCGACCCGGACGGGTTCTGGGCCAGCGACCAGGCGCGGCGGCTCGACCTGCTCTGACACTTGTGACGACGAACGAATGGAACCACCGTGAACAACGCCCTCAACCAACCACAGACGATCGTCGTGCTCGGCGGCGGCAGCGAGATCGCCCAGGCAATCGTCCGTGCGCTCGCGTCGCCCGCGCTGCGCGTCGTCGTGCTCGCGGCGCGCGCACCGGAGTCGGTCGAGATCGACGGCGTGGCCGACGGTGTCGTCGTCGACCGCGTCACGTTCGACGCGACCGATCACGAAGGGCATGCCGCGCTGATTGACGCGCTCGCAGCCCGCCACGGCGACCTCGACGTCGTCGTCCAGGCGTTCGGCCAGCTCGGGACGTCGGTGGGCGAGGATCCGGCCGAGGCCGCCCGGCTGATCGACGTCAACACCACCGGGGCGGTCAGCTCGGGCCTCGGCGTCGCGGCCCAGCTCCGCCGGCAGGGGCACGGCGCGCTCGTCGTCCTGTCCAGCGTCGCCGGCGTGCGGACCCGGGCGTCGAACTTCGTCTACGGCGCATCCAAGGCCGGGCAGGATGCGTTCGCCACCGGCCTCGGGCACGCGCTGCACGGCAGCGGCGCCCGGGTGCTGACCGTGCGGCCCGGCTTCGTCCGGTCGCAGATGACCGAGGGCATGCCCGAGGCCCCGTTCAGTGTCGACCCCGACGATGTGGCCGCGGCGGTCGCGAAGGGCCTGGTGCGACGTCAGCCCGTCGTGTGGGTGCCGGGACTGCTGCGGTTCGTGTTCGGCGTGTTGCGATATGCCCCCGGGTTCGTGTGGCGCAAGATCGACCGATGAGCCCCGCATCGCTGGCGGCTGCCGCAGGCCGGCTGCGAGGTCTCGGCGTCACGCGCGTCGAGTCGTACGCGTGGCGCGATCTCGACGACCCGGATGCCGGCGGGTCCGAGCTGCATGCCGACGAGATCTTCACGCGGTGGGCCGCGGCCGGCGTGGAGATCGAGCACCGCACGTCGGCGAAGGTGTCGCCTCGCCGCTTCGAACGCAACGGGTACACCGTCCACCAGCGCGGGGGCCGGTTCGACGTGTTCGTCCGTGTCGCGCTGCGCCAACTCGTCCGCCGACGGCCGGCGAGCACGGCCACGATCGAGATCTGGAACGGTGTCCCGTGGTTCGGGCCCGTCTGGGCCCCCCGGCGACGCGTGGTGTGGATGCACCACGTCCACCGCGAGATGTGGAACGACGCGCTGCCACGCCCGTTCAGCGACATCGGCCGGTTCGTCGAGACCCGGATCGCCCCCTGGTGCTACCGCCGCAGCCGGTTCGCGACGCTGTCGCCGTCGTCGGCCGAGGAGATCGAGGAGATCGGGATCCCGGCGGCACACCTCACGGTCATCCCGCCCGGCGTGCACGAGCGCTTCGTTGCGGACCCGGCTGGGCGCAGCCCGGATCCGGTGGTTCTGATCGTCGGCCGCCTCGCCCCGGTGAAGCGCCAGCGCGCCACGCTGGAGGCACTGGCGGCGGCGCGCCTCGCTGTCCCCGGCCTGCGTGTTCGCCTCGTCGGCGACGGCCCCGACCGGGAGGCGATCGAGGCGTGGATCGCGACCCACGATGCTGCACCGTGGGTGACCGTGCTGGGCCGGGTCCCCGACGACCAGCTGGTCGCCGAGTACCAGGCGGCCTGGCTCGTGGTCAGCGGTTCGCTCGCCGAGGGGTGGGGGATGTCGCTGACCGAGGCCGGCGCATGCGGGACGCCCGGTGTGGCGACCGACATCCCCGGCCATCGCGAGGCGCTCGTTCACGGCGTCACCGGCCACCTCGTCGCCGATGTGCCGGCGCTCGGTCCGGCGGTTGTCGAACTCCTCGGTGATGCCGATCGCCGGGCGAGCTACGGCGCAGCGGCGATCGAACATGCCGCGTCGCTGACGTGGAACGCAGTCGCCGCGCAGCAGTTGGAGCTGCTCTGCGACGCGATCGAGGTCACGTCACGCCGTCACGGTACGCCCGGCGACGTCGCCGCAGGGTGAACAGGTCGGCCAGTCCCCACCGGGTGACGAGCAGGAACGCCTCGAGCACGATGCCGCGGCTCATCTTGGACTCGCCGGCGACACGATCCTGGAACCGGATCGGCACCTCGACGACGCTCAGCCCCTTGCGGACCGTGCGGTAGGTCATCTCGACCTGGAAGCCGTAGCCACCGGCGCGGATGCCCTCGAGGCTGATCGAGCGAAGGGTGTCGGCGCGATACACGCGGTAGCCGGCCGTGGCGTCGTTGATCGCCAGGCCGAGCACGATCGCGGCGTACCGGTTTCCCCAGCGTGACAGCCACGTCCGGCGCCGCGGCCAGCCGACGACGGCGCCGCCGGGCACGTATCGCGACCCGATCACCAGGTTGATGCCCCGCTCCGCGATGTCCAACATCGTCGGCAGCACGCTGGGGTCGTGCGACAGGTCGGCGTCGATCTCGACGAGCGCGTCGTAGCCGGCGTCGAGGCCGCGCCGGAATGCGAACAGATAGGCGTCGCCGAGCCCGCGCTTGTGATCGCGCTCGACGAGTTCGAGGTTCGGCTGGTCGGCACAGCGGGCCCGCACGATCTCACGCGTCGCGTCGGTGGACGCGTCGTCGACCACCAGCACGTCTGCATCGGGGACGTGCTGCCGCAGGCGATCGAGGATGGTGCCGACGTTCGCCGCTTCGTTGTGGGTCGGCACGACGATCAGGGTGCGCATCGACCGGACCTCCTGGTCGTCATTCGGGTGGGGATGAGTGCAAGCGCCACGATGGTACCGACGACCGCCCACGTGAGATCGCTCGCCCACGCGAAGTGGCTCGGCCAATCGGGTCCGATCGAGTAGTCACGCCGCCATTGCAACCCGATCACTCCGGCGGCGACCGCCGTCAGCAACGCGGCGGTGATCGCGGCACCGATCCACCTCACGTGCGGTCGCACCAGCACCGCGGCCGTCGCGGTGACGGCGGCGAGCGGGCCGGCGACGAGCACCAGCACGACGGCGAGCGCGCCCAGCACGACCGCCGTCTCGCGTTGCAGCAGCGGGCGTTCCGGCGTGTCTGCGACGCCCACCGGTGCCGACCGCCGCCCCCGCACGAGCACCCCGAGGATGAGCACGCCGAACAGTGCCGAGACGATCAGTCCGAGCCGCACCCCGCGCTGCGGGGTCCAGCGGAACTCGAGCGACCGTGATTCGGCCGAGGGGCCGACGAGCCACCCGTTCGCGTACCCGTCGATCAGCACGGGCCCGTCGACGGACTCGCCGTCGATCGCGAGGGTCCATCCTTCGTTCCAGCTCTGACGCAACGTCACCCACAGCGGGGTCGTGGACGCGGCGAGCGAGCCCTCGATCGCCACCTTCGACGAATCGTCGACGACGACGGCGGGCCCGTCGATGATCGGCGCTGCGGTGGACGGGTCGACCGGCGTGTCGAGCACGATCCGGTCGATGTCGAGTCCGCTCGCTCCTCCCGGCGTGGCAGCGAGGCCATGGACGCCGGAACTCAATTCGATCGGGCCGTCGCAGAGCCGCAGCGTCAACTCGCCGCGCTGCAGCGCGGCGTCGACGGAGCCGTCGACCTCGACGCCGACCGGGCGCTCGTCGATCGCCACGAGATCCTCACGGCACCCGGTGTCGATCGTTGCGGACGTCTCGACCGGGGCGGCGTCACCGAGCGCGACGTCGACGATGCCGATCGGCAGCACCTCGGGGACGCCGGAGAAGTAGTTCGGCGACGTCACCTCGGCGACGCCGGTCACGGTCACCGTCGTCGTGTCCCCGGCGGAGGCGGCGTATCCGGGCAGTGCATGCGCCACCGTCGCGACGCCGCCGACTGCCACGACCCCGTTCAGCGCGACGTCCCACGACTGCGTGGCGGTGCCGACTGTCAGCGCGGTGGGCACGGTGTGCCGACCATCGTCCAGCCAGGAGACGACGATCTCCTCGCCGCGCACAGGCCCGTCGTGCTCGACGGTGACCGTCGCGCCGAGCTGATCACCGAACGGTGTCTGCCATGCGGTCGACGGGTCGCCGTCGAAGGCCGAGGCGCCCCGCGACGCGACCGAGCCCGGCAGGCGGCGATCGGCCCGGACCAGGGGCGTCTCGCCCAGCAGCGATGCCAGCACCTCGTCGGAGGCATCGGCGGACAGGCGGACCTCGCCGACGACGTCGAATCGGCGCGCGTCGGGCACGGTGAACTCGCGCAGCAACCAGCGCTCCGGGTCGTCACGGTTCGGTGTGGCAGCGTCGATCCGCTGCCGCGTCATGAGATACGTGAGGCGCTGTCCCGGCGCCGGTCCGACGCCGGCCTCCGCCAGGTCGTCGCTCGTCGGAGCCGGGAGCCGGGTGACCCGCACGTCGCGGCGGTCGGCGATCACGACCTCGGCGAGTCCGACGCCCGGTTGGCCGACGTACGAGCTGAGCGGCCCGCGGCTGTCACTCAGCACCTCGATCCGCATCGTCGAGAACTCGACGTCCGGGAGCGGGACGGCCTGGCCGGGCACCTCGCGCGACGACGTGTCGAGTGTCGTCCGGAACTGCGTGTCGTCGTCGAGCGTGATCTCGATGTCGACGATGTGCCGTTGCGTACTGCCGGTGATCGGCTGGAGGATCGTCACCGAGTCGGCGCGCACCGGCTGCGCCAGATCGACTTCCCACTGCAACCCGCGGGGGTCGTCGAACACCGCGCCCCGCCAGGCGGTGGTCGGATCGCCGTCGAACGCGAACCACGGGGCGTCCTCCGGCGTGTAGGCGAAACTGTTGCCGTACGAGCTCGCACGGATCGCCTCGACATCACCGCGATGCACGGCGATCGTCTGCTCGTCGGGGCCGTCGTCGAACAGGTCGAGCGCAGCGTTGCCCGAATCCCGGTCGAACTGCAGCTCCCCGGCCGGCTCGAGCGCACCGAGGTTCGACCCGATCGTCGACCAGCGGCGAGCCTGTTTGCGGTTGGTGTCGCTGACCACCCACCACGTGTTGCGCCCGGTCAACGCGGCCACGTCGTCGCCCGCTGCGTGGCGGTCGTCGAGCGTCGCGGCGTACAGCAGGGGCCGGGCAGGGTCGAGGAGGCCGGCGCCGGCGAGGTCGACGACGCCGTCACCGCTGCCGGCGACGACGACCGGGGCGAGCGCCGATCGTGCCTCGACCATCGGCACCGGGCCGAGATCGAACGCGGCGACCGCAGGAAACGCCGACGGCACGTCGCGACGCGCCAGCGTGGCCTCGTCGACGAGCGGGATCTCGGTGAGGTCGGCGGTCAGCGGACCGACGTGGTCGGGCGGTCCCAGCACCGCTGTCACGTCCTGATGGACCGGACCGGGGCGGGCCAGCCGGTAGCGCTCGTGTTCGAGATCGTTCCGCACGACCACCGTCTCGACGCCGAACACGGACGCGACCGCCGGCAGCGCCTCCGGCTCGAACCACCCCTCGGCGAGCCGGCGCTCGAAAGCGTTCAGCAGGTCGGCGGTGCCCGCCCCGCCCTGGGGGACCAGCTCGCGGTACAGCACCGGGCGCTCGACGAGGCCGGGCAGTACGGGGTCGACGGTGCCACCCCAGCGGTAGGCCGCGAAGTCCGCGCCCGGCAGTGCGTACACCCGCCCCTCGCCGTTGTCGTCGAGCCACTTCGCCAACTCACGTTCGTACACCGGCAGGTCCTCGTCGCGCAACAACGAGTCCGACAGTGCGGTCCCGCTGAACCACGGGAAGAGCTGGAGCAGGACGAGGACGATGCCCGCCGCCGGCACCAGCCGGCCCGGCACGCTCGGCGCACGTTCGGCCGACCACCGCCGGACGCGGTCGGTGAACGCGCCGAGACCGAGCGCCAGGGCGAACACCACCAGTGGCGCGGCACGCGGGGTGGACCGCAGGGCGGCCCCGACCGTCGTCTCCGTGGCCAGCCACTCGAACGCCGCCCCGTACGGCGTCTGCCGCCCGAGCGGGGCAGCGCCGACGCTGACGATCATCCCGACCAGCAGCAGCACCGCGGCAGTGACGCGGCCGACGAACGCATTGAGGAATCCGGCGAGAGCCAGCCCGGCGATCAGGAAGCCGAGCGCGACGACGGCCGGGTTGTCGATGTACGGCTGCGACGGGCCGACCCACGGGTCGAGCCGGTCGCCGCCGTAGAAGAACCAGTACCCGAGCCCGCGCAGGATCTCCGGTGACGTGCTCGACGACTCGACCGCCTCGTACGCCTCGGTGTACTGCAGGATCGGGAGCCCGTAGGTACCCTGCACACTCAATCCGACGATCCACCAGGCGGACACTCCCGCACACAGCACGCCGATGCGGCCGACGGCGCGCAGCACCGCTCCGACCGCGACCCGCCCGCTGAGCGCGTCGGCGATCAGCCAGATCACCGGCGCGAGGCCGACGAGCACCAGCGATGTCGCGTTGACGCTGCCGACGAGCGCGACGGTCACGGCAAACCAGGCTGCCGGCCGCCACGACCCGGTCCGCGCGGCCTGCGCCGCGAGGAGCAGCATCCACGGCAGCGCTGCCCACGGCCCGAGGATCACGGAGAGTCGTGAGAGGTAGCTGAGCAGGTACGGGGTGAACCCGTACGCGCACGCCGCCACGAGCGCGGCCGCCGCCGTCCAGCCCATCCACCTGGTCAGCCGGTACGTGCCGTACGCGGCGGCGAACACCATCGTCGCCCACAGCAGTCGCTGGGTCACCCAGTCGGGGCTGCCGATGCGTTCCATCACCCAGTAGTACGGACCGAGCGGGAACAGGTAGCCGATGTTCTGGTGCGGGACGGTGCCGGCGCCGACGGACGGGTCCCACATCGACGCGGCGTCGGTGAGCAGGCCGCCGGGATCGATCGTGAGGTACGACTTGGTGTCGGCGCTGACGCGGCCCGGTCGCGTCGCCAACATCGGCACGTACGCCAGCAACGCCAGCACCACCGCGGCCGTCCGGTCCGGCACCGCGACGAGCCGGCTCACGACGCGGTCCCGAATCATCGTGACAGAACGTACAGGCAGCTATCGTCTCCCCACGATGACTGCCACGGCGACGAGATGCCTCTCGGTGGTCATCCCCTGCTACAACGAGCAGGGAACCGTGACGCAGCTCGTGGATCGGGTGCTCGCGTCGCCGCTCACCGCGCAGGTCGTCATCGTCGACGACGGGTCCACCGACGGCACCCGCGATCGCCTGGCGGAGATCTCAAATCCTGCCGTCACCGTGCTGCTGCACGACCGCAACCAGGGCAAGGGCGCCGCCCTGCGGACCGGTTTCGCAGCTGCGTCGGCGACGTACGTGATCGTCCAGGATGCCGACCTCGAATACGACCCCGCCGAGTACGAGCGGATGATCGGACCACTGGAGTCGGGCCGCGCCGACGTCGTCTACGGCTCACGGTTCGTGTCCAGCGAGCCGCACCGCGTGCTCTACTTCTGGCACAGCGTCGGCAACCGCTTGCTGACGCTGATGTCGAACATGTTCACCGACCTCAACCTCAGCGACATGGAGACGTGCTACAAGGCGTTCCGGCGCGAGGTGATCCAGGCGGTGACGATCGAGGAGGACCGTTTCGGCTTCGAGCCCGAGATCACCGCCAAGGTGGCGCGGATGGGTGTCGCGGTCTACGAGGTGGGCATCTCGTACTCCGGGCGCACCTACGAGGACGGCAAGAAGATCGGCTGGCGCGACGGCGTGCGGGCGGTGTGGTGCATCCTCAAGTACTCCGCGATCGGCCACCGCCTGCGCCGAATCGCGTGAGCGTGGGCGCCGAGCCGGCATCGGTGCGTGCCCGCCTGGCCGAGCGCGGACGAGACGCGGTCCGCCGACCGGCGCCGGCCGGCGACGCGATCGATCGACGACGCTGGTCGCGAGCGGCCGCCGGTGGTGGCACGGCGGCACTCGTCGTGCAGACGTGGATGCTGACCGCCGGTACGTGGGACCTGCTGCGATGGGATCAGACCGCGGATTTCTACGACGAGCAGGCGCACGCGATGCTCGACGGCACGCTGGCGATGGATCCGCTCGTGCTCGGGATCGAATCGTTCAGCCGAGGCGACGACGCGTACATGTACTTCGGACCGGTGCCGGCGGTGATGCGGTTGCCGGTCGCCGCGCTGACCGACCGCCTCGACGGGCGGCTCGGCACCGTGTCGATGCTGCTCGCCCTCGTCGTCACGCTCGTCGTCCTCGTCGGCCTCGGCTGGCGGCTCCGGACACGCGTCCTGGGCGATCTCACGGTGTCGCGTGGTGAGGCGGCCGGTGCGGCCGCGCTGATGTTCGCCGTCATCGGCGGGAGCAGCCTGCTGTTCACCGCGTCGCGGACGTGGGTGTACCACGAGGCGATCATGTGGGGGGTTGCGTGGACGATGGCGAGCTACGCCGCGCTGTTGCTGTGGCTCGACGGGCACGGTCGGCGGTTCCTCGTCTGGGCCACGGTGGCGGCGACCGGCGCGATGCTGACTCGCCCGTCGATCGGGGGCGGCGCGCTCGCCGCGCTCGGGGCGGTCCTCGCGTGGTCGCTCGTCGACCGGTATCGGCCCGCGCTGCGTCGTGGCCGCGACGCGCTCGGCCGGCTGCGGATGAACAGCCGTGAGCAGCCACCCCTCGGCCTGCTCGCCGCATCGGTCGCCGTACCGGTGGCCTCGTATGCACTGGTCAACTGGCTGAAGTTCCGCACGCTGTTCTCGGTGCCGTTCGACCGCCAGGGGTTCACCCTGCTCAGCGCCCAGCGACGGGCGATGCTCGACGCCAACGGCGGCACGCTGTTCAGTTGGCGGTTCGTGCCGACCAACGTCGTCAGCTACCTCCGCCCCGACACGGTGCAGGTCGACGGGCTGTTCCCGCTGGTGCACATCCGCCCGAATTCGCTGCGGATCGGCGACCCGGTCTACGACCTGGTCGACCTGACGGCCGGTTTGCCGGCAACGATGCCACTGCTCGTCGTGCTGGCACTCATGGGCGGTGTGGCGGTCGTCCGCGGGGGAGCGGCGATGATCTCCCTGCGTCCGATCCTGCTCGGGTGCGCGGTCGGTACGCTGCCGGTGCTGAGCATCGGCTATCTCGCCAACCGGTACCAGAGCGATTTCCTGCCGCTGGTCCTGGTCCCGGCCCTGCTCGGTGCGCCGGTGCTCACCGGTTGGTTGCGCGGCCGGACGCCGCGCCAGGCCGCGCCGGTCGTCGCCGGCGCGTGTCTGCTCGGGCTGTTCGGCGTCGGCACGAATGCTGCGTTGGCGTACACGTACCAGCGGGCGTACGCGCCCCCCGCGTCGCCGTCGCAGCTCGCCGGGTACATCGACACGCAGTTGGCCTTCGACCGGTGGGTCGGCGACGGACGGCTGCCGCACGTCTCCCGGGGCGAGGTGTTGCCGGCCGAGGCCGACCTCGGCGACATCCACATCGTGGGCGATTGCGATGCCGTGTACTGGAGCGACGGTCGCGAGTCGTTCGACCTGACGGCCACGCCGTGGAAGGGCGTCCAGCGTGCCGACGGCGAAGGTGGCTTTGCGGGCACGGTCGAGTTCGCGCACGGGACGGGCGTCGAGCGCGTCCCGATCGTGATCGTGACCGACGGCGGGGCGCTCACCGCTGACATCACTGCGCTGCTGGACCACGACCGCGACACATTGTCCGTCCGCCTCGACACCGGCCGCGAGACGAAGGCCGGACCCGACATGCCGCTGCGCACCGGGGCCGGGCTCGACCTGGACGTCGTCACCGATCCGCGGGTCGGGGTGCTGGAGGTGCGGCTGGACGGTCGCCTCGCCCTGTTCGCCGGTCATCGGCGGGGGACGGTGATCACGCCGGCGAGCAACGCCGGCGCGGGCGACGGCCGGGCGATCGTGGCCCAGCGCCCGGTCGACATGTCACTGTGCCGTGACCTGCTCGCGAGCGCCCGGTGACCGGCCGGACCGGCCGCAGGCATCGTGGATAGTCTCCCCGGGATGTCCTCGGCCCCTGACGCCCCGCGCATCGGCGTGCTGGTGGTCGCCTACAACGCGGCACAGCACCTCGCGGCGACGCTCGACCGGATCCCCGAGGACTTCATCGGGCAGATCACCGAGGTGCTCGTGTGCGACGACGCCAGCCAGGACGACACGTACGGCGTCGGGTTGGCGTACCAGCAGCTCGGTGGCGATCTCCCCACGCAGATCGTGCGCCGGCCGATCAACCTCGGGTACGGCGGCAACCAGAAGGCCGGGTATCGGTGGGCGATCAAGGAGGAACTGGACATCGTCGTGCTGCTGCACGCCGACGGCCAGTACGCACCGGAGATGCTCGCCGACATGGTCGCCCCGATCGCGGCCGGCGAGGCCGACGCGGTCTTCGGCTCGCGGATGATGGAGCCCGGTGCTGCGCTGCGCGGTGGCATGCCGCGCTACAAGTACTACGGCAACCGGATCCTGACGACGTGGCAGAACGCAATGGCGGGCACGTCGTTCTCGGAGTGGCACTCCGGGTATCGGGCGTACTCGGTGGCGGCGCTGCAGCAGATCCCGTTCCAGGGCAACTCGGACGGGTTCGACTTCGACACCGAGATCATCGTGCAGCTGATCGAGAGTGGGGCGCGGATCACCGAGATCGCGATCCCGACCTACTACGGCGACGAGATCTGCCATGTCGACGGCATTCCCTACGCGTGGGACGTTGCCCGGCTCGTCGGGAAGTACCGCCTGCACAAGATGGGCTTCGGGACCGGTGCGTTGGCGTTCGCGTCCGAGCCGTACGAGATGAAGCACGATCCGGGTTCGTCCCACGGTCGTCTGCTCGCGTGGTTGGCGGATCGTCCGGCGTCGCGGATCCTCGACCTCGGCTGCACCGACGGTGCCCTCGGCGCGCGGATGCGGGCGCTCGGCCATCACGTCACCGGCGTCGACGTCGAGCGCCACCCGGGGGTGGAGCAGCGCGTCGACCGGTTCGTGCTCGCCGATCTCGACGACGGGATTCCCGAGTCGGTCGGTGATGGCTACGACGTGATCGTCTGCGCCGACGTGATCGAGCATCTCCGCGATCCCCAGCAGATGCTCGCGGCAACCGTCGCTCGGCTGGCGGGAGGTGGCAGTGTGCTCGCCAGCGTGCCGAACTTCGGGCACTGGTACCCCCGGCTGCGGGTGATGCTCGGCCTGTTCGACTACGACCGGCGCGGCATCCTCGATGCGACCCACGTCCGGTTCTTCACCCGGCGCAGCTTCGAGCGGCTGATCGGCGTGTCGGGTCTGTCGGTCGTGCGTCGTGATGCCACCGGGCTGCCGCTCGATGTCGCCAACCGGGGCTCGCAGGATGACGGCGCGGCCGCCCGCCTCGGCGTCGTCGGAACGATCGACCGGGCGGCGGTCAGGCTGCGTCCGCAGCTGTTCGGGTATCAGTTCCTGTACGAGCTGAAACCCAGCCACTGACACGGCCGAGACCGCGGCGCGAGGTTCCGACGGCGAGCAGCAGTACGGCGAAGACAGCGATGCCGTTGAGATGGTCGACGAGCAGCGTCCATCCGGCGTCGGCGAACGGCTGCTCGCGCCGCTCGATCGCGATCACCGCCACCGCGATCGCGGCCACCGCGACGACGCCCAGCGACTCCAGCCGGACGACGCTCCGCAGCCGGCCGCTCGTCACGCTGTGGACGGCCGCCTCGATTGACACGGCCGCGACCGCGGCGAGCGCCCAGATCGGCCCGATCAGCACCGCGGCGGCGCCGGCGAGGACGACGGCGGAGATCACCGGGACAGGCCGCTCGTCGTCGCTGGGCCGCGCGGTGACGGGCGCGACCGCGACGCGCCCGGTCCGCCTGGCGGCGGCGAGCAGGGCGAGGCACCCTGCCACGGCAAGCATCGACAGTGCCAGGGCGACCGTCACCGGGCGCTGTGCCGACCAACGCACGTCGACCCGTACGGGCGCCCCGGTCGGCTCGATCCACCATCCGTTGAAGCCGCCGTCGACGAGCTGTGGTGGGTCGAGCGACGAGTCGGTCCGCGCCGTCCATGCGGTGTTGAACCCTTCGCCGAGCACGAACCAGCACCCATCCGGGCACGACACCGATGCCGCCCGGTGCAGCGGATCGTCGACGAGGACGTCGACTGCGACCTGACTCGGCTCGGCCGCGCCATCAACGGCGGTCTGGAGCACCACCCGGTCGACCGTGAACCCGGTGATGCCGCGCGCCACCGAGCGAAGCTCGTGGGTGCCGGGCGAGAGGGCGAGCGGACCACCGCACCGCCGTGCCTCGACCGGCTCGCCGGCGAGCAGCTCGCCGACCGTGGTGCGGAAACTCAGCGGCTGCGGGACACCGTCGACCACCAGCATCGACGGTGTGCAGTCGCGTTCGACGACCGTCGACGGGTCGAGCGACCGGACGTCGATGCCGTCGGTCGCCGACAGCTCTGCGATCCCGGCCGGGAGCACGATCGGATCGCCATACCTGCGCTCGATCGCCGTACGCGGGTCGATGCCGACGACCGTGAGGCGCATCGTCGAACCGTCCACCGCCGTCGGCAACGCCACGACGCTGCGGCCGGTGCCGTCCGGTGGTGGCACCGGCACCGTGAGTTCCCCGCCGCCGTGTGCGACCGCCAGCTCGGTGATCGGGGAGTAGCGACCGACCGGTTGGACGATCACGAGGTCCGCGACCGGCCCCGAGAGCGGCACGAGGAGCGACGACCCGAGTACGTCGTCGAACGGGGTCACCCACGCGGTGGTCCCGTCGCCGTCGACAGCCGCATCGCCCCGATGGGCGAGGCTGCCCGCGAGGTGCCGGTCCGCGATCGCGGTGGGCGCGAGGTCCAGCACGTCGGACAGGAGCGCATCGCTCGCGCGGGCGTCGAGCCGCACGGTGGCGATCAGCTCGGCGTCGAGCGGCGCCGTGAGCGGCACGATCCGCTGGAGTTCCGGCTCGGGATCGGCGCGCCACGGGTCCGTCGCCGCGACCCGCAGCCGCGACAGCACCACCGACACGTCTGCCGGGACGTCGACGGCGTCGTCCAGCGCGCCGAGCAGGTCGACGGGCGGCCGGATCAGCTCGATCGTCGGCCCGTGCCCGAGGTCGATCTCGCTGAACCCGACGCCTGCGCGGGCGACGCGCCTGGTCAGGTCACCGACAGTGACCGACTCGATCCGGATCTCGATCGGCGCGTCGGCGGCGGCGCCGACGTCGAAGCGCTGGCCCCGCCCGTCGACCGAGGAGTCGTCGAGGACGGCCAGCACCGGCGGCCCGTCGCCGACGACGATCGAGATGCGCTCGATCTGCCGGCCGCCGGGCGGGGGAACGGCCTGGTGCAGCACGATCGCCGGTGTGGGCTCGTCGGCGACCAGCCGGATCGACTCGCCGACCGGGTCGCCGTGGTCGCCGACACGCCATGCGGTGGCGGAATCGCCGTCGATCGCCATCACGGCACGGTCTTCGGGCCGGTAGGCGAACGGCTCGCCGTACCCCGACGCGACTGCGCTGACCGGCCCGTGTTGTACGGCAACCGTCTGGCGGTCGGCGTCGACGTCGCCGAAGACGTCGAGGCGGCGGTCGGCGGCAGTCGTGACGAGCACGTCGGGGGCGGGACCACCGGGTTCGGTGTGGCCGAGGACGTCCTGCGAGCCGCGCCAGTGGTGGGCCCGGTCGCGGTTCGAGTCGGTGACGACGACCGCATCGGCCGAAGCCACGGCCTCGGTCAATTCGGCGTGGTCGAGCGATGCGCTGTATCGCACCAGCTCGTGCCCGGACAGCAGGCCGGCCGCAGCGGCATCGACGATGCCGTCCCCCGACCCGGAGAGCAGCACCGTGTCCGCCTTCGCCCGTACGATCGGTTCGGGTTCCTCGACCGCGACGAGCGCCACCGCCGACGGAGCGGACCCGCTGCCGACGTGCAACGACGCGGCATCCACGACCGCGCCCGCCGCAGCGGCACCGGCCGCATCACCGAAGCGTTCGACTGCACCGAGGCCGTCGACCCCGGCGGCGGTCAGCACCGCATCGACGACCGCCGACGCCGGTGTCCGGAAGCGCAGCGATTCGAGGTCGTTGGCGACCCAGATCACGTCGGCCCCGAAGAGTCGGCTGACGGGTGCGATCGCGCCAGTCTCCAGCGTCCCCTCCTGGACGCGGTTGTCGAACGCATACAGCAGGTCCATCGCGGGCCCCGATCCGAGCGGGAGCAGGTCACGCGTCACCAGCGGGCGGTCGGTCAGCGCCACCAGCGGCTGGTCGACGGTGTAGCCCCACTCGAATGCGCCGAACTCGGCCCCTGGCAGCTGGAGCACCCGGAAGCCGTCGTCGCGGCGGTCGAGGGCGGCTGCGGCGGCCGTCCACGCGTCCGGCACGTCGGCGTCGCGGTCGATCGCCGGGTCGACCAGTTCGGCCTGCCACAGTGCCGGCAGGTTGACGACCGCCAGGGTCGCGACCGCGCCCGCTCCGATCACGCCCCACGACGGCCGAGAGACCGACACGGTCGCCACCAGTGCACCGGCGCCGAGCGCGACCGCCAGGACGAGCATCGGCACCGCTCGGGTGCTGCTGCGCAGCGCCAGTGCGAGACCGGATTCGTCGTCACCGACGAGCAGCGACATCAGCGGAGACGACGACCCGATCGGGTGGACGCCCACCGCGATCACGACGCCGACCAGCGCCAGCCACGCGGCGAACGTCCGCTCGCGCCAACGGGTGAACGCGAGGCCCGACAGCCCGACGAGCGTGACGAGGTAGCTGACCGCGATGCCCCGACCGCTGGTGAGGTACGGCGTCGACGCCGTCGTCGTCGGGGCGAATGCGTCGCGCACGTAGAACAGCCAGTACCCCAGACCGCGGACGACCTCCGAACCGGTCGAGCTGCGACTGACGTCGGCGAGCGTCTCGGAGTACGCGAGCACCGGCGCGCCGTGCCGCGACTGGACGACGAGCATCGCCAGCCACCACAGCGAGGTGGCGACGCACAGCGTCGCCGTCCGAGCGGCGAACGCCGCAAGTTCGCGCAGCCGGCCGGGCTCGCGGGCGGCCACGACGACGAGCCACAGCACCGGCGCCGGGGCGACCAACACGAGCGCCGTGGCGTTGACGGAACCGACCGTGGCGACGATCAGCGCGATCGCCGCCGGTTCGACCCACTTCCGGCGGCGGGGCGAATCGGGCTCGACCCGCGTCGCCCGCACCGTCAGCGCGACGATCCAGCCGAGGCCGGCCCACGGCAGCAGCAGCAGCGACGTGCGCGAGATGTACGCGAGCAGGTACGGCGATGTCTGGTACACGACGCCGGCGACCAGCGCCGCGACCGGAGCGAGGTGCAACTGCCGTGCGAGCCACCACGCCCCGGTACCGGCTGCGAAGAGGAGCGTGCCGATCCACAGGCGGTGCGCGACCCAGTCAGGCGTCCCGACGGCGTCGAGCAGCCAGAACCACGGCCCGCTCGGCCAGAGGTAGGTGATCTGCTGGTGTGGGACCCAGCCGGCGAACTGGTCGGGTTCGAACGTCGACGGCGCTCGACCGATCAACGCGCCCGGCTCGAGGTACAGATACAGCTTCGTGTCGGCCGGCATCCGGCCCGGCGAGCTGGCCAACGCTGGCACGTACGCGAGCAGCGCCAACAGCGCGAGGCCCGCACGCGTCGACCAGCGGTCGATCACGGAATGGCACCGAACACCGCATACAAGCCCGTCAGCGCGGCCAGGCCGGCCCCGCTGAGCACCAGCGTCAGGTCCCAACCCGAGCGATCCCAGCTGGCCCGGTGGTGGTCGGGGTCCGGCGTCGGCTCGGGCCACCACGCTGCGACGGCGATGAACAGCGGGAACGCGGTGAAGATGAACCGGGGTCGTGCGGTCACCGTCTCCGGGATCAGCATCAGGGCGATGACGACCGCGCAGAATGCGACGAGGGGGAGCGGGAGGTGCCGCTTCCAGAGGCAGTACAGCATCGCCAGCAGCGTCACGAGGCTGACCGCGGTCAGGGCGTCGGCGGTCGATGCGAGCGGGCTGCCGAGGAAGCTGAACGTGTTGCTGACGGCCGTCTTGCCGAAGCTGGTGCCCTCGGACCACGCCTCGCGCTGGATGCGGAACCAGGCGCCGCGCTCGCCGGCCTGGGCGTCGACGTACAGCTGGAACCCGACGAAGCCGATCGGGGACAGGACGACCGCGAGCAGTGACGACCAGTCCCGGCGGCGGCGAATCGCGAGGACGCTCGCCACCGCGCAGGCCGCCACGAGCGCGACACCGTTCGGCCGGGTACCGGTCGCAACCGCCGCCGCCAGCCCTGCGAGCAGCCATCGTTCTTCGATGATGAACAGCAGGCACAGTGCAGCGAGCACGATGAACGCCGCCTCGGCATACGCGAACGACAGCACGAAGCTGCCGGGGAAGATCGCGTAGATCGTCATCGCCCGTGCCGCGACCGACACGGTGAACAGCCGCCGTGCGATCAGGCCGACCAGCACGACCGAGATCGCGCCGAGCACGAAGTTGGTGAACAACGCCGCGAACGTGTCGCCGCCCGGCAGGACGACGTCCACGGCGCGCACGAGCCACGGATAGACCGGGAAGAACGCAGCCCGCGCTTCGAGCTGGAAGTAGGTGATGTCGGGCGGAATCGCGTCCGGGTAGCCGTTGCGGACCACTTCGAGGTACCACCGGCCGTCCCACGACGTCAGCACCTGGACGATCACCGAGAGCGGACTGGGCTCGGGTTCGGTTCCCGGGACCCCCTCTGCGAGGTCGCTGCGGGTGTCGACGACGGTCTGCGCCGCCCGCACGGCCGCTCCGGCGAGGACGCAGATCCGGGCGACGAGGTAGGCGCCGAGACCGACGCCGATCGCTCGGCGGAAGCCGTGATCCCGGAGATCCTCGGAGATCGGCGTCTGCCTCGGCTCGCTGAACTCGTCGAGCACCGCTCGGCGGGCGGCCGTCGCAGCGTTCAGCGCGGCGTCACGCACTGCTCACCACCGGTGCATCGGCAGGACACGGTGGCGTGGCCCGAACTTCGGCGTGGAGGCGCCGTCGTGACACAGCATCCGCACGACGCGGCCGCGTTGGCCCGCGTATGGCCGCAGCAGTTCGAGCATCCGCTCGTCGGTTGCCCTGGCCTCGCCGGCGAGCGTGTTGCCGATCACGTTCTTGAGGTGATAGTCGCCGACCGCGACGGCGTCCGGGTCGCCGAGGGCCGGGCCGAGCACCGAGCCGATCGTCCACTGCCCGACACCGTCGATCAGGCGCAGCTTCGCGCCGGCATCGGTGGGGGACATCGCCGCCCACTGCCAGTACTTGTCGGCGTGCCGGGCGACGAGGGCCAGCGGTTGGGCCCGCTTGCGTTCGACGCCCAACGGATGGAACCACCAGCTCGGCTGCCGCGCGAGCCGGGCCGGGTCGGGCGGCAGCAACAGCCGCGCGAACGGGCCAGGTGCCGGCTCGCCGAGTTCCGCGCAGAGCCGTCCCCACTGACGGTAGGCCTCGCCGGCGGTGATCCGCTGCTCGAGGATCGTCGGCAACAGCTCGTGGTAGAGGTCACCGCTGGCACCGAAGCGCAGCGATCGGCCGGCGCGGGCCGCTGCGGCGACGACGGGATGCCGCGCGTGCTCGAGCGCGGGGTCGCCGGGGTCGGCGACACCGATCATCAGCGGTGCCCTGGCGGTCAGCCAGGCGCCGCCCGGACCGTAGGAGGCGAGCGACACACCGGGCACGCCGACGACGTCGGTCGCCCCGACGTTGCCGCGCCACTGGATGTGCAACGTCCCCGGCCCATCGGGCGTCCAGGTCGCCCGGACGAAGTCGCCGCTGGAGGTGGTTCCACGGCCGACGACGGTCAGCCAGGTGGTCGGGTCGTGCCGGCCGTGGCGGTACCAACCGAGCGTCGAACCGAGGTCGATCAGACGCTCGCGGACGAGCTCGGTGGTCGGCGTGGGCATCGACTGGAACGTAGCAGTCCGGAGCGCGCTGGCCGTGGTGCCTCGACGGCCGGCGACGTCAGTTCGGCGAGACGGCGACCGGGGTCTCGACCGGGTGGTGGCAGGCGACGAAGTGGCCGGCGCCCATCGACCGCAGTTGTGGTTCCTCGCGGCTGCACAGGTCGTCGGCGTTGGGGCAGCGGGGGTGGAACCGGCAGCCCGTCGGGGGAGCGACCGGCGAGGGCGGCTCGCCGATGATCTTGCCGACCGTGTGATCGGCGTCCGGATCGGGCTCGGGGATCGAATCGAGCAGCACGTTGGTGTATGGATGGGCCGGCCGCGCGTAGAGGTCGTCGCTGGAGGCCACCTCGCAGAGCTTGCCGAGGTACATCACCGCGACACGGTCGCTGATGTTCTTGACGACGGCGAGGTCGTGGGCGATGAACACGAGCGTGAGGCCGAACTTCTCCTTGAGGTCCTCCAGGAGGTTGAGCACCTGTGCCTGCACACTGACGTCGAGTGCGGACACCGGCTCGTCGCAGATGATCAGCGTCGGGTCGAGCACGAGCGCCCGGGCCACCGAGATTCGCTGACACTGCCCACCGGAGAACTGGTGCGGACGGCTCTCGGCAGCCCGCTCCGGGTCGATGCCGACCGATTCGAGGATCTCGTCGACGAGCTTGGACCGTTCCTCGGTCGTGCCGCGCTTCCAGATCTCCAAGGGTTCGAGCACGCTGTCGCGGACCGACCGGCGCGGGTTCAGCGACGAGACCGGGTCCTGGAAGATCATCTGGACCTTCGTCCGGGCCTCGCGCACCTCGTTGTGGCTCAGCGTCGTGAGATCCTGACCCTCGAAGTCGATCGAGCCCGACGTCGGCTTCGGGATCTGCATGATCGCCCGCCCGGTGGTGCTCTTGCCGCACCCCGACTCGCCGACGATGCCGAGCGTCTCACCGCGCAACACGTCGAAGCTGATGCCCGACACCGCCTTGACCGTGTTGCCGTGCCCGACCTTGAACTCGACGACGAGGTCCTCGACGGTGAGCACGCGATCGCCGTCTCGCAGGTGGGCTTTGCCCGTGCCGGCCATCAGGACACCGCCGCGATGTCTTCGGGCATGAAACCGGTCTTCTGCAACTCGGCGTCCTTCTCCTCGAACTCCGGCGACCCGACGGGGTACCAGCACGCGTAGACGTGACCCGGATCCTTGGTCGGCGTGAGCGGCGGTTCTTCGACATGGCACCGGTCCTGGGCGTACGCGCAGCGCGGTGCGAAGTTGCAGCCCTTCGGCGGGTTGACGAGGTCGGGCGGACGTCCGGGGATCGTGGCCAACCGGCTGTGGCTGGGATCGGCCAGCTTCGGGATGCTGCGCATCAACGACTTCGTGTACGGCATCTTCATGTCCGCGAAGAGGATCCGGGTCGGGGCATACTCGACGAGCTTGCCGCCGTACATCACGGCGATCTGGTCGGTGTGGCCGGCGACGACGCCGAGGTCGTGGGTGACGAGGATCACCGACATGTTGCGGTCACGCCGCTGCTCGTTGATCAGGTCGAGGATCTGGGCTTGCACGGTGACGTCGAGCGCGGTCGTCGGCTCGTCGGCGAACAGCAGCGTCGGACCGCAGGCGAGGGCGATCGCGATCATCACCCGCTGGCGCATGCCGCCGGAGAGCTCGTGCGGATACTGGTTGAGACGTCGCTCGGCCTCGGGGATGCGGACGTCGCGCAACAGTTGCACTGCTGTCTCGCGGGCGTTGTCCTTGTCCATGTCGAGGTGCAACTTCAACGGCTCGGTGATCTGCTTGCCGATCTTCATCAGCGGGTTCAGCGAGTTGAGCGGGTTCTGGAACACCATCGACATCTCGGCGCCCCAGAGATGGCGCATCTCCTTCGACGACAGCCCCTGGATCTCCTGGCCGGCGAACTTGACCGATCCGTGGCGCACCGCCGTGGAAGGGAGCAGGCCCATGATCGAGCGGCTGAGCACGGTCTTGCCGGACCCGGATTCGCCGACCACACCGAGCGACTCGCCGCGCTTCAGCGTCAACGTCACACCGTCGACGGCGCGCACGAGACCGCGCTCGGTCTTGAAGTGCGTCTTCAGGTCGTCGAGTTCCAGCAGCACTGCGCCGGCCTCGACGCGCATCGACTGGTCAGTGCTCACAGCGAGGTCTCCTTGACGTCGAAGTAGCTCCGCAGCCGGTCGCCCGCGAAGTTCAGCGAGAGCACCGTGAGGAACAGCACGATGATCGGCGCGAAGGCGATCCACGGCGCCTTCTGGAGGTCGCGCGATCCGGCGCCGGTGAGGATCATCTTGCCCCAGGTGGAGCCCTTCTCGACCGACAGTCCGAGGAACGCGAGACCGCCTTCGGCGACGACGGCGACTGCCATGCCGAGCAGCGCCAGCGCACCCATCGGGATCAGCACGTTGGGCAACAGCTCTTTGATCATGATCCGCCGGTGGCTCGCGCCGAGCGTCCGCGCGGCGAGCACGAACTCCCGGTCGGCGAACGAGATCGTGGTCGCCCGCGAGACCCGGCCGACCGGGGCGATCGACAAGATGCCGAGCGTGATCGAGATCGTCCGCAGGCTGCGCTCGAGCAGCGCGGTGATCAAGATGGCGAGCACGAGCGCCGGGAACGAGAGGAAGACGACGAAGACGAAGGAGATGACGCGGTCGGCCCAGCCCCGGAAGTACCCGGCGAGCATCCCGAGCAGACCACCGAAGACCATGCCGCAGGCGATCGCGACGAACCCGACGGTCAGCGAGATGCGGGCACCCCAGATCGTCCGGCTGAACAGGTCGCGCGCATCCTGGTCGGTGCCGAACCAGTGGGTGCCGTTGGGGGAGTACGGCGGGCGCTCGCCGGGCGAGATGAAGTTGGCGTCCGGGTCCTTGAGGGGAAGCCACGGCGCGAGCGCAGCAGCCAGCACGATGACCGCGATCCACGTGATCGAGATCCAGAAGCCGATACCGAGTGTCCGCTTCACGGTCTCGTCGTGCGCCATGACGGCCGCCGCGACCACGCCTGCGTCTGACTCCTCGAGGGAGTGCTCGATGATGTCGTGCATCGTTTCGTCACTGCTCATGACGCCCTCACTCTCGGGTCGATCAGGGAGTAGACCAGGTCGACGATCACGTTGATCACCACGAACGCGGCGGTGACGAGCATCACGATCGCGAGCACGACCGGGAAGTCCTCACGCAGGATCGCCTCGACGATCGCGCTGCCGAGACCGGGGATGATGAACACCTGCTCGACGACGAGGGCGCCACCGATCAGCGCACCGGTGGTGATGCCGAAGATCGTGATGAACGAGAAGAGCGACGGTCGCAGCGCGTGCTTGAACAGCACGTTGCGGCGCGACACCCCCTTGGCACGCGCGGTGAGGATGAAGTCCTCCTGGAGCGTGGTGATCAGGTCGGTGCGCAACAGACGCTGGTACACCGCAGCGGCCGGCAACCCGAGCGTGAGCGCGGGCATGATCATCTGCCAGACGCGTGTCCAGAACGGGTCGGCCGCGTTGAAGATCAGCGGGAAGATCTCGAACTTGATCGACAGCACGTACTTGATCAGCACCGCGAGGGCGAAGTTCGGCA